>JBKBTZ010000069.1:0-17884 GCA_046290825.1 Limisphaerales bacterium
CCCGTTTTCTTGTCCCCGGCCCACTCAGCAATTCGGGTTCGATCTTCCATCCTCGTCCTGTTCTCGGGCTGGCAGCCCCAGGAACCCGCAGGCTGGCAGCCTGCGCTACATGGGGCCCGGGTTTCGCGCCGAAAACCCAGGCAGCCGGACGAGCAGCCGGCTGATGCGGTGATCGGGGCCTAGCCGTCGCGCCAGTTGTCGCAGGCAAAAATAGCCGGTCACGCCCACCAGCACGCCGCCCAGGGCGGCCTGGAATCCGGGCGTCGCTCCCCGGGCCAGCGCGAAGGCCAGCAGAACCGCGCCACCGGACCAGAGCAGCAGCTTGACCACGCCACGGGACCAACGGTAGCCCGTCAGCCACCGCCCCACCCAGAGCATGACGGCGGTGTAGCACAGGTAAAGCACGGCAAAGGCAAGGGCCACGCCCCACAGCCCCAGCCAGCGCAGCCCCGCCCAGATGAACAACAGATGCAGGACGGCAAACAACAGCTCCGTGGCCGCAAACCAGCGGGCGGCACCCTTGGCCAGTTGGATGTAGCCAAGCGGCCAGGACAACACGCGGCCAAAGAGGCCCAGCACAAACCACGGCAGCAGTTCGGCGGCAGCCTTGAACTGGGGGCTGTAAAGCAGCGGCACGATCCACGCGCTGAACAACAGTGTGGCCAGCAGCCCGGGCAGGGCCAGCAGGACGCCGACCTCGGTCTGCTCGTTCACGAGCCGGTTGGCTTGCGGATGGTCGTGGGCCACGCCCGTCAGGCGCGGGTAAAAGTCCGCGCCCATCGCCTGCAGAATGAACCCCGCAAACACCCCGGAGATGCCCCACGCCGCCTGATAGAAACCGTTGGCCTCGACGCCCAGGTCCCGGAGGATCCACGCCCGCGCCACCAGTGCCACGCCCGCGGTCAGCAAGCCGCTTAACATGAACGCCATGCCCAAACCGATGAGGCCGCGCGCTTCTCCCCAGGTTTCGCCCCAGGTGACCGTGGCCGGCGGCACAGGCACGCGGCGGGCGAACCACCAGGACGCACCCAGGTTGATGACGGCAGACAGCAACAGCACTGGCACGATGCCCCGTTCCCCCAGCCACGCATACAGCCCCACGCTGATGACCGTGCCGGCGACGGCGGAAAACACCTGCAACCGGGCGAGATCGCCGATGCGGCGGACGCCCTGAATGAGCGCCATCTGCCCGCCCGAAATGCTTCCCAGCAGCAGCGTCAGCCCCAGCAGGGCGATGGCCTCGGCGTGGTCGGCGTTGGCAAAGGTCCACTGGCTCAGCGGCCACGCCAGCGCGGCGGTCAGCCCGGTCCCCAGCAGGCCGGTCAGCCAGCAAACCCGGCGCAGCACGCGCACGGTGCGCCCGATTCGTTCGTGGTCGCCGCTGGCCGCCGCCTCCGCCACCTGCCGCACGCCGCTGCTGCCAATGCCGAGGCCGGACAGCGTGCTCATGAGGCCGGTGACCGAGGTATAAAGACCGACCAATCCTACCCCCGCCGGCCCCAACAACAAGGCGACCAGCTTCGTGCGCACCAGCCCGATGAGCAGATTGACTCCCTGCGCCCCGCCCACGATGGTCGTGGACTTGAGAATCCGGCCGTAAGACGAAGGATTATTCGTCCGGATTACAGCGGTCTCCGCCATATGCAAACGAGGGTTAAACAGTCGGAACCGGCGGGGGCAGAGAGTGGGCGACACTCAGTTAACCTGCTGAAATCGAGGGTGCGTCGGCGGCTGTTTCATGCCCGTCAGGTCAAACACCATGAGGTTATTATCCAGCCATGCTTGGATCCGCTCTCGGGGAGCCGGATGTCCGAGCACAACCAATTCACATGCATCGAGTTCCACCGGGGCGGCCACCAGCAGCTTTGCCAGATGCGGCAGATGTTGTTCAACATAAGCCCGATTGCCGCCGACCAAGCGCGTGAAATTCACAAATTCGTCGTGGATACGAAGTTCAAGACCTTTGCCGGTCAGTAATTCTGCCAAGGTGACCAAGGGGCTTTCCCGCAAATCATCGGTGCCGGGTTTGAAAGCCAGTCCCCAAAAAGCAACTCGGCGCGCATGCGTGGCAAGGATACGCTCTGCGGTGGTTTCGATCTGAGATTTATTGCTGGGCAAAACGCTCGCGAGCATTGGCGTATTCACGTCCCGCAACTTGGCAGCATAAAGAAAGGCCCGCAGGTCTTTCGGCAAACAGGAGCCGCCGAACGCAAACCCAGGGCGGAGGTAGCGGGGGGAAAGGTTCAATTTAGTGTCGCTGCAAAAAATCTCCATGACTTCCCGGCTATTCACCCCATGCGCGTGGCAAAAATGGCCGATCTCGTTCGCAAAGGTGATTTTCAGTGCGTGGAAAATATTGTCGCAATATTTGACCATCTCCGCCACTTCGTAACTGACCGAGAAAACAGGCGCGTTCATTCCCCGATAGAGTTCCAGCAAACCCGTCCCCGCCCCTGCTACCCGTTCACCCACAATAATTTTAGGCGGGTCATCGAAATCCTTCACCGACGTGCCCTCGCGAAGGAACTCGGGATGAAACAGGGCTTCGAACTCCCGTCCCGCCACCCCACCGCAGGCGCGTTCCAGAGCGGGAACCACCAGCGCACGCATGGTGCCCGGCAGAATGGTGCTCCGCACCACCACGGTGAAGGGCGATGTCCGGCCACGCAGTAATGCTCCAATCTGGCCTACCACCCCCTCAACGAAGCGCGTGCTCAAGGAGCCGTTCGACGCCGATGGCGTGCCGACGCAGACGATGGCCATTTCCGAGGCGGTCACCGCCTCGGCAGCATCAGTGCTGGCGCGCAACCGGCCCGCCCGCTGCCCGGCGCGAATCAGGTCCTCAAGCTGATCTTCGATTACCGGACTTCGACCGTCATTGATTGCGGCCACCTTATCTGAACTAACGTCCACGCCAATGATGGAATGGCCGTTCCGAGCGAGACAACCGGCCGTCACCACGCCCACATAGCCGAGTCCGAATATGCTGATGTTCATGGATGATTGAGAAAGTGTTGGCTGTGGCCATGCCTTGCCAATCCGCAGGCCACTGCGCGGTCAATCTGACAGACCATGTTTTCCAGGGTGGCGCGAGCCAGCACGCAATCACGAGCCCGTTCCCCGATCGCGGCCAAGGAGGATCGGCTGGCGAACGCGCGACGCATCACCGTTGCAAACGCGTTAATGGAAAAACCTCCCGCGAGGAGAGCCGTGTCCCCGTCCACCAGCAGTTCGGTTTCAGGGTAGCGCTCCGGGGTGCTGACCACCACTCGTCCGTGTGCCATGGCTTCGAGGATACCTAAGCCTCCTTGTGCAAAAGAGAGGTAAGCGTCGAATAATTGAAACCAGCCGTCTTCTTCGCCAGCGGGAATGCGCCCCGGCAGCAGAATGTCGGCGTGGTAGGGGCTGGCCCGGGCGGCGCGCTCGAGCGCAGTGCGCTCGGGACCATCACCTGCAACAACCAGAACGCAATCATCACCATCGGCGCGGGCTTGATTGAAGGCGGCGATGATGTCACCGACCCGTTTGCGGGAGATCAGGGCACCCAAGTAACCGAATACAAAGCGCTGACCGACCCGCAGACGGTCACGGAGCGTCCGCCCCGCCTTTACGGCAGCATCCCGCGAAATAGCAATCCGTCGCGTATCAATTGTGTTTTGCGCAACAAACATCCGGTTCTCCGGGAAACCCAGTTGCCGGAAAAACCCACGGGATATTTCCCCATAGAGCACAAGCGCATCGCACAGGCTAAGAATGAAGCGTTGGTAGATGCGTTTTGCCGGGGACTCCCGCTGGCCGGGCACTTGGGGAATTCCCTTGCTCCAGCCGATGGTGGCCATGCCCCGACTGCGGGCTTCCAGCAGGTAACGGGGATTGGAAAGGATCGGCCAGCCGAGGTCCATTAGGAGGCCATCGAAGCCGCGCAACCGGAGGCCGCTCTGCCATGTGATCGGCCCATAGAGGGAGCGATTGCGGATGGGGTGATGCGGCAGGCGGTGCAAATCCTCCGCAGGCAGACCGGTGGAGATACGCTGGTCGTGTTTGTCTGAGAAGAAGACCCACTCAAAGGCGGATTGCTCATGCAACCGCACGAAAAGCGGAAAGCGATAATGCGCAATGGCCCGTTGCAACAGGGCGATGCGCGGTCTGGGTGGCACCTCGGGCATGAATGAAGGCGATCTCGTCAGGAACGAAAACTGCGCACCGCGCCCACCACCGTCTCTGCCTGCTCCACGGTCAGATGCGGTCCCATCGGCAGGCTCAACACCGTGTTGGCCAGTTCCTCGGCCAAGTCGAGTTTCGAGTTTCGAGTTTCGAATTTTAAGTTCGCATAGGCGCCGGAGCGATGCGGCGGCACGGGGTAGTGGATGAGCGTGCCGATGCCGGCGGCGGCCAGATGCTTTTGCAGCGCGTCGCGCTGCGGATGCCGGAAGACGAACAGATGCCAGACCGGTTCGGCCCACGAGGGAACGTGGGGCAGGACGATTTGCGAATACTGATCTCCGATTTCCGATTTCAGGGCTGACAAATAGTAGCCGGCAATTTTGGCGCGCCGCGCGTTCCACTCGTCGAGGTGACGGAGTTTGACGCGGAGAAAGGCGGCCTGGAGTTCGTCGAGCCGGGAATTGAAGCCTTTGACCTCGTTGTAGTAGCGCTGCCTCGAGCCGTAGTTGCGCAGCATGCGGACCTTGTCGGCCAATGTTGCATCATCGGTCGTCACCGCTCCCGCGTCACCAAAAGCCCCGAGGTTTTTCGTGGGATAAAAACTGTGGCCCGCCGCGTGACCGAGCGCCCCGGCGCGCCGGCCCCGGTAACGGGCACCCTGGGCCTGCGCCGCATCCTCCAGCACCTTCAGGCCGTGTCTTTCGGCCAGGGCCATGATCGGATCCATGTCGGCAGTTTGCCCATAGAGATGCACGGGCAGAATGGCTTTGGTGCGCGGGGTGAGGGCGGCCTCGATCAGCGCGGGGTTGAGGTTGTAGGTTTGCGGATCCGGCTCAACCGGCACGGGGTTGGCTCCGGCGTAGGAGACGGCCAGCCAGGTGGCGATGTAGGTGTTGGAGGGGACAATCACCTCGTCGCCGGGACCGATGCCCCACGCGCGCAGCACCAGATGCATGGCATCAAGGCAGTTGCCCACGCCGACGCAGTGCTTCACGCCGCAGTAAGCGGCGTATTCCTGCTCGAAGGCCTCGACCTCCCTGCCCAGCACATACCAGGCGGACTGCATGAAGCGGGCGTAGGCTTCATCCAATTCCGCCTTCAGTTCCTGATAGGCCGAGACAAAGTCATTGAAGGGGACCGGCATGACAAAAAGGCGGAAAGCGGAAAGCAGAAATCAACGGGATGGCAGGGCGGCGAGAAAATCCGCGTAGTTGCGGTAGTAATCGGCCTCGCTGTAAGGCTCGGAGGCGAGCACCAGACAGACGGCCCCGGAGGAAAAATTGTCCATCTCACGCCAGACCATCGGCGGAAGATGCAGCCCGTAGTAGGAGCGATTGAGCGAAACCCGTTTCTTCTCCCGCCCGTCGTCCAGAATCACGTCGAAGCTGCCGGACATGGCGATGAGAAACTGGTGGCACTGCTTCAGGGCGTGGCCGCCGCGATCGGCCCCGCCGGGCACGTCGTATAGATAGAATACCCGCTTGATCTCGAACGGCACGTGGCGACCGCCCTCGATGAAGGTGAGGTTGCCGCGCGGGTCGGCAATCTTCGGCAGGTCAATCAGGCGGCAGTCGGCAAGGCTCATGGGGGCTAATTCACGTTGCTTACATACTGAACCGCGATGGGCCGGCAACGCGGTCGTTTGGCGTTGCGTTCCAGGCTTCCCACAGACCGGGGCAAACGCGGTCAATTCCCTGGTCGCGAAGAAAACGCTCGCTGCGCTGGCCCGATGAAACCGCAACAAATGGCACGCCTGCGTCGCGGGCGGCACGCCAGTCTGATTCGCTGTCACCAAAGAAGATCTCCACTTTTAGAGCAACCAACTGATTGGCCTTGTCCGCTCTGGCCGTTTCCGGTGGAACCACCCGCATCTCATGCAACACGGGGGCGAGGCCGAGCCGGGTCAACTGCTGCGGCAACCATTCTGGTCGGCTGCGCGCCGTGAGCAGGCACAACCGCGCACCCGCCGCGCGCATGGCCTCCAGCGCAGCTTCCACCCCGGGCAGGACCCGGTCCAGCGACAGCCAGAAGGGTTCCTCGATGGTGCCCCTCCATTGTTCCGCCACCGCATGGGCAGCAACGGGAGCGAGGCCGCACCGGATCAAGGCCCGTTCCGTAGAAAGTCCGTCACGCTTGTGCCGCCAAACTTCCTGCGGTTCGGCCTGATGGCCCACCCGGGTCAGCGCCGCCTGCAGAACGGCGGACTGACGCGGCTCGCACGAGATCAGAGTCCCGTCGAGATCAAGGGCAACAATCATTCGCCGGCCCCCATCACGAATTCGGAATACTGCCGGGTGACATACTGCTCGCTGTTCAAGCGCCGGAAAAAGGCGCGCGCATCTTCGCCCCAGCAATGGGCGAAGGTGGCGGCAAAGAAATCGTTGCCGGTGGCAGCGCACATCGCCGTCGCCGCCCCCGGACGTGGGTTCACGTCAGTAACGGCCCAACCACCGGGATGGCGCATGACTTGAAAACAAAAAGAGCCGTTGAGGTCGAGGGCATCAGCGAGTTTCGCAGCCAAACGGGTCAGTTCCGGATTCTCGAACAGCCGGCATTTGGTGGAAACCCCGGCCTTGATTTCGATTCGCTCCCGGCAGATCACGCAGGTAAAACCCGCCCCACCGTCAATGAACGCGTCCACCGTCACTTCGGGCGGCATACAAATCTCCTGCACGAGCCACCGGTCCGGTGCGGCACCGGTGATTTCCGCCAGTTCCGCCCGCCGCACTTTCCGCGCCCCGCGGCTGCCGGTTCCGTCCCGTGGTTTCAAAAACACTTCGTCGGCGTTCAGCGGTTTGGCCGCGCTCGCGGTCTCCGGAGTCAACACTCCGTGGCCCGCGAGGAATTCGCACAGGGCCAGCTTGTCGGCGCAGAGGCGAGCCGTGGCCAACGACGGAACGAGAACTTTCACTGACTCCTGAAATTGCTTTCCGTCGCGCAACCGGGCCGCGAGCATCATTTCCTCCGGGAACAGGGGCAGATAGGTGTCCACCGCATGCCGGCCAACAATTTCGAGCAGCACAGCGGGAAAAGCCGCATCGGCCGACAAGGGCACCTGGTGGAACTTATCAGCGAGCAGGCTGGTCGTTACGAGGTGCCGGGGATTGATGTCCATCGCAATAATGCGGACTTGCCGACTCCAAAATCGGCGCAAGGCGCAAGCCGCCGCAAAAGCGGTTCCCGTCCCGGCACTGCCGAGCAAAACCGTGTGGCGTGGAGTTTCGTTCATGGAAGCCTATTTGCCCGCGAGCCGGCGGCGCAGATACTCCGCGTAGTGGCTTTTGCCCATCGCGGCGGCGGCGGCCTCGACCTCCGCCCGGCCAATCCAGCCGTTGTCCCGGGCGATCTCCTCCAGACAGGCGATCTTGAGTGCCGGTCAGCGATGAGCGAGCCGTCCGACTTCGGAGACCCCGGCTGCCCCAGAAGCCTATTCCCGGATGACCGGCCAGGCTCCGCGAAGGCGGCCAAAATGCCGCCGGAGTATGGGGAATTGCGGCGCCGCCGGGTCCGGCGTCACCGGCCGCCCCGCGGCATCCAGATAAAGGCAGCCGACCTCTTCGGCGGGGAGCCGACGAAACAGTTCCCAGGCGCGGCGGACGGCCGCCAGCCAGTGCCGTTTGCAGGCCACCAAGTCCACGGGGGCGCACAATTGCAGGCCGGTGAGCAGGGAGGCCGGGTAGTGCGAAACCCGCTGCGCCTCTTCCAGGAGGAATTGCGGGGTGTAACCGGCGTCTTTGCCGCAGGCGGCCCACGCCAGCGCTCCCAGACTCAAGTGGTGGCGGTCCAGTTCCAGCACATCCAGGTAATCCCGCACTTCGCCGCGCCCCGCGAGGGCCAGGAGCTTGTTGGTGGCGGCATCCCAAAAATTCAGCGCATACCCCATTTCCGGATCCGGCTGGACCGGAAAGAACCGGAAAGCCGAATCAAACGCCCATTCCATTCGCGTGGTTTGTCCCCCGCGCGAAACCAAGGCGCGGCGAAACGTGGGTTGAACCGCATCCCACTCGACCACATACCCATGTTTCTCCAACAGGGCACCGTCCTGCCCGGCCGCGACCCGCAGGCTTTCGGCGGTGTCATGGAAAAGGTCAATGTCCTGGGAACAGCGGTGCGACTTTTCCTCCCGCAGCAACACCGTGGCCCCCGCCACGTAGCTCTCCGGGTTCCGGTTGGCCGCGAGCAACCGGAGTATCGCCTTTTCAAAATCGCCTATGGGCATATTCGGGCGGCCAGCAGAAAACCGGGACGCCCCCCGTCGGCCCGCAACCGCTCGCAAATGTAGGGGATTTCCCGCTCGGTGATCAGCGCGTCCCGCCGCATGAACCAGAAGCAACGGGAGTGGAACCGCAGAAAGGCCTCCCGCGCCAGCGCCAGTCGTTCGGACTCAGTTGGCGGGATGGCTACGGCAGAAGGCTTGTTCATCGGTGAACAGGATAAAACGCCGCAACCCAAAATCAACCGGGGCCGTTGGGTGGGCGTGCGGCGATGGCCAAGCCCGGTCGGTTCACACGTGCGCCTGTAGCCGGCGGCGCAGGTAGTCGGCGTAGTAACTTTTGCCCATTGCAGCGGCGGCGGCTTCGACCTCCGCCCGGCCAATCCAGCCGTTGTCCCACGCGATCTCCTCCAGGCACGCGATCTTCAAGCCCTGCCGTTCCTCGATGGCTTCGATGAAGTTCGCCGCCTCAATCAAGCTGCGGTGCGTGCCGGTGTCCAGCCAGGCAAAGCCGCGGCCCAGCCGTTCCACCGTCAGTTCGCCGTCCTGGAGATACAGTCGCAGCAGATCGGTGATTTCGAGTTCGCCGCGAGCGCTCGGCTTCAGCGTGGCGGCGCGGTCGCACACCTGGCCGTCGAAGAAATAGAGGCCGGGCACGGCGAAGTGGCTACGGGGTTGTTTCGGCTTTTCCTCCAATCCAATGGCCCTGCCGGTGGCCGCGTCAAACTCGACCACGCCATAGCGTTCGGGGTCGCGCACGGGGTAGGCGAACACGGCGGCGCCCTTCTGCAGACCGGCCAGCCGGCGCAGGCGCGGGGTGAAGCCTTCGCCGTAAAACAGGTTGTCGCCCAGGATGAGGCAGGCGGGACCGCCGCCAAGAAACTCGCGCCCGATGAGAAACGCCTGCGCCAGCCCGTCGGGACGGGGCTGCTCGGCATACTGAATCTTCATCCCCAACTGCGCGCCATTGCCGAAGAGGCGTTGGAACTGGGGCAGGTCGTGCGGGGTGGAGATGAGGAGCACCTCACGCAAGCCGGCCAGCATGAGCACGCTCAGCGGGTAGTAAATCATCGGCTTGTCATAGACGGGCAGCAGTTGCTTGCTGACGGCGCGGGTCAGGGGGTGCAGCCGCGTGCCGGCCCCGCCGGCGAGGAGAAGGGCTTTCATGGGAAAAGCGGAAAGGGGAAAAGCGGAAAGCGGAAATTCAAGACCGGAAACGTGAGGCGTGATTCTCCAAAACTCGAAATCTGAGCTGTTGAAAGGGCAGATTCAGATTACGAGCATGATTGGGATCAGGCTGGAATGATGCCGTTGAATGTCGGGGGGAACGGGCCACTGGCCCGTTCTGCCGGGCGACCCGCCCGGCAGTTGGGCGCAGGAAGCGGTCACGGCATGGTTTGGAGTGGTGGGCGCACGGCGGGGCGGCAAGTTGCCGCCCCGAATGGCCAGGTTGGCCGTTTCACCCAAACGATCTGCATGGCTCCGGTTAAGATGGGGAACGGAGCGGAAAGCTGCGGTCCCACCACGGATTCACACGGAATTTTCCTCACAGCCCGTCCACAAATTTCTGCATCGCGGCTTCCTGGCGCTCGATGCTCTCGACCAGTTTGAACTGGGTGCGGCAGCGGTCCAGGTTGTGCTCTGGCCGGTGGGTGCGGAAATAGACGTCGCCGCTCAAATAGTCGGTGAGGAAGCGCAGGCCAATCTCGAAGGTGATGAGCTTGCCGGCGAAGGCGATAAGGCTGCGCTCGCGCCGGGTCAGAAACGGACCGGCGGTGCTGAGGTAGCCGCGGGCCAGTTGCTTGAACATGGGCATCCGCATCTGGACCTTCCGCAGGTCCAATTCGTCCTCGAGCGTGGGGCTGGTGGTGGTGCGCACCATGTCGCCAAAGTCGTAAAGGGCGCAGCCGGGCATTACGGTGTCGAGGTCCACGATGCACATGGCCTCGCCGGTCACCACGTCGAGCATCACGTTGTTGAACTTGGTGTCGTTGTGGGTGATGCGCTCGGGAATGTCGCCCTTGGCGAGGGCGTCCACGATGACGCCGGTGAAGCGTTCGCGGGCCAGGGCGAAGGCGATCTCGGCCTTGACACCGGCGGCGCGGTTGACGTGGTCGGCCTCGAGGGCGCGCTGGAAAGCGGCGAAGCGTTTGCGCGTGTTGTGGAAGTCCGGGATGGTCTCCACGAGCCGCCCACCGGGGAGGTCCACGAGGAGGCTCTGAAACTCGCCGAACGCGCGGCCCGCCTGGAGGGCCTGGGCGGGGGACTGGACGGCCTCGTAGGTGCGGACGCCCTCGATATAGACAAAGGTGCGCCACACCTCGCCGTTGCCGTTCTCGTAATACGGGCGGCCGTCACGCGTGGGAATGACAATGAGGGTGCGGCGGGTCAGGTCGCGGCTGGCGCGGGCCTCGAGCTTTTTGCGGAGGTGGCCGGTCACGCGCATGATGTTCTTCATGACCCCGGCGGGGTTCTTGAAGACATTCCGGTTGAGCTTCTGGTGGATGTAGCGGACGCGGGTGCCACCCTGGTCGTAGGTGGCGGTGTAGGTTTCGTTGATGTGGCCGATCTTGAGCGGTTCGGCGTGCCGGATCTCGCCGTAAATCTGGAAATGGCGGGACACGTCCTTGAGCTGGGCTTCCTGGTAGGGCATGGGAGGGGGATTACGAGTGACGGGTGACGGCGCAAAGGCCAAAGCAGAAACGGGGAGAGCAGAAAGCGGAAATTCAAGGCCCAAAGGCAGGGCGTGACACGCAAAACTCGCAATCGGAGGCGTTGAACGGGCGGATTAAGATTACGAACATGGTTAAGATTAAGCTTCTTCGACGTTTGTAGCGGGTAATCGTTCGCACTCGTCGCGAAGCGACCCGGGAAATTAGCCAGGGACGAAGTCCCTGGTTCGCCGACCATCGAGACGTCCCGGCAGGGACGGTGGAGCCGCCGGTCAACCCGGACTGGTCCCAGCCACTTCGTAGCTGGCTCATTTCCGCGGTCGCTGCGCGACACCAAGGCGACTCGCACACGATGACTGTCGAAGAACCTCCCATCCCCTTACCCATTACAAACGTCGAAGAACCTTAAGATTAAGCCGGAACAATTCAGTTGAATTTTGGGGGGACGGGCCACTGGCCCGTTCTGCCGGGCGACCCGCCCAGCAGTCGGGCGCAGGAAGCGGCCACGGCATGGTTCGGGGTGGTGGGCGCACGGCTGGGCGGCAAGTTGCCGCCCCGAACGGCCAAGTTGGCCGTTCCACCCAAACGAGCTGCATGGTTCCGGTTGAGATGGCGAGTTGGAGCCGAAAAACTGCGGTCTAACCACGAATGGACTCGGACTCGTCGGGAAAGCAGAAATTGGGAAAGCAGAAAGCGGAAATTCAAAATCTGAGGCGTGAGGCGGGCAAAGGGCGAAGGTGGACAGGTGAAGGCGTGCTCCGAACGCGCGCGCGTGGCGTCACCGGTATGCGGGCAGGCTGCCGCCCGTGGTCGGTTTGTGCGGAGTCCGGCAAACGACCGCTGGCGTATGTCCGATTGTTGGTCTCAAGCATCGGGCGCTTGAGGCGGAACGCGGCTGCCGCCCCCTTCCGCTTTCCCGCTTTCTTCTCCCATGTCCCGCTCCGGCCCACCCCGCGGGAGGGAATGGACCGGGGTAACAGAGGTCCTCACCTCCATCCCGCATCACGCATCACGCATCCAGCACATTTCCGCTTTCCAGTTTCTGCTCTCCGCTTTTCCCCGTCACTCTCCCAGCAGCTTCACCACGAGCGGCAGGACGCGGCGGACGTTTTGGTTCCAACTGCGGAGCATGGTCACGCGGGCAACGATGTGCGCGCGTTCGCCATCCGTCAGTTCCTCCGTGACCCGGGCCAGGCGCTCGAGGCGGGCCTCGCCACCGGTCAGTTGGGGACCGAGTTGATCGCGCAGAAATCGCCCGGCCAGGCGGCGCAGTTCGGCGACCGCCTCGTAATGCGTGCGGCGGTCGCCCGCGATTTCCACCGGGCGGACGGCCCCGAGGTCGCGGAGAAATTTCAGGCCCTGACTGGCGGAACCTTTACTGATGCCCAGGCGTTCGATGAGGTCATCCATCGCCAAGGGCCGCGGCGAAATGAACAGCAGCCCGTAAATCTCGGCGTAGGAGCGGGGCTGGCCAAGCACGCGAGAGAGTTCGACGAAATGCCCGATGACCTCGCGCTCGACCGCCGACAACGACGGCGGCGCGGCGGGCGGAGCCATTGTCCGAGGTGCGCGCTGGACCGTGACGGGCATGACGCGGCCAGAAGTAATGGGAGCGTCCGGATTGTTCAATCTAAAATGAACACAACCCACCCGGCGGCGGACGGCCATTGCCCGGGCAGGGGGCCGAGGGTGCGGGTTCAGGGATGTTTCAACTCGAGCGCGAGGCGCGGGGCGACGCGGGGGAGTTCGCCCAGCACCAGTTCCGCGATGGCGCGGGCGCCGGCCTCATTGAAGTGCGTCCGGTCGTTGGGCGCGCTGGCGAGGTCGGCGACGGCGTCGGGGCCGAGTTTTTCGTAGAGGGCGCGGCTGAGGTCGTGGAGGTCTATCACGGGCACTTCCAGTTCCCCGCCCACCGCTTTGATCGCGTCGGCGTAGGGCTGGAGGGTGTCGGTCAGCGCGCCCGCGTCGTCGTAGGTGCGGCGGCGCACGGGAGTGATGAGGATGGGGGTGGCGTCCCGGTCGCGGGCTTCGCGAACGTATTGGCGGAGGTAATCACGGAAATCGGTGGCGGCGTCGGTGGACTCGGGCTTGTCCGGCGCATGGGAATCGTTATGCCCGAATTGAATGAGGACGAAGTCGGGTTCGCGTTCGAGCGCGCGCGCCCAGCGGCCTTCGCGGAGGAAGGTTTTGGTGCTGCGCCCGTTGGCGGCGAGGTTGATGACAGTGACATTGGTGGTGAAACGTTCGGCGAGATACATGCCCCAGCCGCGGCCCGGCTTGTCCGGGGGATAGTCCGCCACGGTCGAGTCGCCGATGACCACCAGGCGCAGCGGGCGGGGCGGTTCGTCCGGTCCGACCACGGGGGAACGCCGGAGGAATTCCGCGAGCGTCGAACGGTGGAAGGTGCGGAGGCCGTCCACCACGCACTGGGCCACGAGGTCGGCCCCGGCGGGTGTGGTGTGGGTGTGGTCGTTGGTGGTGAAATAGCGTTCCGCCACGCGACGCCGGCCCTCCTGTTCGAAGCGCGTGGCGGTGAGGTGATTCAGGTCAATGAATTTCACGCCGTTGGTTTCCGCCGCGGACCGCGCCCAGGCGGAAAAGGTGTCGGTGGCCCGCACCACTTTGCCGTCGCGCCACTGGTTGCGGGCGGTGGGCGAGAGGACGACGGGCGTGGCCCCGCGCTCACGGGCGTCGGTGATGAAGCGCCGGAGATACCAGCCGTAGGTGTGGACGGTTTCGACAACGCCGCTGGTCTGGTTGGTGATGACGCGCGTCTCGTCGGAATCGCCGGGCAGCGACGCGCGGGCGCGGCCGGTGTCGAGCGGTCCGGCGTCGTTGTGGCCGAACTGCATCATCACGTAGTCGCCGGGTTGAAGGCGGCTGACCACGTTGCTCCAGAGGCCCTCGGTGAAAAAGGTGCGGCTGCTGCGGCCGCCGCGGGCGAGGTTGACGATGGCGAGGCGGTTGGTGTCGAAGTAGTTCACCAGCGGACGGCCCCAGCCCTGGAAACCGGGGGTCGAATTGGCCACGGTGGAATCACCGATCAGGTAGAGTGTAGGGCGGCAGTCGGCGGCGGAGGCCAACAGGCTCGCGGCCAACAGCCCCAGGACGACGGCCAAACCGGACCAGCGGGAAGTGCGGCACTGCATGCGCGGAAGCATACCGGGCGGACCGGACGCGGAGAATCCCCAATTGCGGTGAAGGCCGCTTTCTATTTTCCCTTCCGGCGGGGTCGGCCTACTGTTGCGGCCATGTCATTGCGTTCGTCCAACGCTGCCGGGCCGCCCCTGCGCGCATCGTCGCTGCCGCCCGCATTTCTGGTCCTTGCCCTGGTGTTGCTGGCGTATTGGGCGGTGCTGGCGCAGCGGTTGAGCGGGTCGTGGACGGCGCTGCCGGAATACAGCTACGGCTGGGTGGTGCCGCTCTTGTGCGCAATGCTGTTTTGGGATCGCTGGCAGCGGCGGCCGCCACCGCACCTCCGACGTGGGTTGGTCCGGAACCGGACCGGAAAGTCGGGCGCCCCGGTGCCGAGCGGCGGAGCGCGGACTGTTTCCGTGGCCGGGGGGGTGTTGACCGGCGCGTTGCTGGGGGTGTTTGTGCTGGCCCGGGTGGGCGTCGAGGTGATTCCAACGTGGCGGTTCGCGCTGTGGGCGATGGCACTCGCGGTGGCGGGGTTGACGTGGCTGGGGCTGGGGCTGGCGGGTGGCGGCGCGTGGGTGCGGCATTTCTTTTTCCCGGTGGCCTTTTTTCTCCTCGCGGTGCCGTGGCCGACGCAATTCGAGTTCCCGTTCATCCAGACGCTGACGCAGTTGAACGCGAGCCTGACGGTGGAGTTGATGTCGCTGCTGGGGGTGACGGCGGTGCGGATGGGCAACCTGATTCTCATTGAACCGGGGATGGTTGGCGTGCAGGAGGCGTGCAGCGGCATCCGCTCATTCCAGAGCACGCTGATGGTGGCGCTGTTTCTGGGGGAACTGTTCCAATTCAACTTGTGGCGGCGGGCGGTGTTCGTGGTGCTGGGGGCGACCTGCTCGATGGGTTTCAACATTCTCCGCACGTCGTTCCTGGTCTGGAGCTGCAATCGCGAGGGGCTGGGGGCGGTGGACAAATTTCACGATCCGGCGGGCTGGGCGGTGTTTGCCGCGAGCTTTGCGGTGCTGGCCGTCATCGCGTGGCGGTTGAAGCGGGGTGACGACCGGGAAAAAGCAGAACGACGGGTGACGGACGCCCGCTTCGGCGCGGAGACCGCGCCCGCCACACCCGGGACGCCAGACCCTGCCCCCGGCAATACGACATCCCCCCCCCACCCTTCCGTTACGAGTCACGCCTCACCCGAGACACCCTCGCCCCGCCCTGCCCTGCTGCTGGCGGGGGTGATGTTGTTGATTTTGTTCGGCACGGAACTCGGCCTGCGGGCCTGGTTTGCCACTCATCGGCAGGCGCGCGCGGCAACCCTCGAATGGGAACTGGCCCCGGACGCGCCGCGCAGCCGCGAATTGCCGATCACCCGTCAGGTGCAAGCCCTGCTGGCCTACGATTACGGCGAAGGCTGGGAGACCCAGGATGGTCCGGAACGCTGGCAGGGTTTCTACTTCCGCTGGGACGCGCCCCGGAGCCTGGGACGGCGCATCATCTGCAACGAGCAGGTGCTCGGCCACCAGCCGGAGGTTTGCTTTACCGCCGCCGGCATGCAGGTGCGGCAGATTTACGGCCATCGCCGCTACACGGCGAACGGCGTGCCGCTGGTGTTCAAGGTGTATGAATTCACCGACCGCAACGTGCCCATCTTCGTCTTCTCCTGCACCTGGGAACGTGGCGTCGAACAACGGCTCGATGACGGCCTCCGCGTGGAAGGCGAGGCGTCCACCGCGCGGGGCCTCCGCGAGGCCCGCTTGCGCCTGGCACGCGGCGACCGGGGCGTGGTGGACGAGGCGCGGGTGCTCAAACTCGGCGTTTGGGGACCCCGCACGCTGGCCGAGGCGGAGGCGGCCCTCCTCCGGCAGCTTGAGCGGCTCATCCGTCCGGCGGCACCCCCGAACGGCGGATCGGCGAATGCACCGAAGCCGAAACGTGAGGCGTGAGGGGGCGGCCGCCCAGGGCACGATTGGGCGGCTCATTTCGCGCCCGTTTTCGGGGGTTTGGTGGGTTTCGTGGTTCGTCCAACGGGACGGCCTCGGATCAAGGCTTGTCAAACCCCGCATTTTCTCCGCTTATTTTTTGAGAAGCATGGCCGCTGCGCGCGTCCAAATCGAACCATGAAAACCCTGCTCCTCACCGCCTGGTTGCTGCCGCTGGTCGTCCCTGCCGCCACCGCCGATTGGCCGCATTGGCGCGGACCGGCCTTCAACGGCACGTCTCCCGCCACCAACCTGCCCGTCCACTTTTCCCCCACCAACAACGTGCGCTGGACCGCCGAGATGCCCGGGCCATCCGCCGCCACGCCCATTGTTCACGGTGGACACGTGTTTGTCAGTTCCACCGATGCCCGCGAACGCAAACTGCTGGCGCTGGCCTTCGACCGGGCGACGGGGCGGGAATTGTGGCGGCGCGAGATTGGTCCCGGCTTCGCCCGCGACGATCGCAGCAACTACGCCTCGCCGTCGCCGGTCACCGACGGCCAACGCGTGATTTTCCTCTACGGCAACGGGGAGATCGCCGCCTTCGATTTCGCCGGGGAAAAGCTTTGGGCGCGCAACCTGGAAAAAGACTACGGCGCGTGGGCCATGCTCTGGACCTACGGTGCCAGCCCCCTGCTCGTGGATGGCAAGGTCATCGTGCAGGTGCTCATGCGGGACGTTCCGGTGCAGGGGCGGGGCCGTGCCGACGGTCCGAACGAGTCGTATCTGCTCGCACTGGACCCCGCGAATGGCCAGGAAGTCTGGCGCGTCATCCGGCCCAGCGAGGCGCGGGCCGAATCCCTGGAATCGTTCTCCTCCCCCATTCCCTCGCGCTGGCAGGACCGGCACGAAATCCTGGTGGCGGGGGGCGACTGCCTCAGCGGGCATGACGTCCGCACCGGCAAAGAACTCTGGCGCTGGGGCACCTGGAACCCGACCCGCATCGGCCACTGGCGCATTGTCCCCTCGCCCGTGGCGGCGGGCGATGTGGCGGTCATCCCCGCCCCCAAAGGCGCGCCGGTCTATGCGGTCAAACGGGGCGGCCACGGGGAACTGCCTGATTCCGCCCTCGCCTGGACCAGCGCCGAGCGGGAAGTGTCGAGCGACGTCAGCACCCCGGCGTATTACCAGGGCAGGCTCTATGTCCTGAACAGCGACCGCAAGACCCTGGCCCGAGTGGACCCCGCCATCGGCAAGGCGGACTGGATTGCCGACCTCGAAAGCCGGCCCAAATTTGAAAGCTCGCCGACCGCCGCCGACGGGAAACTGTATTTCCAAAACCACGCTGGCGAGGTGTTCGTGGTGGCCGCGGGACCCGAGTTCAAGCTGCTCCACCGCGTCATGATGGGCGACAGTGGCGACCGCGACACCCGCGCTTCCATCGCCGTGACGGACGGAACTTTGTTCATCCGCACGGCGGGCAAATTGTTCTGCATCGGCCAGTGAGGAAACATCCGGGCCGGCAGCCGCAGGCGCCCCGCCGGACGCGCAGAGGCCCAGGCTCCCGGCCGCTTGCCGCGCTCGGGTTGCCCGACGCCGGACGGTTCGGAGTCCGTCTCCAATGCCGCCCCGGGCCTGCCGCCCTGCGGCGGGGGGCATGCCCCCTCCCTGACGAGGCCATCCCGCGCGGCGGGGCGCATCTCAGTATTTTGCAAGGGGGTGTAAGCGGGAAACATGTCGTCGGTATGGGTGGAACGGCCAACTGGGCCGTTCGGGGC
>JBKBTZ010000070.1:0-17574 GCA_046290825.1 Limisphaerales bacterium
CGAAGCGCCGATCCATCGGGCCTTCCAATCTTCCGGCGCGAGCAAACCCATCGTCCACCGCGCGGGCGCACTCCACGCCGAGGGGCGACGGTTTTCATCCCACGTGCGGACCGTCCAAAACGCCTCCTGCCCGGAGCGTAGCGGTTTGCCGCGATAGACAATATTCAACGATTCCGCCGAGCGCACGCGGCCCGAGTCCCAGAGGTCGCCCCGCCCTGTGGCGAGTTGCTCACGCGAACTGGCAACCAGAACCTGATAGGCCGTCTGCCGCGCGCCGCGATGCGTGGCCGTGCCGATCCAACTCAGGCGCGGCTGCGGCACGTCCAGCCCCAGCGGCTCGAGGAGATACTCGACGCGCAGCTTGGAGGGGGCGGGCGGAGCGCCGGCTTGCAGCCGGCTTTGGGTGGGAACAGGGGTGGAAGGCGGTTGCCAACCGGCGCTCCCAGGATCGCGTGCTTCAGCCGAAGCAGCCTGCCATTCGACAGCTTGAACCATCCAGAAAACTCCAAGGCTGGCGACAAGAGGAAAAACTTTTCGAGTCATTTCGTGTATTGCGCGGTTTCCACAATCAATCGAGATGCACCAGCCCGCGCTGGACCGCGATGGCGACCAGTTCCGTCCGGTCCGCCGCGCCGAGCTTGGCGATCAGGCTGCGGACGTGCGCCTTGGCGGTGAACTCGGTGAACTTGAGCACGCGGGCAATGTCCTTGTTTGTCAGCCCTTTCACCACCAGCGGCAACACCTCCCGCTCGCGATCGGTGAGTTCGCCAAAGGCGGCGCGCTCTTCGAGTCGGCGTTGCACCTGGGGCGGGATGTAGCGTTCGCCGCGTCCGGCGGCTTCGATGGCCAGCAGCAGTTCCGGGCCGGGCACGCTCTTGAGCAAATACCCGCTCGCCCCCGCGCTCAGGGCCTGGTGGATGTCCTCGTCACCGTCGAAGGTCGTCAGCATGACAATCTTCGCGTCGGGAAACTCGGTCCGGATGGCGCGCACGGCTTGCACGCCGGATTCGCCCGGCATCCGCAAATCCATCAGCGTGAGCGCGGGCCGATGCTCGCGAAAGGCGGTTAGCGCGCTCGTCGCATCGTCCGCCTCGGCCACCACGCGGAAATCCTTTCGCAAGCTCAGCACGGCGCGCAGGCCGGCGCGGAACACGAAATGGTCGTCCACAATCAACAAGGTCAGCGGTGGATCGAAGCGGTGCATGATTCAACTTTCCGAGAGACGCGCGCGCGGCACTTTCACCTCCACCCGCGTGCCCTCGCCGGGCGTGGACCGAATCGCCAGTTCCCCACCGACGGCGGCGGCCCGTTCCCGCAGGCCGCGCAGGCCGAAATGGCCGTCCGGTTTTACTGCCGCCGTGTCGAAACCGCGCCCATCGTCGGCCACCGCCAGTTCCAATCCCTCCGGCGTGAAGGCCAGGGTAATGCGGACGGTCCGGGCCTGGGCATGTTTGAGGGCATTGGTAACCGCCTCCTGCGCCACGCGGAACAGGTGACTGGCCACGCCTGGCGGAATGTGTTCCGGCGTGCCGTCACATTCCACCGAGACGACCGGCCCGTGCGCGTCGGCCAGGGCCTTGGCAAGCTGGCGGAGGGCCTCGGGCAGCGTGGCCTCCTCGAGCTTCACGGAGCGGAGGTTCCACACCGAGCGCCGCACCTCGGCCTGGCTGTCCCGCAACTGTTCGGTGGCGGCGACCAGCAGCCGCTCGGATTCGGCGGGTTGCTCGCGGAAGAAGCCGCGCGCGGCATCGAGTTGCAGCGCGACGCTGGCGAGCGTTTGCTCCAGCGTGTCATGCAGTTCCCGCGCGAGCCGGGTGCGCTCGGCGGTGAGCAGGGCGAAATCCGCCTCGGCGGCGTGGCGGGCGGCCAGCTCTTCCTGCCACTCGCCGGTGCGGGCGGTGTAGCGCCGGGCGAGTTCGTCCCGGGCGGCGCGCAGTTCCGCTCGGGCCTCCCGCAAGGCGGCGTTTTTGCGGGCCAGCACCAGCGCGACCGCCGTCACCGAGCCGAGCAGGCAAAGCACGCCCAGCAGCACCCAGAGCGTCCAGCGCGTGACATTCGGCGCCGTCCACCACGGCGCGGGCTTCAGAATGAGGACATCCGCCGCCGAACGCGCGTGCAAGCGCAGGCCCTGGGGGAAGGGAATCATTTGCAGCCGATGCCCGGGCAGGGAAAATGGTTCGGTGATGCCGGTCACCTCCAGTTGTGCGCCGGGCCGCCACGCGGCGGGATAAGCGCCCCCACCCGCCGGCACCCACGCCTCGAACTCGCGATTGTCCGCCCGCAAGGAAAGCACCCAACTGCCGTCCCCGGGCCGCGGCTGTTCCATCAGTTCCCCCATCAGGCTGCGCAACTCGCAGGGGTTTTGCAGCCCGTCCACCACCGTTCCCGGCAGCACCAGCGGGCGCTGGCCCACGCCCAGGCGGCGGACGGTGGCGCGCATCAACCACAACGATTGCTCGCGCACTTCGGGAAAACCAAACAGTTCGACGGTATCGCCGGGCTGCAAGGCCGCCGCGTCCTCTGTCTGCACGAACAGGCCGCTGGTGCCGTCGCGCACCGCGAGCCAGCGCCCCGGTTGATGCCCGAGCAACGTGCCCCGCACCCGCACCCGCCGTTCCGGGAAACCATCGGGCCGGTAGCCAAACAGGCTCTCGATTGGAATGACCGGCAGGTCTTCGGCCCGCTGCGGTGGCGCGACGACCTGCACGTCGGCGTCCGTTTCGACCACAACCACCGGGGCCAGCAACTGCCGTTGGCGGCTGAACACCCCCGCCGCCACGCCCCGCACCACCACAATCGCGTCGGTGAGATTCGTGCTCGCGGGAGCATACTCATTGACGCCCACCAGCAGGTCTTTGCCGTCGGCGCGCAGTTGCAGCGCCAGATGCGCCTCCGCCGTCCGCAGCGCGGGCTGGGCCGAGCGCACGATGCCGCGCAACTCGACCCGTCGGGAGTCATGTCTGCCCGTGGCCAGTTCCGCCGCCGTCACCACCTCCGGCTTTGGCAGTTTGCCCTGTCCCAGCTTCTCCCACGTTTGCAGTCGAACGATCGGCGCGTAATCGCCCGCACCCGTGACGCCGGTGATCCGCACCCGGTCCCCCGAACGCACCTCCGGCTTCAGCCCAAACAACTTCACGTAGATGCCGTCCGTCTCGTCCTGAAAGAAAAAGCCGTCGCCCAGACGATGGTGGAAATGCGTGATAACCCCCTCGATCTCGACCGGAATCTGGCGGATCGCCTCGGAAGCCTTGAGCCGGTGGACCGCCGCCGCCGTCCGCAAGACCGGCTCGTCGCCGGCGGCTGCCGTCAGGGCGAACGAAGCCAGCAGGCCGACGATGAAGCGCACGGCGTTCATGATGCGTTCATTCCGCTGCCGCGCGGGCCAGCGCCCACTGTTGGCGGAGGCGTTCCAACTGCCGGCGATGCGCGGGATCGGCGGCCAGGTCGCGCAGTTCGAGCGGGTCGCGCTTCAAATCGAACAACTGCTCGACCACAGGCGATTGCTCAGGGTAGCGGATGTATTTCCAATCGCGCGTCCGCAAACCCTCGCTGGGCACGATGCGGCGACGCGGATCCGTCGGATTGGAGAACTGGTGTTGGTAGTAAAAGCTGTCGCGCCAAGCGCGGTTCGGGCGGGCGAGCAGCGGGAGCAGACTGCGACCCTGCATGGCTGTGGGCGGTCGCAACCCGGCGAGTTCGAGCAATGTGGGAGCCACGTCAATGCTCAGGACCATCGCGTCACTGGCCTGCCCCTGCCGCCGTTTGGACAAGCGTGGGTCGTGAAGCAGCAGCGGCACGCGGATGGATTCCTCGTGCATCAGCCATTTGCCGAAGAACCCGTGCTCGGCGGCGAAATGCCCGTTGTCCGAGATGAACAGGATGACCGTGTTCGTCGCCAGCCCGCGCAGTTCCAGTTCGTGCACCAAAGCACCGATGGATTCGTCCATGCCGAGAATGAGGCGGTAGTAATCGCGCAGCCAATTCTGCAACTGGCCGTCCAGGCCGGTGTCCCGCACCAGTTCGAGGCCGCGCGGGTTCTCCAGCGAGCGGCGGAGGAATTCCGGCTGCCGTTCCGCGCTCTCCACGGCCACGTTGGCGCGGAGCGGCATCGGCACGCCGGCAAACTCGTTGGCGAAGCGCGTGTCAAACCCGGCGAAGGGCGAGTGGGGGGCCTTGTAGGCGACGGTCAGGCAGAACGGTTTTGCGGGATCGCGCTGGTCGAGGAACGAGCGGTATTTGTCCGGGAACACCTGCGTCTCGGTGTGGATCGGCTCGACGAGCGATGGATGCGGTCCGCGATGGCCCACGCCCTCCCGCCACTGCGCATCGTTCGGGCAGGTGCAGAAAAAGTTGGTGCGGTCGGTCGTGCCGTTGTTGGTGACGTAATTGCAGGCGCGGCTGTGCCAGTAACGGGTCTGCCACGTGTCGCCCGCCCAGTAATCGAACCAGCCCGCCGCCTGCTGATGATAGGCGCGGTCCAGATCCTTGATGCCCCATTTGCCAATGAAGCCGGTGTAGTAACCCGCGCTTTGCAGCAGCCCGGGATATGTCTCCCGGAAATCCTTCAGCGGCGTGGCAAAATCGTGGACGCCGTTCCGGCGCGCGTGCTGGCCGGTGAGGATGTTCGCGCGGCTAACACAACAGATCGAGGTGGTGACGAAGGCGTTGCGGAACACGGTCCCGGTGGCGGCGAGGCGGTCGAGGTGTGGCGTGCGCACAACGGTGTTGCCGGCGTAACCGACGGCATCGAACCGCAGATCATCGGCGATGAGGACAACGAGATTGGGGCGCGGGCCGGCGGCAAGCACGGGTAGCGCGGCGAAAAGCAGCAGGAGAAGAATGCCGAAGGCCGAAGGCCGAGGCCCGAAAGGGATCATGCGAGCGGGTCGCCAACTGGTCGGGAACTGCATGGTGTCCGAGCGCGCCAGGCCGGCTGCAAGCCGGCGCTCCCGATTGTCGGATTTCGGGTTTCGGGTTTCGGAATTCATTTTTCCAGTTCGCTCCAGTCCACGCGCTGGCCTTCCCAATACCACAGGCCGTTGGTATCGGACAGGACGCGCCCTTTGCTGCCCGGCACGGGTGGAACATTATTCGTCGGCAGCCAGCGGGCGTGTTCGCGCACCACGCGGGCCAGGCGCGGCTCGTGGACTCGGTTGGTCCACTCATTCGGGTCGGTGCGGTGATCGTAAAGCTCCTCGCTGCCGTCGGCATAGCGGATGTAGCGCCAGCGTTCCGAGCGCACGGCGTGATTGTTGACGTTGTGCGTGGTGATCGCGGGCGCGGCCCGGCGGGCGTTGGCCCGGCGGAGTTGCGGCACCAGACTGCGGCCCTCGAGGTGCGCTGGGGTCGGCAGGCCGGCGAGTTCGCTGAGCGTGGGGTAAAGATCGAGCAGTTCGGCGGGGCGTTGACAGACTGCGCCCCGGGCCACTCCTGGCCCCGCGAAGATCAACGGCACGCGCGTCGAACGCTCCCAAAGCGAGTTCTTGCCGGTGATGTCCTTCTCGCCCAGGTGCCAGCCGTTGTCGGACCAGAAAACCACCAGGGTGTTGGTGGCCTGGCCCGAGCTTTCGAGCGCGTCCAGCAGCCGGCCCACCTGCGCATCCATGAACGCAATGCTCGCCAGGTAGGCGCGGACGAGCGGACGCCATTGTCCGCTTTCACGCAGCCACGAAAGGCGTGGCTCGGGCTGTTTCCAATGGAGCAGCCAGGCAAAGTCGGGCACGTCGGCGCGGTCATTCTCCAGCCACGGCGGGAGGAGGATTTCCGGCTCCGGCGGGAACAAATCAAACCACGGCTGCGAAACATAGCACGGCACATGCGGCAGAAAGATGCCAACGGCAAAGAGCCACGGCTGCCCGGCGGGCACGGCGCGGAGTTGTGCCAGGGCGGCGTTAACCACCTTCACGTCGCCCTGGTCGTTGTCGTCCGGCGGAAACACACCCCAGTCCATCCACGGCTCGGGGTCGGGGGTTTGGACAAACTTTTGCGGCGGCAATTTGGGCAGTGGCGCGAGGCCCCAGACGGTGAACTCGTTCGTGTGGCGGCGGTCGGGAGGGCCGTTGTGATGATAGACCTTGCCGAAGCTGGCGGTGAAGTAGCCATGCCGCGCGAAGTGCTGGGGCAGCGTCACCACGTCACGCGTGCTGGCGGCGTTGCGATGACTTGGGGCAAGGCCGTAGATGCCGGTTGTCGAGGGACGCAGACCGGTCATCACGCTGACCCGCGAGGGATTGCAGATTGGGGCCTGGACATGGGCGTTGGCAAACAACGTGCCGCGCGCGGCGAGGCGGTCGAGATTGGGAGTGCGCGCCTGCGGATGGCCGCCGAGACCGCCGATCCAGTCGTTGAGATCATCCGCGACGATGAACAGCACGTTGGGACGGGCGGCGCTGACGGGAAGCGCGAACGTGAGCGCGAGCAGACAGACAATGATGATCAGCGAAGCCGGAGCGCCGGTTGGCAACCGGCTTTGAAGCGGACGAACCCGAAAAGCCGGTTGGAAACCGGCGCTCCGGCGCGGCAGCCATTCGCTTCGCCCAGGAGGCAAGCTGACTGGCGTGATCATGTTCACGGTTTGCGGAAAGCATTACGCCCGGCGGGGACGGAGGGCAAACCTCGCCACGCCGGGCGTTGGTGATAGAAATTGCGAGCCATCACTCCGGCGTCAACGCGGGCGCACCGGCGGCGGCACGTAGCCCACATGCCAGGTCTTTTCCCAGAGCTTCTCGATACGAACAACTTCGGCGTGGCCGTCAAAGAATCCGATGTTGATGGCCCCGGGCAGCGGGCTGGCGACGTTGGCGGCGGTGGGCGGCGGATTCGGGGAACTGCCATGCCGGGCGATGCTCAGGCGCCCGATGCCCCCCTGCCCGCTTGACGCCCCGGTCTGGAGGTTGCCCACGGCGCGATCCGTGGCCAGCGGCCACGCATCCGGCCAGATGCCGTCCATGAACACGGGCGTCTTCGTCGGGTCCGTGATCGCCGTCTCACTGCGGAAGGCGCGGTTCGGGTCGGCCGCCAGCCCGAGGAAAGGCTCCCACCCCCCCGCATACAGCCAGCCGTTGAAAGCGTAACTGCCGTAGTGGTTGGTATTGCCCGACTGGCCGCCCCAATACCACGTCTCATTCCACAGGCCGGTGCCGCGCGCGGTCTGGATTTTCGAGGCCGGACAGAGGCGCAGCTTGTCCACCGAGCCGTAGCTGTCGAACAGGATGTCCAGCCACACCCTGTTCACGCCGGGATACGGGAAGGGCTTGTTGAAGTCGGTGAGGTAAAGCTTCTCGGCGAGCGTGAGCTGCTTGATGTTGTTGAGGCAACTGATGTCCCGCGCCTTCTGTTTGGCCTTGGCCAGGGCGGGCAGCAGCATGGCGGCGAGGATGGCGATGATGGCAATCACCACCAGCAGCTCGATGAGAGTGAAGGCGTTTTGCCGGTTGGAGTTGGTCTTCATGGTGTCGAACGCGCTGTTCGCGACAGATTGATTTACGGGCAACGCAGGCAAGGTAGTGGGAAGATGGTCCGCTGCCTATTGTCCGAATGACTAATCCGGCAAGAACCCGAAGCCCGAGGGGAAATCCCGCGTTCGACCAACCAGGCCATTCACCGTGGGGCAGCCAGCCCCCCGCCCGGCCACGGCTCGGAAACAATTTGGCGCCCCGGACGCAGCAGATGCGCGGCTCCCGAGGGCAGCACGACCGTTGCCTTGACTCCCTTGGGGACTTGCGTCGTCAGGCGAAAGCGCCCGCCTTGAATGTTCCAGTCGCTCACGATGAGACCCGCCGGGGTCCGCACTTCCGCCCGCGCCCGGGTCAACGGTCCCGGTGCAGGTGCGATCAGCACATCCTTCCAGCCCACGGTTCCCGGTTGCTGCCGGATGCCGCCCACATGGGCGTAAAACCACTCCATGACGTGCCCCAACATGCAGTGGTTCAGCGACTGGTAGCCATCCATCATCGCGTCCCAGGTTTCCGGCATCGAAGTCAGTCCCTTCGCGAGGATGCCGCCGTAGCTGCCCTTGCCTTCGCGGGAATACACCTTGTGCAACACGTCGGACCGGCCCGCCCCGGCCAGCGCGCGAATGAAATAAACATGACCGATGTCGCCGGGCGTCTGCTGCCAGTCACGCGCGGCGAGGTCGGCGATGATGTCTTCGACGAGTGACGGGCGCAGCCCGGCGGGAACCACTTCGGCTTCGAGGGCAATGGCATTGGCGCATTGCGGGCTGCCCCGATGCCGAAGGCGGCCCGTGGCCGGGTCGAGGAAGTGCCTTTGAAAATCGGCGGCGATGCGGGCGTGGAGTTCGTGATAGCGCCGCGCTTCCTCCGGCTGCTCCAACACCTCGGCGGCGCGGGCGACGGTCCGCGCGCATAGCGCCCAGGTGGCGGTGGCGGTCAGTTCCGTCGGCGTGAAGCGCGATTCGCCCGGCGGTTTGCCGTGGCCGTAATCATACCAGTCACCCAGTCCGCCGGGCGCGAGGCCGTCCTTCGCCTCGGTGCCGATGTAGTCGGTGAACCGGCGCATCATCGGGAAGTTTTCCCGCAACACCGCCGGATCGCCGGACCACTCGTAAAGGTGCCACGGCAGCAGCGCCGCCGCCGCGCCCCACTCGACGGTCCAGTTGAATTTGTCCGGGAACCGACCCGCGGGATAACTCGGCGCGACGGTCAGCACGCGGCCGGACGGCTCCTGCGCGTCGCGGATGTCGCGCAGGATTTTTTGGAACCAGGCATCGCTGTCGTAGCGATAGAGAAAACTCGGGGCCATGAGATAGGCCACCTCCAGCCAGCCGAGTTTTTCGCGGTGCGGGCAGTCGGTCAGGACATGGTTCGCATTGGCCTGCATCGCCCAGTCCACAACGCGATGAGTGCCGTTGAACACGGGGCTGGAACTGGTGAACGTGCCCGCCTCCGGCAAGGCGGTGCGGACGTGAATCAGTTCCAACGATTCGATGACGGGCAGGCCGTTGGGGTTGGGTTTGCCCTTGGGCACCGCGTTCGTGACTTCGACGAACTGCATCCCGAGGTAGAACGAATTCCACTGGTTGGTCAGCCGCCGGCCATCGGTGACGAGTTCGGTGCCGACGACGTAGTGGCCAAAGAGGCGGTCCCGGCCGTTTTTGTGTTCGCCGGAGCGAAACTTCACCGACTGGCCAGATTGGCCGCCCGACAGCACCACGCGCAACTGGGCGGAGCAGTTCTGCGGGAATTCATAGAGCCAGACGCCCGGCGCGGGTTCGGCGATGCGCGTTGGCGCGAAACGTTCCCGCGGCAGCACGGGCGGCCAGGTTTGCGGCAACAACTCGCCGGGAGGGGCAGCGACCGTGCGGACGAATGACCAGTGACCGGCATCAAAGCCGGGCCGGTCCCAGCCGGGCTGCGTGCGGCGCGCGTCGAAATCCTCCCCGGCGAAGATGTGGGAGAAAACGATGGGGCCGGGGCTGGTGCGCCAGTGTTCGTCGCTCGCGAGGCGGACGATTGAACCGTCGGCGCGTTCCAGTTCCACCTCGGCGAGCAGAAGCAACGGCTCGTCCGCCTTGCGCTGCGGGCCGTGTTTGAAATAACGGCCCTTGGGCGGCGGCGCGTTGTCCCAGAACGAATGAGTGAGCGTCACGCCCAGGCAGTTCGCGCCCCGGCGCAAGTGCGGGCGGAGGTCGAACTCGCGATAGTAAAGCGTCCGTTCGTATTGCGACCACGGCTGGTTGATGCCGACCGGGCTGAGGCGCTGGCCGTTGACCGTGGGATCGTAATCCCCCAGACCGACGATGCGCAGCGTCGCGCGGCGCGGCAGCCGCTCCACGGAGAACTCGCGTCGTAGCAGCGCGGTGCCGTAGTGGGGACGCTCGACGGACGGCGGCGCGATCCAGCGCGCGGTGGGGAATGGACCACCATCGTTGGAGGCCGCCGATGCGATTGTCCAAGGAGCCACCCAACCGGCCAGCAGGCAGCGGACAAGCCGGCGGAATCGAAGGTCATTGAGCATATTGCAAAACTCCCCGGCAAAGTGGGTGGAGTCAAAACAAACGGGGCGCGGACGTTGCGGCCCGCGCCCCGGAACTCCCCCACCCGACATCACGGCTTGAACAGCCGGTAGAACCGTTTGCCGCTCGGGGTTTGATAAACCACCTGATCGGCACCTTCGATGGTCGGGGTGATGCCGACGTCCGTGTAGGGGCCGGTGACCTCCGGTGCCGACTGGAGCGTGAAGCCGCTGACGGTGGCATCCCAGGCCACGCGCACCTGCGGGCCGGCAACGAGGCTGATCCGCAACTCCGGCGCCACCACCGGGAGCGCCACCAACTGATTGGCGAAGGCAAACGTGTGGAACGTCCCCGGCCCGAGCACGCGGCCCGAGATGGTTTCGTTGGTGCTGCCCGCCACGAAGTCGTAAATCACGCGGATGCCGTTGCCCTGGCCGTAGGTGTTGAGGTTCACGGTCAGGTTCTCGCCCCCGCCGGACCAGGTGCAGACCCGCTGGCCCGGATTTGTGTCGTTGAAGCCCACGCCAAACAGGGACAGCCGGTAGGTGGCGCCCGGCGTGAGGCCCTGCACCGTGAGGCTCGGGAACGCATTGTTGTAGATGAAGTTCCCCGCCAGCTTGAAGCTTTCGCCGGTCAGGTTGTTGTTCCCCGCCGTGCTGTTGACGAGCGTGTTCGGATAGCCCGCCGTCACAAACTGTCCGGCCACGGAGGGATTGCCTCCACCCACGCCCGTGAACAACACCCCGTTGATGGTGGCGTTGGTGGTCGTGCCGAAGTTGTAGGCGTGGGTGTAAGTGTTCGTGCTCCAAATGCCGGAGTCGGCATCGCCCGTCCACGCCGCGATGCTCCATTTGCCGGGGTTCAACGGTTTCAAGGCGAAGTCATCCACGAACAACATCGCCTCGGTGGTGCCCATGGACTGGTTTGAGATGGCCAGCGACACGGTGCTGGCGGGAGCCGTGAACACGATGCCCACGGGCTTGTAGTCGGCCACCACGCCGTTGTCCACGGGCGTGATCTGGGTGTCGAGCACGGTGCTGCCGTCGAGGTCCACCCCCATGCGGGCGTTGCTGGCCCCCGCCCGGGAATTGGCGGTGAAGCTCAATTCGTATTTCTGGCCCACGCTCAGGTTCGAGAGGGTGGTGGCCATGACCTGTTCATAGATGAACAAATTGGGCAGTGCCCGCAGCAGGCCAACATGCCCGCCGTCAGCCGAGCGGCTGTTGTTCGCGAGCGAGCCGCCGATGTTCAGATTGCGGCTGATGCCGACATAGTTCGGATCGCTGACACTCCAGCCGGGAATGCTGCCGTAGCCCGGCAGCGCCGGAATGGGCGGCTCCTCGAAGCCGGGGTTGGCAAGATTGAGTGGCGTCCCCAGCACCTTGACCGCCACGGGCCGGCCGCCGATGGGCACGCCCGCCGTGGTGCTCAGGGTGAACGTGGTGCTGCCCGCCGCCTGGCCGACCACTGTGACGCTCTGCCGGTTGGTGCCGCCGGCGGTGAACGTAAGCGTGGTCAGCCCGCCGCTTTCGCCAACGAGCGTGGCGGCCGCCGGGTTGGCGTTGGAAAGGACCACGGAAACCGTGC
Source organism: Limisphaerales bacterium (assembly GCA_046290825.1). Lineage (GTDB taxonomy): Bacteria > Verrucomicrobiota > Verrucomicrobiia > Limisphaerales > DSYF01 > JBKBTZ01. The sequence continues at coordinate 11,564 of JBKBTZ010000070.1, forward strand.
TGGTGGCCACCAGCGACGGCGGCACGGTGACGGTGAAGGTCTGGTTGCTGCGCCCCGCGATGGTGGTGATCGCCGGACGCGACGCCCAGATGCTCGGCACGGCCAGCACCGTGACGTTGTCAAACGTCGTGTCCTGCGCGCCAGCCCCACCGGCGGAGAAGGCGGACAAGGTGAAATACCCGCCGCCAAAGCCGTTCGTCTTCACCCAGACGAACGAGTTCGTGGTCTGGTCTGACAGCCGGATGGGCGTGCCGTTGACGTAGGCGCGAACGAGGGCGGGCGAGCCATCGCCGATTGCGCTGGCGCTGACCTCGATGCGGAACTTGAACGGCGGCGTGGGCAACGGAGCCAGACCAGTGCCCTGGTAGAACGGATAGCCGCGATGAATAACCGTGCCGCCCTGCCAAATGGCGATTTCATTGGTGGCGTCGGAGGTTCGGAACAACAGGCCCATGCCGCCAATCGGACCAACGCCCGAGATGTCCGGCCCGCGCAAGGGCGTGGGCGTGCCCCAACTGAACCCGGCCCAACTGTTGCCCGCAGTCGCACCCGTCGGCGGCTTCACGTCGAATTCAATCGCGTAGCTCGGGCTTTCGAGAAATTCGCGCGCGGGCGACGACCAGATGAGATTGGGCGTCGGAGCGACGGTGGCAAACCACAATGTCCCCGGATAGGTGCCGCCGTTGTCCACCGTGGTCTGCCCGTCAAAGTTGCCGAACTGGTCAAAACCAATCGGCTCGGACCAGCGGATGGGCGCGAGAACGCCCGCCTGCCGGCCCGGGGCATTGTATTCAAAGTTGATGTCGTTGGACTGGCCGCTGACGGTGAAGGTGTCCACCCAGTTGGTCTGCATTGCGACCGTGGCGAGCACGGACACGGTGAAGTAGGCCGTGGTGGAGTTCGCGCTGCTGTCGGTGGCCTGGGCCTTCACCACCGTAACGCCGGGCGGGAAGGTCGAGCCGCTGGGCGGGGTCAGGGTGACGCCAATCGAACCATCCTTGTCATCCGTCGCCGTGACGTGGCTGAGGTTGACCACGGTGCCCGCCGGGCCGGCGGGCGGCACGGTGATGTTGGTGGCATTGGCAATGACCGGCAGCGTCACATCCAACACGGTCAGCACCGCCACCGAACTGGTGACGGAACCAAAGTTGTTGGTCACCACGAGGTCCCAGTTCCCGGCGTCCGCATAAACGGTGCTGGGGATGGTGTAAATGTTGGTGGTCGCCCCACCGACCGGCGAGCCGTTCTTGCGCCACTGAAGCGACAGCGGCGGCGACCCGTCCACCACGGCGGCCAGGGTGGCGGACTGACCCTTGATGACGGTGACGTTGGTCGGCTGGGTGGTGATCGAGGGCGGCGTGTTGCCCAGCACGTTGAGGGTGGCGACGCTGGAAGTGACCGCGCCGTAGATGTTCGTGACGACCACGAAATACGGGCCTTCGTGCGTGAAAGCGAGCGGGTTGCGGACAAGCGTCTGGCTGGTGGCCCCGGCGACGGGCGCGTTGCTTTGATACCACTGGTAGCTCAACGGCTGCGCGCCGAGGGCGAAGTTGGTCAGCGTGACGCTGGTGCCGACGACGTTCGTGGACGAGGACGGCTGGGTGAGGATGACCGGCGGAACGGCGTCCCACGCAGCGACACCGGTGCGGTTGGTGGTATCCAGCACCAACACATAACCAACAGCCGTGCTGGACAGGCCGGCCGTGGCGGGCAGGTTGGTGGCGTAGGTCCACGTCCGGGCGCCGATCGTGACCGATCCAGACCCGGCCAAGTGCAAAGCCCGCAACTGCTCGAACTGGCCGGCGTCGTATTGCAGCGCCGCGTTGGTGGCCACCTGATACAACCCGAGCACCTCGGCGTCGGTCAGCGTGTCGTTCCAGACCGCCACGTCGTCGAGCAGACCGGTGTAATACTGCTGGACGGTGGGGAAAGCGACGGGGTCATTGGCGCTCTTGCCCACCGTGAGGACGGTGTTGGGGCCATTGGAGGTGTTGATGGACGGAGATGTGGCGCCGGGGGCATAGACAAAGCCCCCGTTCACGAAGAAGCGTCCGCCATTCATGCCCGCCCCCCGGCTGGCCGACCACGTGAACGTGATGAGCGTCCATTGGTTGCTGTTCGCGGCGGGGGCGGTATAGGTGGGTGCGGTGCGCCCGCCGTTCACGCCAATTTCGATGCGGCCAATTCCCGCGGGCGCGGCGCTGGCGTCGAGGTCAAAGTCCATTTTCGAGCCGTTGGGCGAACCCGCGGTGGAACCGAAACCAATGATGCTGCGCTGCCCATCGGCGGCGACGATGGCGTTCTTCGTCCAGAGGCTGATGGTGCGGTTGGTGGCACCGCCCACCGGCGACACGCCGTGCGCGACGTAACTGCTGGCCGCCGCGTCGAAATACACGGCCCCGCCACCCAGCACGGCGTCGTTGGTGAACACCGCGCCGCCCTGGAGTGTGCCATCAGCGGCAAGTCCGAGCGTGCCGGCGTTGGTGGCCTGATTGTCATCGTATTTCGCGTGAACCAGCAGGGCGGCGGACGCGAGGCTGCAACACCCGAGGAGGGTCGCCGCCACAAAGCCGAGCCGACGAAGACGCGGGCCGGCAGAAGGAGAATGGGATGGCTTGGTCATAAGGGACAGGAGTTGTTGGTTTGGGATGCTTGGGACGCTGGAACACTAGGGAGCATTGGCCCGGCGGGCTATTGTCCATTCGGATAACCCCGGCCCGGCTTCAACGAACCTGCCACAGGGAAGGACAACCGCGTGTGGAGACAACGAACCGCCCGCCGGCACCAGCAGAACTGGTCAAGGATACGCGAGTCGGAAGAAGAGCGCCCCGCCCCCGGGGTCAGCGTCCAGCGTGATGCGGTTGGTGAGATGCGCGCCGGGCCAGGTGAACCAGTTGGTGCCGAGGCCGGCAGTCAGCGAATTGGTCTGCACTTCCAACCGCCACCCCATGTGGCTGGCGGGCCAGGTCAACGTGAGAACACCCCCCGCCACCTGCCAAACGAGATTCGTCGGCGTGGGATCCACAGGTGAAAGCACCGCCAGCGTGCCATCCACCGTCAGCCGATTGGTCCAGAACAGCGGCGGCGGCAGCGGTGGCAGCAGGACTTCGGCGAAGCTGCCGCTCCGCGCGCCCGCACTGAACAAAACGAACGTGTCGCCCGCCTGCAACGGCTCCGCGCCGACGTTGGTCACGAGCAGGCTGCCGCCGTGCTGCAACGCGCCAGCCACGACCACGGCATCGTGCGCCACCTGTCCATTGGTGCGGCCCAGTTCGAGAACGGTCGAGCCGACGAGCGTCAGGTTGTGCTCGAAGGTCAGCGCCCCATACGACGCGCCGGGCAAGAGGGTGCCGTTCACGACGACGTTGCCCCGCACGGTGCCCTGTCCCGAAAGAGCTTTCCCCGCCCCGACCGACCACGCGCCCAGCACGGTCGCGTCAAACGTCCCGCCCGCCAAATGCAACCGCGGCGAACCCGCCAGCGCGGCGGGATGCGTCACCGCCAGGGTGCCCTCCGGGATGAAGGTGCCCCCGGCGAAACTGTTGCTCGCGGCCAGCACGGCAAGGCCCGGCCCGGTCTTGGTGAGTGATCCCGCGCCGGTCAATGCGGATTGGAGAGTGGCCGTGCGCCCCGCGTCCACGGCGAGCGTGGCCCCGCCAATCGTAATGTTGAGGTTGCTGGCGACCAGCAAGTCCGTGACGTCATCGCGGTTGGCCACGACGCCGTTGTCCCACCGAAACACCCGGTTGGCCGCGCCCGCGCCGGGCTGAATCACCGCCGCGCGCAAGGTGCCACCGCCGCCCAGCAGATAGGTGGCGTTCACCGTGCCGGTGTTACCGGGCAGCACCTCACCCAGGGTCAGGGTATGCAGACGCACCGTGCCACCGTTGGTTTGGGCGAAAGTCGCGTGAACCGTGGCCAGACTTTGCGTGGCGGCGCTGGTTTTCAATCCGAGCATCAGGTTGGTGGCCTCGAGGGTGCCCGCGCCCATGATGAATTCGCCCGCCGTGACGCGGCTGGTGGTCAGGCAATACGTCTCGTCGCCGATGAGCAGGCTGCCGATTTTTGCATCCACGGAACTGGTCCCCGCGACGCCCGTCACCAGGTCCACGCGACCAGTGTTCGCGGCGAAAAAGGAACTCGACCGGGTGCCGATGCGCCAGCGGTTCGCGGGAGAAACGCCGTCGCTCCCGCGAATGACGAGCGTCGGGTTCGTCACGCCCGGCGCGAACCGGAGGCTTCCGTTGTCGCGCACGAGACCGAGCGCTCCCTCGTTGGCGTTGAGGACGGTGTTCTGGCCCAGCCAGAGCGTGCCGGAGCTTTGGCTGGAGTCGCTGCCCGTGACACTTTGCACGCCCACGGTGGTGGCGGAAATAACCGCGTTGGTCGGCAGCCAGACCACGCCATGCCCGGTGCTGGTGTTCACCTGTCCCCCAACAGAAAACGTCCGTCCGGGTAAATTTGCCGTAAAGCTGTCCAACCCCGCCAAATCGAGGCTTTGCATCGCGCCCCCACCCGTGCCGCCAATGCGCAGGTCGTTCGCGCCGCTGACGGTCAGGCCGCCCGGCCCGGACACTGTCGCGCTGACGCCGTTGCTGAGGACAAGCGAACCAACGGTTTGCGGGGCGACCAACTCAAGCCGGGTGTTCTCCGTGAAGCGAAGCTGACTCAAATTCAGGGGCCACTGGCCGGAAGCGCCGGAGAAACGCAGCGTGCCGGTGCCCGCGAGCGTCAAGGCCACCGGCAGCGGCGCAGCCAGCGGCTGGGCCACGGTCAACGTCGCGTTGGTGGCAACGCTCCAGGACTGGTCGCCGTTCAATGTCAGCGGCACCTCCAGTGCGGCGGAGGCATTGGCCGTGATGCCCGCCGCCAACGAAATCGGCCCCGGCCCGCTCAAGTTGTAATCGCCGCTGACCGGCGCGAAAACCAGCGCCTGCGCCGAACGCGGCCCTGGAACAGCGACACTGCCCCCAGGCCCGCCGTTGCCAAACGTGGCCGTGGGTGCCAGGGCATCGTTCCAAGCGACGTTGGTGACCCCATTCCACCAGTTGGAGGAGGAGTTGTTCCAGACTCCGCCGCCATCCTGCGCGCCGGGCACCAACGGATTCGCATCCCAGGTCGGGTTGGGATTCGCCGGGTCGGTGCTCAAGGTGACCCGCAAGCTGCGGCCCCGCGCGTTGTTGACGTTGAAGGCGAGCCGGATTTGCGGCGTGAGTTGTTGCACGGTGATGCGCGGATCGGCGGCAAGGGTCCACGAGGCGGTCCGGTTCAGGGTGAGGAGAATCGTGCCGGTGTTGGTCTGCGTCGGGTCCGACAGCGCGACCTCGATGCGATTGGCCGCCTCCCGGACGATCACGGAGGCCGGGGCGTTGACGGTGAGGAAATCGGCGGAGTTGGTGCCGGGCGTCCAGAAGTTGGCGGCGGTGATGCCGAGCGTGGTTTCCTGCACCGCCTGGCCGTTGGTGGCGTTTTGCAGGATCACGGTCTCCGGCACGGCGGCGTAACCGGCGGTGGTTCCGGGGGCGGCGTTGGGCAGCAGGGTGTAGGCGTAGGTGGCGTTGGTCGGCTTGGGACCGTGGTTGAACCAGAACGTGAGATAATGGTCGGAGACCGGATTTGTCAGGTTGTTGCTCGGGAGCAGCCGGTTGATGTCATACCAGGTGTTGGTGCGGGTGTGGCGCACGAACCGCAGTGGCGTGCCGCTGGGAAAAACATAGCCGCCCACCCCGGAGATCGCGCACCACGAGACGTTCGCGAAATTGGAACTCCACCCGAGATTGGTGGACTGGAGCGCACCGTTGATCATGAGCAGGTTCGTGTTCACGGCCAGGCGGCGGTTCTCGACGGTGGTATGGACCTCGTTGGTGGTGGCTGCGGTGATCCCCGCGCCGAGGCGGGGAAGAACAGCGCGGGGCTATTCGCTCAGGACAGTTGGCGGATGCATGCGCGATTCACGCTGGATCTGGGGGTTCGCTACGACGTGGAAGCTCCGGCGCAGAGCCTGCCGGCGC
>JBKBTZ010000071.1:0-16898 GCA_046290825.1 Limisphaerales bacterium
AGTGAACCGGCTGCTGCGGGGCTGGAGCGGCTACTTCCACTACCGGCACAGCCGCCGGGTAATGGGGAAGCTCAACTGGCAGGTGCGCGACCGGGTGCGCCGGTGGCGGTGGCGCAAGCACGCGAAGCGGCGGGCCTTGTGGACGGCCTGCCCGGACGAACGGCTGCACGGGCACTATGGCCTGTGGCCGTTGCCGACGTGGGCGGCGTGGAAGGGACGACGCGGGGGCGAACCGCCTGCCTTGGGATGAAGCGGCCCGGAAAGCCGGATACGGGAAATCCGTCCGTCCGGTTTGATGAGGGGCGAAGTGGCCGCGCGGCACTGACAACTTCGGTCAGTTCAATCCGCCTCCTCCCACTTCGCCTACTCTACCCGGCGGGGCCGGGCGGGGCTACGGGGCCGGGGAGGCGGGCGGCGGCGCAAGGCGCTGAATCTCCGCTTCGAGTTCGGCGATGGCTTCCGCCCGTTCCAGTTTGCGGGCGAGGGAAAGCAGTTGTCGGCACAGTTCCAACTGGCCCGGGCGGCGCGGGAATTCGCGGCGCAGGGCCAGGCCGTTGTCGAGCGCGTCCGCGTCGCGGCCCTGCGCGGCGAGGGCATCGGCGAGCTTCAACCGGAGGCGCAGGCGTTGCATGGGCGACGGCTCGAATTCGAGGGCGCGCCGCCACGCGAGAACGGTGGATTCGGGCTTGCCGACCGCGGCGTGGAGGTCGCCGAGCTTTTCCTGCAGGAGGGCGTTGGTCCGCGTCATTTCGAGACTTTGCAGGTAAGCCGTGAGCTGGAGCAACGGGGTGCCGCGCAGTTGCATCAGATTGACGACCCGGATGTGCGACCAGGCCAGCTCCGGCCGACCGAGGTTTTCGAGCTTGAGATGCAGCAAATGCGGATGCCACGCAAAGGCGCGGTAGAGCGGGTCGCCGACGACGGTGGTTTGCCAGGAGAGCGCCTGCTGCGCCGCGTAGGCGGCTTCGCCAAAGGTGAAGTTGTTCAGCAGCCAGCGTGCGGTGAACACGCCGATGTCGGGTGTGCCGGAAAGGTAGGGTTCATACACGCTGCCCATCGTGCAGGCCGCGCCGCGCGCCAGCAACGGGCCGGCCCAGTGCCGGTCGCGCGTCCGCAGGCTGGCGGCGCTGAAGGAATGCAAATGATACGCGAACGCCCCGGGCATGAACTCGACGGTGCCGTCGGCGAACGGCCCGCTGACGTTGGCGTCATACCAGCCGGCGTAGAACGCCACCTGGCTCATCGGAAACCCCGCCGGGAACGTGGCCGCGTTGGTGTCGAGCACGCTGTCGAGGCCGGCAATGCGGCAGAGTTCGTGCGCGCCGATCATCCAGTCCTCGCCCAGCTTGAAATTGGGGTCGTCCAGCCCCCGCGCGTCGCAGTAGGCGCGGCCCCACCAGCCGTTGGTTTCGGCGCGCAACGCGGAATCCACCAGCCCGCGCGCAATCTCCGCGCTGGGGCCGTCGAGGCGGGTGACGAGCAGGATGCCGTTGGTGGGGTGCAGCCACGCGCTGTTGGTGGTGGTGTAGGCGGTGTTGCGGATGAGGCCGGTGGCCTTGCGGAGTTCCGGCGGCAGCGGCAGCGTGGCCAGTTCGGAATCCACGGCCGCCTCGTTGCGCCGCAGTTCCGGCGGCCACGGGTCATCGCCCGGATCTTTCCACGTCGGGTCCGCCTTGATTTTGAGGGGGACGCCGTAGCAGAGCACGACGTAGCGGATTTTGGATTCGACCGGCAGTTCCACCTCGCGCAGGTCGGTGGCGTTGGTGACGGCGCGGATGACCTTGCCGAGTTTCCAGAGGCCGCGCTTTTGCAGTTCGTGGGCGAGCGGTTTGGCGAGCCAGAGTTCGTAATCCAGCCGGGCGATTTCCTCGGTGGGGCTGAGTTCGAGGCCAATGACCTGCGCGTCCGGCACATTGCGGGCCGCCGCGTAATGGCGGGCGACGCCTTCCGAGCCGGCCATCCGGGTGTTGAACACCACCACGACTTCACTGCCCGAGGGCACCGCCTGCACTGCTGCCGCCGATAGCAACGTGGTGAGAGCGACGAGAAAAAAACGCAGTCGCATGACCATTCGACCGCGCAGGCTGGGGAAAGTTCAGTCATCGCGCAAGGGCGGGAGTTCAGAGGTGGCCGCCGGCGCGCGTCCCTTTTGAATTTGGACGTTGCCCGCCAGTGAAGCGGACACCGCGCGGGCGGGGCGCCATCACGGACCCAACGGCCACCGGGGCAACGGTTCCAGAACCGCACACTTTTGTTTCGGTTTGGGACACGTGGACGGCGGGCGGCAACGTGGGCCTCACTTTTTCCGCGCAAGTTGTTTCAGGCACAACTTCTGCGAACGCAGGCGTGGCAATGAACCGGCATTTTATCGCCTGCGAATTCGGAGAGACCAGCGGACGGGTCGTCCTGGGCACGCTGCACCGCGACCAGCTTTCCTTGAGCGAGGTGCGCCGCTTCATCAACGCCCCGGTCCGCGAGAAGGACGGCCTGCTTTGGGACGTCGCGCGGCTTTACAACGAGATGCTCACCGGCCTCACCGAGGCGGGCGCGCTTGAGGAACCCGTGGACAGCCTGAGCGCCAGCGGCTGGCCGGGCGATTACGTCCTGTTCGAGGCCGACGGCACGTTGCTGTCGCCGACCTATCATTACGCCGACGCGCGCACGGCGGCGGGACGGCGCGAGGTGCTGGGCAAGTTGAGCGCGGAGGATTTGTTCGCCGAGACCGGCCTGGGCGATTCGCCGCGCAGCACGCTGTATCAACTGGCCGCCGAGAACGCGCGTCGCCTCAAACGCGCCGACCATCTGCTGCCCGTGCCCGACGGCTTCAATTTTGTGCTTTCCGGGGTGCCCTGCGTGGAACGCTCGACCGCCGGCGCAACGCAGCTTTTCAGCCCCGAGACGGGCGGCTGGTCGCAACGGCTGCCGCTGGCGCTGTGGCTGCCGCCCAAACTGCTCCCCCCGGTCATCCGCGCGGGTTCCCGAATCAAGGCGCTCCGCCCCGAACTGGCCGCCGTCACCAAGCTGGAGGGGGCACAGGTGGTGGCCTCTTGTTCGCACGATCTGGCCGCCACGCTGGCCGGGTTGCCGGTCGAGGAAAACGAAACCTGGGCGGCGCTGCGCATCGGCGGCACCACCGCGCTCGCCACCGAACTTGCCGGACCGCTGATTCCGCTCCCGGGCGACGCGCCGTCCATGCACCGACTACAGGGCCCCCACGGAACGATCTTTGCCCACGCGGAAACGCTCGGGGCCGGGCTGCTCGAGGAGTGCCGCGCCCACTGGGCCAAAGCGGATTACGCGCTGGATGACAGCGTGCTGGCCTACCTCGCGTCCACCGCGGATCCGTTGGAATCGGTGGTCAACCTGGCCGATGAGCGCTTCGCCACGCCCGGTGATCTGGTCGCCAAGTTGCAGGCGTATTGCCGCGAAACTGGCCAGCCGGTGCCGCGCAAGCCGGGCAGCGTGACCCGGTGTCTCCTCGAAAGCCTGGCGTTTTTGTATCGCTGGCGGTTGGACCAGTTGGCCCAGGCCACGGGCCGCGAGTTCACGCGCATCTACCTCGTCAGCGAAACCGGCAACAGCCTCCTCCATCATTTCATCGCCAACGCGTTGCAACGCCCCGTGGTCATCGCTTCGAATCAGTCCGCCGCGATCGGCAATCTCGTCGTCCAGACGCTGGCGCTGGGCCGCGTGAAGTCGTTGCCCGAGGCGCGGGCCATGGTGCGGCGTTCCTTCAAGACCGTCACCGTGCATCCGCATCCTGCGCCCATCTGGGCCGCCGCCTACGACCGCCTGCTTGAACTGGCCGGGGTGCGCGTGCCTGTTCCGGTCAACGCGGGCGAAGCCGAGCCGGCCCTGGCGTAAGGGAGCCGGCGCAATTGGTTGCCCCGCGCCGCGCCCGTTGACCGTCGCACGGAACTGCAAGCTAGGGCGGTTTGGCCGCGGCGCATCTCAGTTTATTGCCCACGACGTGCCAGACCAAATGGTAGCGGAGACTTCCAATTCTGCTGTATCGCGGGTTTCCCAACCCGCAGCCCCTCGTTTCGCGAAAGAGTCCCGACGATTTGAACACTCTGCCGATTGGGAAGTCGGCGATACGGCAGGTTGGGAAACCTGCGCTACAAACCCACGACGACCCCGCAAGAAACCAGGATACGCCTGGTTGGCTGCCACTCTTGCAGAAGAAATTGGTTCCGGTCCAATCCTGCGTTACACTCCCGGCGTGAGCCGTCCGCAGTCCAAATTCGTCGAGCGTCTTGCCTCTCGTCGCCGACCGTCCGCGCGCCAGGCGGCGGAATCCGCCGCGCGCCGCGCCGCCGCCGAGGAACGCGAGGCGCGCCGTGCCACGGAGGAACTGGAGACCCAGGCGACCGAAGTCGCACCCTACCTGGCCCGGCGCTTCGGGATCACCTTCCGGGGCCGCGTGCTCGAACTCGGCGCGGGCGCGGGCTGGTTGAGCGCGGCACTGTCCCGGCTGCCTGCCGTTGTTGAGGTGATCGCCACAGATGTGACCAGCAAACGGCTGAAACACGAGGCCCCCGCCGTGTTCCAGCGCATGGGCGCCATCGAGTCCAAAATCACCCGCATGCCCGGCGACCCGCACCGGCTGGATTTCCCAGACAACCATTTCGATTTCGTCGTCTGCGCCGCCGTGTTGAACCGCACCGCCAACGTCGTCGACGTGCTGCGCGAGGCAAAGCGCGTCCTCAAACCGGGGGGACGCTTCGTGGCCGTCCGCGAGCCGGTGCAGCCGCGTTTGTTCAAGGCGTCCGAGAAACCCGCCGGGCGCGAACTCTACTCGCTGGCCGACTACGAACGCTTCTTTGCCGCCGCCGGCTTGCCGATGGAAAGCAAGCGGGTCAACCTGGCGAGCGGCATGAAGTATTTCTTCAATGAGATGCTGAACGGGGTGACGCATGGCCGTTACGCCCTCGTCGCCCGCAAACCGGGCAGAAGTTCATGAGGCGCCTCTGGCTGATGCTGGTCGGGATGGCGGCGCTGGCGGGGCTTTGGTTGTGGGGAACGCGATCCACCAGCGTGGTCGTTTCTCCGCCTCCGCCGCCCGCGCAGGCTTCCGCTCCCACGGTGTCGGAGGAGGCTTCCTCCAATCCGATCGCCGATTCTCCCCGCGCCCGCCTGCTGACCCGACCGCGCCCGGGAATTGGTCCCGCCGCCGTCGAACCGGGTGATGGCGACACAACCGCACCGGCCTCGCCCTCTCCCCGCGTTGCTGCGGCGCTGGCCGATGACAACGCCGATGGCCGGCGAGGGGCGCGGTTGCTGGCGTTGTTTCCCGAGTTGAACGCCGACGAGCAGGCCGAGTTGGTCTCCACGCTGGCCGCCGACACGGCCGACGCGGATTACGCCGGCTTGGCGGCCATCCTCACCAATCCCGGCACGCCCGAGTTCACCGCCGCCATCCTGCTGACGGACCTGCTGGATCGTCCGGTGGCCACGCGGCTGAACACTTTGCTGGCCGTGGCGCGGCAGTCGGAACACCCGCTGGCCGATGACGCGCGGGCGATGTTGGCCGCGCAAATGGAGCAGGATCACGGCACGGACTGGGAGTCGTGGGCAAAAAAAATCTCCGAGTGGCTGGCCCGCCACCCGGAGTGAAACGAAGCCGCATTCCCCGGTGGTGCCGGGGATGCCGCGTCGGGTTGGAAGCGTTAGGCGGCGCAACGGTTTGGTTGCGGGTGTGGCGCGCACCGGAGCGCGGACATGCTCGTTTGCAGCCAAGGAGTCGGCCACGGGTTTGGCTTGGAGAAATGGAGGTTGTGCGCCGCATGGGCCAACCGCGCAGGGATCGTTGCGGCGGTCGGCAAGCCGCACGCATCAGGGATGACGTGCAGCCCTGGGATATGAGCAGCTATTGAAACTCCCAACGCACTGCGCCCCAAAAAGACTGGAAGCCGCCGGGGCAGATTCTCCATTTTGGCGCGGTTCACCATGCCCATTTTCCACAAGGAAGCCTTACTAGCGGCTACCGGCCCGGAATTGCGCGGACTGCGACCGGAGCACCTCGCCAACTGGCAGGGTTTGGCCGAGGTGCTCGACCGCCTCACCCCCGAGCAACGCGGCAACGCCATTTACGCCGACTGGCTGTTGCCGGGCCGACAAACGGTCTCCAGAACGCCCATTGATTAAACCTCATGCCCGGATTCCGCCACTCGCACCTTGACGACATCCAGCGCATCCGTCAGGACTTGCGCGACCGGTATCAGGACGGGTATCCCATCCTGAAGGAGCTGCTTCAAAACGCCGACGACGCCGGGGCCACCGAAGCGGGCGGTGCCGCCAGCCAACTGGTGCTGGTCCTCGCCAAGAACGGTCTGCCCGGCGCCAGCCATCCTCTGCTCCAGACCGCAGGGCTGGCGGTTTTGAATGACGGCGCGTTCACGGCCAGCGATGCCATCAGCATCACCTCCCTGGGCATGAGCAATAAAGCGGGGCAGGCCGGGGCAGCCGGCAAGTTCGGTTTGGGCCTCAAGAGCATCTTCCATTGGGCGGAAGCGCTCTTTTACTTCTCCCCGCACAAGTTCACGGAAGCCGGTCCGAACCAAGCGGCCCCTTGCGACCTGCTGAATCCGTGGTGGAGCCGGGAGGCCGGAGACGGCCGTCATCAGGATTGGGAAGACGCATGGCGCACCAGCCGCGGCTCAGACCTCAACGCCTTCACGCAGCTTGCTCAACAAGCCCTGAACGGAGGCCGTTGGTTCGGCCTGTGGATTCCGCTCCGCCGGCAGGGCCACCTGCGAGATGGCAGCGGGGAGATCAAGCCCATCGAGCAAAGCTTCCCGGAGGCGGAGCTTGAAGGGCTGCTGGGGCAGGATTGGCAACCCCGCCTGATGGAAACGCTGCCACTGCTGCGAAGGCTGCGCCGCGTTCGCGTCTGTTCCTGGCACTCCTCCAGTCTGGCTGAGCTTGGGAGGTTCGAGGTCGGAGACGAAGCCCAAAGAGTCCGCTTCGGCCTCAACGGCGTGCCGAATGTGGCGCCACTTCCGCAACCACTGTCGGGTGCCATTTCATCGGGCCAGAACCCCGCGCGAGATTGCAATTTCGCCGGCCTCGAGCAAGCCAATGGCCTCGCCCTGCTGGAGGAGCTCAAGCAGCACCCAACTTGGCCGAGTCAAACGGCCATCGGCCCGGACGGGGGCGATTTGCAAGTCGCCGAAAAGGCCGAGCCGCACGGGGCGGTCGTGTTCACCCGCCAAAGGGCCAACGGCAAGGGCAGCCTGCGGCTCCAGCACGCGGTCTTCCTGCCCTTGGGCGAGCCCGAGGAAGTCAACTGTGGGGAGGCGTGGCGCTATGGCCTTTACCTGCACGGCTTTTTCTTCGTGGACTCGGGCCGTCGCCACCTCCAGCCCTTCAACGACCTGCCGGAAGACTTCACGCCCGGACAGGCCGATACGGAACTGAAAGTGGTGAAGCTGTGGAATCGCACCCTGCTCCAATCAGTGGTCGCTCCGCTGGTCCTGCCCAGCCTCGACATATTCGTGAAAGGGGTGGAAGCAACAGCCGATGAAGTCGAGTCGCTGGTGGGGGCGCTGCGGAAGTCCGAAAAACTCAAACCGCTGCTCCCGTGGATGGGTCGGGGGCAACGCTTTGTGTATCGGCTGCAGCCCGGCGGCGGGGGCTGGGAACTTGAAACTTGGCAGGCCGAAGGTGGCCAACCGCGACGCTGGATTGCGCTGCCGAAGCCCGGCTTCGCCGAGAGTGAGCTTTTTGAGCTTCTTCCGGCCCTTACGGACTTGTGCGGTCGGGCGACCGTGTCGTGCAAAGGCAAGCCAGCCCTGGCAGACGAAGAACCCAAGGTGCCCAGCGACAGCGAGTTGGCTGCGCTGCTCGAAGGCATCCCAGTCGCAAGCTTCGGCAACACCGCTCATCTCGAATACCTGCTCAAGCTGGTCCCCGAAGATGCCGCCAACCGGAAGCCGGATTCGGGCCTCGTCAAGGCGCTCGTCCGGCTCGTCAACCAGCTCCTGGCCCAGCCGTTGCCCGACGACAAGGAACTGGCCAGAAAGTGGAAGGAGTTTTTCAACCGGCTGCCGGCCGCGGCGCTCGTTCGACTTCCGGCCAAATCTTCGGAGGCGGACCCGGCCATCAAACAGGCACTGGGCAGCCACAACCTGTCCGTGGCGCTGCTGTGGGAGGATTGGCGCGAAGTGAGGGGTAACGGACAGGTTCCCTGGACGGATTTGCTGCCGACACTGCGGAGCTTGGGCGGCCTCGCGCCCGGTGACGAGAAGCCCATCAAGCAACGGTCTGACATCGCCATTCGCCTGTTGGAGGCGTCTCACGAGCACCCTGCGGACTGGCCGGATGACGTCGCAAGGCTGCCGCTCTTTGCGTGCCGCCCGGCGGGTGCTCAGACCGTGGCCGTAAGTCGCACCGCACTTCAGCAAGCCCGTGATGCGGACCGACTGTTCACCAGTGGCGATTCGTGGGCCAAAGACCTCGCGAAGGCCGCGCCGGATTTGAAGCCCGTCTTGGTGGAAGGCGGCGTCGCCAAGATTCTGGGGTTATCGGAAACCGCGTGCGATGCGTCGGCCTGTCTCCAGTTGCTGCGTTCGGCCAACCGCCTGGCCGACGATTTCGCGAACCGCAAGCTGCTCTTCGACCGGCTGCTGGGCCAAGCCAGCCCCACAGACGACGAGCAGTGGAAAGCTTTGCGTTGCCTGCTGCACGGGCAGCTTGCCGAGTGGGAGCGCGACGCCGCCTTGTTCTGCGAACCGCCGCAGACCGACGCCTTCGTCAAGCTGGCCAAACTGGCCCTGCAAGCGGCGAACCAATCTTGGCGACTCCTTCCGCACTCCATCGCCAGGCAACTCGCGCTAAACGACCACCAGCGGCAGTGTTTGAATCTGCATGACGTTTCGGCATCGTCCGTCGAAGCCTTGGTCAAGGAGATCGGCCCTTCCAACGTGGACTGCACCCTTGGAACCACCAGCCACGGAATCCTCCTTGATCCAGTCAAGGAGATCGGCCCTTCCAACGTGGACTGCACCAGCCTCACGACCGAGGAGTGCGACAGCTTTCTGCTTCAGTTCAACGACACGGAAGTGCTGCGCGGCCTGAATATCCACGAAGCCTTGGATGGGCGGCGGGTGCGGATCGAGGGGCACACCTACGTGGATGACGGCTCGTTCACGGAACTCCCGGCAGCCTTCAACCAATTGGTCAGCCGCATCCGCCCCCGGACCGGCTACGGGCGGTTCCAGAACCCGGACGGCTCGAATTGGCTCGTCAACAAGCTGAGTTGGGAGGCGGTCATCGAAATCGCGTTGGCCCAGCCGCGGCCTGCCGACTGTTGGCAAACGATTCTGACCGCGATTGGTCGCCTGGGCATGCTCCGCACCGAAGTGCGCGACCGGGTGCGGGAGGTTGCCTGGCTGCCGCTGGCGACCGGCGGCACAGCCAAACCTACCGAGCTGCTGCACATAGTCGGCGCGGAAGTTGAGTTGGACCGTCTGCCGCCCGAAGTCCTCAACGGCAAAGTCCCGATCCGGCGTCTGCCTGACTCTGTGCGGAAGCACGAGCGGTTCGATACCTTTGCGCAGACGGTGCTGGCCCAACCGAAGGAGGCGCTTGAAGCCTTGGCCGGCCTCTTGCAGCCGCATCCCGCCTGGTCCACCGGCCTGACGGGCGATTGGTCGGCTGAACACGTCACCGATTGGGTGGCCGCGCTGGGCGATGCGGCGGCCGAGACGCTACCCGTCGCCGGCTTGGTGAAGGCCCTTCACAGCCGAGAAGAGCATCGGGGACTGGTGCCTGCCTTCCTGCAAAGCATCGGCGGGCAGCTTGGGGAGGCCGCTTATGCCGGAGTGTTGAAGCACCTGACCGAAAAGCATCAACAGGCCGACCAAGACCAGCGTCAGAGGCTCGATTCCGTTTTGGTTCGTTACCTGCGTGCGATTGACGGCTTGGGTGTGGGCTTCACTCGGCGCGTGCTGGCCCGTCCGGGTGTGACACTGCTGAACGGAGCGGGTGAATGGAAGACGCCCGCCGAACTGGCCCTACCCACAGCTGGCTTGAGCGAACATTGTGTTTTGGCCGATGGGCTCGCGGCCGCATTGTCAAATTTGGCAGCGACGCTTGAGTCGCCTGATTGCTCTCATGCAAGAGAACATGATTCTGAAGCATCTCAATCTATCGCGGCGGAATTGAAAGCGCTATTCGAACGATGGCGGTCGCATCTACCAGTGCCGGATCCAATCGGGGCATTCTTGTGCCTGCTAAACTGGTCTGGGCCTATTGCTGCGCTTGCCGATGGCTTTTTCGTGAAGCACAGCCAGAAAACTGTTTGTGCCTGGTTCAATGAACACCATCCCGGACTTCTGAAAACACTGACTCGCGAACTGAATATCCGATACCCCGTGGTCTCGGTCGTGTCGGAACGAGGAGTGCAAGTAGAGTCCATTTTAGGCCGGCTATTCAACGCAGAACGAGACCAGAAGGCAAAACGGCTGATTGTGGGTAAGGACCCCTTCCAAGTCGGACGCGCGGGGCTAACGGTCAAAGGTTCATTGTTTTTGAAACCTGGACGCTGGGTGCTCCGAATCCTGCCACTGGATCCGGTAGCTGCCGGGCTTTCGGTTCCGGAAGCCGTGAAGTGCCTGCAAGAGGCCGCCGAACAGATTATCGAGCGTTGCACGGGGCAACGGGCGAGCATTTCAGCCCTTTTCCAAGCCCTGTGTGAAACCGCCCAGGTCGAGGTGCAAGTAGCCCAAAGTCTGGTAATCGAGTCTGCTCTCGGCTTGTTGCGGCAGATTGGCGGGCACGCTAATGCCCAAATCAAGGACGCACTGGGACTCTGGGACAAAGCCCGCGAGGCCGAAGCGGAAGCGGATTCGCTGGGAATTGACGCCCGGCGGCGTCAGGCGGAGGAGCAACGCCGGAACGCAAAGGATGCCATTCGCGGGCTTCTGCAGGCCAATCCCGAAGTGCAAGCGGCTTTATTGCGGGCGGTCGCTGGCAAGCTGGCTCAGTATCAATACGACGCCGCATCCGTTCCTTTCGAGTTGTGGCAAAACGCGGACGATGCCGTTTGCGAACTTGGCAAGCTGGGTGAAACGATGACCTCGGCGGATGAGGACCGATTCATCGCCAAGTCCGACGGTGCCCGGTTGGTTGCCGTGCATTTCGGGCGGCTCATCAACCAGTATCGTCTGCCGGGAGGGCCAAGCCGTGAAGAACTTGGCTACAAGCGGGACTTGGAGAAGATGGTGGTTCAGTCCATTTCGGACAAAACCGAGGCGTCCGGGCAAGGCGCGGGCGCGCTCACCGGCAAATTCGGCTTGGGGTTTAAGAGCGTGTTCCTCGTGGGCGACGCGCCGGAGGTGGTCAGCGGCAGCCTGGACTTCGTCATCCGCGGCGGCATCTACCCGGTGCGGCTGGAGGCCGCGCAGCGCGACGCGCTGATCGGGGAATTAAAGCGGCTCGCGCCGGAGCATTGGCGGCGCGGCACGATCATCCGGCTGCCGCTGCGGGCCGAAAGCGGGCCGAAAGCGGACGAGGTGCTCGCGTTGTTCCAGCGGCTCGCCCCGTTGCTCGTGGTCTTTTCGCGTAAGCTCAAGCGGCTGCGCTTGCTTTGCGCAGGCAAACCCGAACGGGAGGTCCGGTGGCAGCCGGAGCGGCTTACCGACGGCATCGAAGCCGGCGCGTTGGGGGGGCTGGATGCGCAGGTGCCGCGCGCGCTGGTCTTCAGCGGAGCCGCGGGCAACGACCGCCTGCAACTCCTGCTGGGCGTGGGGCCGGATGGCTTCGTGCCGTTGCCCAAGGACGTGCCGACGTTCTGGGTCACCGCCCCCACGCGCGCCACGCCCGACTACGGTTTTGCGGTCAACGGCCCGTTCGAGCCGGACGTGGGCCGGGTGCAACTGGCGCTGAACTCGAAGCGCAACGAGGAACTGGCGGACGAACTGGCCCGCCTCGTGGCGGAACGCCTCAAGGCGGTGTGGCAGCTTGCCGAGCAGGATTGGGAGACGGTGAGGGCGAAACTGGGGCTGGCTTCCAGCGCAACGCTGCTGGCCTTCGCGGAAAGCCTCTGGGAGGTGCTGGGCCGGCACTTTGCCGAGAAGTGCCCCAAGTCCGACTCCAGCCAGCCTGCCGCGTTGGCGCGTCGCCTCCTGTGGCAGTCGGAGCATTCCGGCCTGCGTCGGTTCTATGCCGACTGCGCCGCCCTGCCCACCGGCCTGTGGGGCGAGCATCGGTTCCTGACCAAACTGGGCGACATCCAGTTCGTGGCGGCGGGTGCGTTGGACCGGGAACAAGTATTCGGGACTGCCTGCCAATGGTCGGCCTTCCAAGCTCACGTTCAGCCGGGCCGGATGGTTTCTGATGGCCGCGTGGCTTCGTTCTTACGCCGTTTGGAAGCCCTAACCAAGCAGCCGACAGAACAGCACCTCGCCACGGTCGTAGAGTGGGAACTCAACCAAGGCCAGGCACTGCGGGCCGATCCAGAAACCGCGGCACGACTCGGTCAAGTGGTCACGCCGGATTTCCTCAAGAAGCTGAAGGAGGGCAACCCCGCCGAGCGCGAGGAGCGCGAGCACGAGGCGCTCAGCAACCTCCTGCCCAAGGTGCTGCTCCAAGCCGCTGACGGCTCATGGCACCAACCGGCGGAACTGGTGGTAGCTGGCGGCGAGGGTGTGGACGCGGACGAAAAGATGCGCGCCGCTTTCGCCCCGGCCGCAGCCCGGCTCCATCCGGCCTACACCGGCCCGGCGCTGGCATTCTTCCTTGCCTGCCGCAAACGCCTGGAGGCGGATGTCGAAACGCTCTTTAAGTGGATTCTGCAAGCCAAGGACGACGCCTCCAAAGCTGCTGCGATGAATTACCTGCTTCATGGTGATGAAGGGATGCGTCACCGACTAGCCACCAGCGCGCGGGAAGCCATCCAAGCAGGCAACGGTGGCTGGCTCGAAACGGTGGAAGAGCAGTCTTGGTTTCAGCAGACGTGCGGAGACGAGGAGCAGGATGAACTGGCCGTTCACCTGCTTCGCACGAGGAAAACCGAGCAACCGCCTCCAGCACCTCCCGCACGTCGGAGGGAGGATTGGAGCGCCGAAGACCTGCTGTCTTGGTGGCAGCGCGAACAAGGTAAGCGACGTGAATACACGCTTGAGGGGCAAAACTGGCAGTTACTGCGGCCCGTTTCGCACGAGTCGGACGAAGACAATCGCATCCGAGTCCTCGGTGAATTGCTTGGAAATCCCGATTCCGACGAGGGACGAAGAATCTGGTATCGTCTCTGCGGGCTGGCCTGCCTGATGGCGGAAGGCCGACGGACCTCGGAATTGCGCCAGTTTTGGACCGGTGAGCTCGAAGGTGACGGGAAGTTCTGGCTGGTTACGAGCCAACCATCGTTTCGCGAAGGTGCAGATAAGGTGTTTGAGCGCGTATGCGAGCGGCGCTTTCCGCATGTGCTCGCCAACTATGAACGGGCTTACTACTGGCGGCGGCTGTTCTACGACGTGCGTAAGATGCATCGCCTCGTCTGGGAGTCCGGCTTCCCGGCAATGATTCTTGAACGGGCAAAAAAAGTGTCTTCGGGCCGCGAGCTAATCGAGTTCATCCGTAGCGGGCATCTGCCGGGGCAAGCGCCGTGGGTTGGGGTGGTGGGCCAGAGCCTTGGCTCTCCGCTGTTATTCATCATTCGAGAACTGAGAAGACTGGGCGTCATTGAAAATCCTGTAGTGGATTCAGTCGCGTTCTTCTCCTGCCGGCCAGTCCGACGTGCGGCAGCCAGCATCGGATGGTTGGAAGAGAAAGACGTTGATGTGTGGGCCATGGAGGACCTGCTCCGTGTGTCGGAAAGGCTGCATGAAAAAGCTCGGCAGGTTTCTGCTCTTAGCCAGGACTTCGACATTCCGCTACTCCACATGGGCGTGACTTGCCAGCCGTTGCCACCAGAGAAACCCACCCCGCAAACATGAACAACCTCATCCCCCAGCCCAACACTCGCGTCATTCACCGCGCGCACCCGGAATACGGATTCGGGGTGGTGCGGTATGTCGAGGAGGATGCGCTGGGGGAGACGCGGTTGCAGGTGGCGTTCGATCATCTGGACCCGCTTCAGGGGCTGCGGCCAGAGGAGGTCGAGCCGGTGGGCGATCCGCTGGAGGACGCGGCGGCGGGTCGGTGGGGCGACGTGGCGGCGTTCAAGCGCAAGCTGGCCGCCGGGCTGGTTCTGGGCGAACACAACCTGACCAGTTGCTTCACCCGCTCGGTGGTCCAACCGCTGCCGCATCAGGTGCATGTGCTGGACCGCGTGGTGTCGGGCAACCGCTTCGGCCACGTGCTGGCGGACGACGTGGGTCTGGGCAAGACCATCGAGGCCGGATTGGTCATCACCAGCCTGCTGCGCCGCGAGCCGCCCCAGCGGATTCTGATCGTCTGTCCAGCGGGCCTCGCTCTTCAGTGGCAGGACGAGATGGAGGACCATTTCAACCTGCACTTCAGCATTCTCGGCACGAACTTCGACGGCAAACGAGCCGCCAGTTGGCGCAGCCAGACAGCGGTCATTGCGCCGATTGACCGCATCAAGCGCGAGGAATACCGGGTGTTGCTGCAGCAGGTTGGGGCATTCGACCTGGTGATTTGCGACGAGGCGCACCGGCTCACGGCCCGGCGCAACGCCATCACGAACGACCTCGAGAAGACGGTGAATTACCGGCTCTTCGAGTTCCTGGTGCAGAGCCGGCTCATCCGGCACGTCGAGAATCCCGACCGCACGCCGCGTTCGCCCCGGCTGCTGCTGCTGTCCGGCACGCCGCATCAGGGCGATGACGAGCGGTTTCTCCGCCTGCTGCATCTGGCCCGACCCGACCTGTTCCAGCCGGATGAACGCGGCGTCGAAGCGCAACTGACTCGTGACTCGCTGGCCGAAACGCTCACACGCACGCCCAAGTCGCGCGCGGTGGACTGGGAAGGGCGCAAGCTGTTCAAGGGGCACGATGCCACGACGATCGAAGTGCCGTGGACGCCGGAGGAACTGGAGGTTTCCCGGCTCCTGACGCAATACATCCTCAAGAGCCTGGACAACGCGCGCGGCGGCGACCGGAGCTTCGCGCTGGTCGTGGAACTGGTGATGCACACGTTCCACAAGATCGCAGCGAGCAGTTGGCGGGCGTTGGAGGCGGCCTTGGCCAAGCGGGCCGAGGGATTGCAGAGCCGCCAGCAGAGTCTGGCAAACTTGTTGCAGCTTGAGGACGACGGGGAGGACGAGCGGCGGGACTTTTCCAAGCCGCTCCAGCAGTTCTTTGCCGATGAGCAGGCCCTGCTCGACACGCTGCTGGATCGAATTCGCGCATTGGCCCGGGACTCGAAGTGGGCTTCCTGTGCCGACTTGCTTCAGCAGATCGAGGCGGCAGAGCCGGGGGCGAAGGTTTTGTTTTTCACGCAGTATCGCGCCACACAGGATTACCTGTGCAAGCGGCTGGGGGAATTGGTTCCCGGCGCGCGGATCGAGGTCATTCACGGCGACACACCGCCGGAGGAACGACGCGAGGCGCGGCGGCGGTTCGAGCGCGAGTCGCGGTTTCTGGTTTCCACCGAGGCGGGGGGCGAAGGCATCAACCTGCAGAAGGCCTGTCACCTCATGGTGAACTACGACCTGCCGTGGAATCCCTTGCGGCTGCAGCAGCGCATCGGTCGGCTGGACCGCTACGGGCAGGCGCGGCGGGTGCAGGTGTTCAACCTGCGCGTGCCGGAGTCGTGGGATGCCCGCATCTTGCAGCGCATCACGGAACGGCTGGCGGTCGTCCAGCGCACGATGAGCCTCGCGGGTCTGGACGAGGACTACCGGGAGATGCTGCTGGGCGAGGTGGCCGAGCGGATGGACCCGGTGAGCCTGTTCGGTCGGGCCATGCGGGGCGAGGACGTCACGGATGCCACGGTGGATGGCTGGATTCACGACGCGGCGCGGTCAGTGGACCGGCTGCGGGAGTTGCTGGGCGACGCGGGTGGCTTCAATGGCGATCTTGGCCCGCTGCGCCCGTCGTTGACGGCGGACGATTTCAAAATGGCCTTCGCGCTGGCGCTGGAGCGGCATGGGTTGCGGCTGCAGGAGACCCGGAACAGCGCCAATCAATTTGTGCCGGGGGTCTTTCACTTCCGATTGCCGGACGCCTTCCGCGACCCGGTGTTTCGGCCCGAGCGCACCTGCCATGTGGTTTTTGACCGCGAGGTGTTTCAGCGCGTGCGGGACGAGGACTTGGGGCGGGTGCGCGGGCAGCCCATCCGGCCGGTGCTGGCGGGCTTTGGCGAGCCGGTCACGGACTGGTTGTTTCAAAGCACCTTCGAGGCGCAGCCAGGCGAGAGCGCCTTCCGCCTGTGCGCCGACCAAGAATGGCCCCACGGCGAGGGCTGGCTGCTCGTCTTCGCCCTCCGTTGGCTGGGGCCGGCGCGGCGGCTGTCAGCACCCGACGGTTTGGTGGCCGTTTTCTGCGGTAGTGATCTGGAAACGCAATGCCTGACAGGCGACTCGATTCGTTTATTGCAGGCTTTGTGCTGTCCCGGCGAGGCGAAGACGACTTTGCCGCGAAAGCCACTGCCCGATGTCACCGGGGCCAGAAGACTTGCTCAACAGGTCTTGCGCGAACGCGTGAGCCGCCGAAAGTCAAGTGCGCAGACGACCGCCAATCTGTCACTGCTCTTGGCGGCGGAAATCGTTCGTTAGGACGGCTTCTTCGAAGCGCTCGTTGATTGCGTCATTGAAGGCGCGAACGAATCAGATCGGCCGACCGTCCCGAGGGATGCGGGGATTTAGCAAGAGGAGCGAGCCAAAACACCGATTCGCCGGCGGGTGCGAAAGGTTTCAACCTCAAAACGGCAGTTGGGCGACTTGCCAAGGAGGGCAAGTCATTGGTGTGATGGGACATGCCGCTGCAAATTGC
>JBKBTZ010000072.1:0-16872 GCA_046290825.1 Limisphaerales bacterium
GTTCCACCCATACCGACGACCTGTTTCCGGCTTACACCCCCTGGCAAAATACTGAGATGCGCCCGTTCCGGCCCGCAGGCGAAGTTCCCTGTTGCCCGCCTGCAAGCGCGGTCTAGTATCTGGGCCAAGATGGCGCGCGCCCCGCAACTCGTTTGACGCATGATCCGCTCCCTCGCTTTCACCACCCAGGGCCGGCTGCACAGTCGGGATGTCGAGGTGTTCCTCATGCCGACGGTGTTGAATGACACCAACCTGTTCCTCTGGGTGGACCTCGAAAACCCGACCGCCGAGGAGACGAAGATGGTGCTCGAGGACATCTTCCACTTCCACCCGCTGGCCATCGAGGACTGCGTGATGGTCAGCCCGGCGCCGAAGGTCGAGGAATACCTGCCCAAGGAAGGCGACAGTTTTGCGCCCCACTTGTTCATGGTCATTCACGCGGTGGATTACAGCCGGAAGGATGGCGTGTTCGACACGAACGAGCTGAACTTCTTCCTCGGAAAAAACTTCCTCGTCACCTACCACGAACGTCCGGTGCGGAGCGTGGCCACGGTGGCGGAGCGGGCGGTGAAGGGAACGATTCACATCGCCAAAGCGCCGGACCGCGTGGCGCACCAGATTCTGGACTCGATCATCGAAAGCTACACGCCCGCGCTGGATGAACTGGCGCTGGAAATCGCCGAACTGGAGCACGCGGCGTTGCAGCAACCGGGCAAGGAAACGCTGAACCGCATCCTCCAGGTCAAAAAGGAGGTGCTGCACCTGCGCACCATCGTCGCCCCGCAGCGTGAGGTGATCGGGCGGTTCGCGGCTGGCGACTTCAAGCTGATCCGTGCGCACATTGTGCCCTATTACCGCGACCTGCACGACGAATTGGGGCAGATCGCATCCGCCGCGCAGCGTTACATGGACTCCCTCACCTCCATCCTCCAGGTCTATCTCAACATGACCTCGAACCAGACGGGCGAGGTGGTCAAGCTGCTCACGCTCATCACCGTCATCACCACCCCGGTGATGATCATTGGCACCTGGTATGGCATGAATTTCGAGCACATGCCGGAGTTGAAACCGGTGGCGTCCTACCCGGTGGTCATCGTCGTCACGTTGCTCACCACCTTCGCCACCTTCTGGTATTTCAAGCGCAAGAAGTGGTTTTGAGCAATGCCGCCCGCCAAAACGAACTTTCTCGACAAGGTGCTCGGCCGCATCGGACGGCTGGACAGCGAGGGCCTGCAAACGGTGGTCCAGCGGCTGGCCCGCGAACGCAGTTTCCTCGAGACCCTGTTCAACACCATCGAGGACGGCATCCTGGTGGTGGATGAGCGCGGGCACATCCTCTACTTCAATGAGGCCGTCACCCGGCTCGTCGGTCTCCAGCCCGGCGTCGAAGGCCAGCCGGTCTCCCGTTTCCTCGGGGAACTCGACTGGCAAAAGCTTGCGCGCTTCGACGCCGAAGGCGGGCGGCACGTGGTCCGGCACGAATTCGAGGTGCAGTATCCGCGGCCCCGGTTCCTGCGGCTTTACGCTGCTCCCCTGGACGGCGAGGCCGCCGGCAGCAGCGGGGTGGCGCTGATTTTGCACGATGCCACCGAGGCGCGACAGCAGACCTTCGAAGCCATCGAAAGCGAGCGCATTCAGGCCCTGACCCTGCTGGCGGCCAGCGTCGCCCATGAACTGGGCAACCCCCTCAACGCCCTTCACATCCACCTGCAACTCATGGAGCGCGAACTGAAAAAGCTCCAGGGGGCTGGTCGCCGCCGACCGGGCGACGCCAAGCCGGCGCTCCGCCCGGCCGCGGAAACCCACCGGAATGCGCGGTCCGCGACCGACGGCACGGACGAAGCCGTCGAGCGCCTCGCGCAGTATCTCTCCGTGGCCAAGGGGGAAATCACCCGCCTGGACTACATCATCACGCAATTCCTTCAGGCCATTCGCCCGACGTCGGCCCATCTGACGCCCGGGCAGTTGAACGAAGTGGTCGAGCGCACCGTCGCGCTGCTGCGGCCGGAAATCGAAAACCGCGGCCTGGTGCTCAAGGTTAAACTGGCCCGCCACCTGCCCTTCGCACCGCTCGACGCAGGCCAGATGCAACAGGTGCTGGTCAACCTCGTGAAGAACGCCATGCAGGCGATGAACAAGGGCGGCATCCTCACGCTGGCCACCGGCGAAGGGGCGGACGGCGTGTGGGTGAGCGTCACCGACACCGGCTGCGGCATCCCCGACGAGCAGCTCAAGCGCATCTTCGAGCCGTTTTACACCACCAAGAAGAAGGGCACCGGCCTCGGACTGATGATTGTCCAGCGCATCGTCCGCGCCCACAACGGCCGCATCGAACTGGACAGCCGCGCCGGGCGGGGGACGATGTTCCGCATCTGGTTGCCGCTGCACGAACCCAAACCGCGCCTGCTGGAAGCGCCCACCGCCGCGGAGTGACCATGTTTTTCCCTCTCAATCCTAATCTTGCTCTCACTCTGAATCCCCCCGGCGATGCAGGGATTAAGAGCAAGATTACGATTAAGACTAAGCCGGGCCGGGCGCAGACATCCCCCGGTTCGCCCATCGCCCATCCCAAACCGCAAATCCCTTGAACCCGACCCTGCTCATCGTGGATGACGAAAAGCCGACGCGCGAAGGGCTGCGCGCCGCGCTCGAGGACCGTTTTGACGTGTATGTGGCCGACGACGCAAAGACGGCCACCGAACTGCTCGAACGCGAGCATTTCGACGTGCTGCTTACCGATTTCCGGATGCCCAGCGAGGACGGCCTCAAACTCATCGCCCGCGCCAAATCCCTGCCCAAGCCGCCCGTCTGCATCCTGATGACCGCCTACGGCTCCGAGGAAATCGCCGTCGAGGCGATGAAACGCGGGGCCGACGATTACATCGCCAAGGGCCGGATGCAGATTGACGAACTGGAGATGCGGATCACCCGCGCGCTCCGCCGCCAGAACCTCGAGTCCGAAAACCTCGCCCTCCGCCAGCAGCTCGACACGAAGTTCGGCCTGCAAAACATCGTCGGCGAATCGCCCGCCATGAAGGAGGTCTTCGAGATGGTGCAGCAGGTCGCCCCCACCCGCGCCACCGTGCTGCTGCTGGGCGAGAGCGGGACCGGCAAGGAACTCATCGCCAAGGCCATCCACCAGCTCAGCCCGCGCGCTCGGCTGCCGATGGTCACCGTGCATTGCGCGGCACTTACGCCGACACTGCTCGAAAGCGAATTGTTCGGGCACGAGAAAGGCGCGTTCACCGGCGCGCACGAGCGGCGCATCGGGCGCTTCGAGCAGGCCCAGGGCGGCACGCTGTTCCTCGACGAGATCGGGGAAATTGACGCCACCCTCCAGGTCAAGCTGCTGCGCTTCCTGGGCGAACGCACTTTTGAGCGCGTCGGCTCCAGCAAGACCCTCACCGCCGACGTGCGGCTCATCACCGCCACCAACAAGAATCTCGAGGAGTTGGTGAAGGCCGGCACGTTCCGCGAGGATTTGTTCTACCGGCTGCGCGTGATGGAAATCCACCTGCCCCCCCTCCGGGAGCGGCCCGGCGACATTCCCCTGCTGGCCCAGGCGTTCCTGAAGGAGTTCGCCAAGGAGAACGGCAAGCCCGTTAATGATTTCACCGCCGACGCGCTCGAGGCGTTGATGCGCCATCGCTGGCCCGGCAACGTGCGCGAACTCCGCACCGCCATCGAGCACGCTGTCGTGCTCTGCCGCGGCGACCGCATCACCCTCCGCGACCTGCCTGCGTCCGTCCGGACCGGGGCCGCCACGCCGCCGGACACCGCCCAGCTCATCGCCCGGGGCGACCTGACGGTGAAGGAGGCGGAGAAGCAACTGCTCATTCGCGCCTTGAAGGAGACCGGCGGCAACCGCACGCTGGCCGCCAAGAAGATCGGGATGAGCCGCCGCACCCTGCACCGCAAGCTGCACACCTACGGTCTGGAGGACCTCTGACATGCCCTTCCTGCCCCAGGACATCGTTCACAAGCTCGTTGCCGGCGGCGCGGCCCGCTGGTTCCGCGTGGCCTTCATCGTGCTCGGCGTGCTGGCCCTGGCCGTCGCCTACAACTGGCGCTCCTTCAAGAACCTGGCCACCCCCGCCGCCATGGACCAGGCGCAACTCGCCCGCAACCTGGCGAACGGAGAGGGCTACACCACCCGGACGATCCGGCCCTTCACCATCTTTCTGCTCCGGCAGCACAACCAGTCCCGCCTCGCGGAGCTGCCGGAGGAACGGCGGGCCGACCTCGCGCACCTGCGCAGTCCCCACCCGGACATTGTGAACGCCCCCGGCTATCCCGTCCTCCTCGCCGGTTGGTTCAAGGTCCAGAACCTGGCCCTTTCCGCCTCCGGCAACCTGCGCGACCGGTTCAACGCCGTGCTGTGGGAAAACGGCTGGCACCCGCAGGATTTCTGGATTGCGCTGTTGAACCAGGGCCTGCTGTTCGCGGCGGTGGGCCTGACCTTTTTGCTGGCCCGGCGATTGTTTGACGCGCCCGTGGCGTGGACGGCGGCGGGCCTGCTGTTGGGCGCAGAAATCCTTTGGCGGTTCAGCGTGTCCGGGCTGTCCACCATGCTGTTGCTCGTCCTGCTGCTGGCACTGGTCTGGGTGCTGGTGCGCTTCGAGGAGGAATGTCGCGCGGAGCCGGCCCCCGGCCCCCGATTGTTCCTGTGGGTGGGGCTGGCGGGGCTGGTGCTGGGCGCGGGCATGTTGACCCGGTATTCGTTCGGGTTCCTCTTCATTCCCGCGCTGGTGTATGTGCTGGTGCTGGCCGGGCCGCGCCGGATTCCGGCGGCCGCGTTGCTGACGGTGGTGTTCGGGGCGTGCATTGCGCCCTGGATCGCGCGCAACTTCGTCGTCTGCGGCGCGCCCCTCGGCACGGCCACCTACACGCTGCTGGAGAACTCCGTGTTCTTTCCACAGCACCGGCTCGAGCGCGCGCTGAATCCCGATTTCACCCGGGTCGGTGTCACACCCCTGTGGTGGAAGTTTTTCATCAATGGCCGGGCGGTGGTGATGGAGGACCTGCCGCGCCTGGGCGGCACGTGGATCACGGGTTTCTTTCTGGTGGGGTTGCTCATCGGTTTTCGCAGCCCGGCCATCCGGCGGCTGCGCTGGTGGCTGGTCGGCGCGCTGGCCACCCTCGTGCTCGCGCAGGCCCTGACCCGCACCGCCACCGCCACCGACTTCCCGGAGGTCCACGACGAAAACCTGCTCGTGCTGCTGCTGCCGCTGGTCGTCATCTTTGGCGTCGCCTTGTTTTACATCCTGCTCGACCAGTTGCCGCTGCCGTTTGCCGCCGCACGGTATGCGGTGATTGCGGCATTTTGCGGCGTGATGACGCTGCCGCTGCTGGCCACGTTCCTGCCGCCCCGCCCCTCGCCGCTGGCCTATCCGCCGTATGAGGTTGGCTCAATCAAAACCGTTTCGGAGTGGATGCAGGATGGCGAATTGATCATGACGGACGTGCCGTGGGCGGTTGCCTGGTATGGGCGGCGGCAAGCGGTGCTGCTAACGCTGGATGCAGAAGACGAGTTCTACGCCCTGAACGATTTCCTCAAGCCGGTGCGGGCGTTGTATCTCTCGCCCGCCGCACTGGACGCTCGCTTCCTCTCGCAATGGGTGCGCCCCGGCGGCGACCGGACGTGGGGCGTGCTCATCATGTCCGCGCTGACGCGCGAGCAACTGCCGCCCCGCTTCCCGCTCCGCAAATCCACCCGCCTGCCCGAGCAACTTTTCCTCGCGGACTGGGAACGCTGGATCAAGCCCGAATTGCCGGCGCGTTGACACAAAACGATTCCAGCCACCCCCGCCCACGTCGGGCTTTCGCCGCTGATCCCGTGGTTGCCCCCAACGGGGCCACCCCTGCCAGCCGGTTCGATGGATTGAACGCCATCATGCCCTGAGTGGCGCTCGGACCGAATCACCGCCGGGGCGCCGGTGATCCCCAAGAATCCCCGCTTGGGTTCGGTTTAAGTCCGCGCCAACACGAGGATTTCCAGCATCCCGCCGAAACAATTCCGGGCGGCGCGGAGTTGGAATCCGTGCCGCGCCACCTGCCGGCGCAGCGCCTGGCGGTCCGGGAACTGGCGCAGGCTCTCGGCGATGTAGGCGTGCTCCGGGCCGCCGTGAATCACGAGGCCCCAGAAGCCGCCCCAGCACTTCAGCAGCGGCAGTTGCAGCGCCTGCCGCCAGCGCGCCGGAGACTTCGCAAAATCCAGGAACGCGGCGGTGCCGCCGGGCTTGAGAATGCGCCGCACCTCGCGCAGCGCGTCGTCGAGCACGGGCGCGTTCCGCAGCGCGTAACTGCCCGTCACGATGTCGGCCCAGCCATCGGCGAGGCCGGTCTGGCACATGTCCGCCGCAAGGAAACGGACGCCCGGTTGCGGACAGCGTTGCCGCGCCACTTCCAGCATGGCGGGCGTCAGGTCCACGCCGACGATTTCGCCCTGCGGATACCGCGCGGCCAGTTCCGCCGTGACGTCGCCCGTGCCGCAGGCGAGGTCCACGCACCGGGGGGCGGTCACCTCGGGCAGCAGGCGGACGAGGCGGCGTTTCCAGATGCGGTCGCGGCCAAGCGACATGGCGCGGGTGGCCTGGTCGTATTCCGTGGCGACGCGGGTGAAGAGGCCTGCGTTGTAAGCGCGCTTGGTGTCCGGGGTCTGGATGTTTTCGCGGATGTTCAGGGTGAGGGACATGACGGTTCAATCCGCGGGCAGCAGCTCGCGGGGGACGTGGTTGAGATTGCGAAACGGAATGGTGAGCATCGCGAAGTGCGGGGCCAGCTTCGGTTGCATCAGGGAGCTGAACAGCACGCTGCGGATGAAATGTTTGCGGAGGCACGACCCAACCGGACCACGCAACGTGCCGAGCCACATGCCGCGTTCGGCGCGATCCGCCGCCACTTCGCAGGCCGCGCGGCGGACCCGGTCGTAGGCTGCGAAGGCGCGGGGCGCGGTTTCCGGTTTGCGCAGCACGCGGGGGAGGATTTCGGCGAGCATTTCGGCGTCGGCAAAGCCGGTGTTCATGCCCTGGCCGCCGATGGAACTCATGACGTGGGCGGCGTCGCCCGCGAGCACCACGCGCCCGGCGTAATAGCGGTTCACCATTAGGCGCTTTGCGCCGAACGTGCTGACAAAGCGGACCGGCTCGGTGCCGAGATCGTAGCCCGTGAGTTCCCGCACGCGGCGGATGAGGTAGCCGGCGGGCGCTTCGTCTCCGAGATCATCGGCGAGCACGATCCAACGGCGCCAGCCGCCCGGCAGCGGGAAGGATTCGACCGAGGCCTCGGGAGTGAAGAACAGGCGCGCCTCGTCCCCCAGGCCGCTGCGGTCGGCGAAATCAGCCATGACGAACTGCTGCGGATAAATGTGTTCGGACGCGGTCAGTCCGGCGGCGCTCCGCACCCGGCTGCGATGGCCGTCGCAGCCGACGAGGAAACGGCAACGCACTTCAAAGCCCACCTGATTGGCCGCCTGGCGCAGCGCCACGCGCACGCCATCGGCCTCCCCGGCCAGCCCCATGAATTCCACTCCACTGGTCACGCCCACGCTCGGATGCTTCGCGAGGTTTTCCCGCAACAGTTCGACCGTGCGGGCCTGCGGAAGCGAGAGGAAGAACGGGTAATCCGAGGCGATGCCGGCGAAGTCGAGCCGCCCGAGCCGGGTGCGCCGCTCATGCACTTCGGCATGGCGGACCGGCACGCCGGCCTGTTGAAACGCGCGGTCGAGGTCAAGCTTCCGCAAAATCTCCAGCGACGGCGGCGTGATGCCTATCGCCATGGAACGGTCGAGGGGCGTCTCGCGGCGGTCCACGACGCGCGTGCGCACCCCCTGCTGGCCGAGCAGATTGGCGAGCAACAGCCCGACCGGCCCGGCCCCGACAATGAGCACGTCCACGTCCGCCGAAGGGAAACCACAGGCCGGAGCCGGAACGAAGCCTGGAGCATCCGCTCCGGCTCCGGTGTGGAGTCTGTTCTTCGGAGGAACAAGATCGGGACGCATGGCGAAAGGTTCAGGATACGCGCGTCGTTGTTGCCGGCTTCAGTGGCCCCTCTGGCGGCCTTCCCCATTCGTTGGGGCTTCGGGGGACGAGTCGGTCCCCCTCTCCCCATTCGATGGAGAGAGGGCCGGGGTGAGGGGCGGCCGCCGCCAGTTCGACATCAACATGGTCGGCTGCCATCCGCGCGGGCCGGTATTCCAACAGGCCGCACTCGATGGTCAGCCCGGGGCCAAACGCCATCGCGGCGATGGCTTGCGGTTCGTCGCCCGGCTGGCGCAGCAACCGCTCCAGCACGAACAGGACAGTGGCGCTGCTCATGTTGCCGAAATCGCGCAGCACGGCGCGCGAGGCCGCCAGTTGCGGCGGCGCGAGGCCAAGCGATTTCTCGGCCTTGTCCAGGATGGATTTCCCGCCGGGATGAATGGCCCACACGTCCACGTCGGCCAAGGAGCGGCCGCCCAGCGCGAGCAGGTCGCCCACCACGCGGTCGAGATTGGCCGCGATGACATCCGGCACGTAGGACGAGAGCACGAGGTTGAACCCGTGGCTGCCGATCTCCCACGCCATGTCGCCCTGCCCTTCGGGCGCGAGCGCGGAGAGAAACTCACCCAGCACCAGCGCGGGCAGGTTGGGCGCCGGACGGCGGGCGCTGACCAGCGCGGCGGCCGCGCCATCGGAGAACAGCGCGTTGGCCAGCACGGCGTCGGCGCTGGCGCTCATTTGCATGTGCAACGAACACAATTCGAGCGACACCACGAGCACGACGGCGTCGGGCCGCGCCTGGCAGAATTGCCGGGCCATCCGCAGCGCGGGCAACGCGGCGTAGCAGCCCATGAAGCCGAGGTTGTAGCGTTCCACGGTCGGGGCGAGGCCAAGTTCGGTGACCAGGTTCCAGTCCGGTCCGGGGTTCACGAACCCGGTGCAGGACACGGTGATGACGTGCGTGACATCCTCCGGCGCGAAGCCGCCCGGCCCGGCGAGCAAGCGCCGCGCGAGGGCGACGTGGATCGGTCCAGCGAACTCGGCGAACACCTGGTTGCGCTCGTGCGTGCCAGGCTGAAGCATGCGACCATCCTCGGCCCGGCGGAACAAACGGGCTTGTTCGGGCGCGGTGAAGTCCGGGACCACGCTGTGGCGGTGCTCGATGCCGCTGCGCTGAAACACATGCCGGAGGACACGCGCCGTGGCGGCGTCGCCGATGCGGTCGGCAAAATAGCGGCCCAGGGCCTCCTGCGTAGCGCGGTGTTCCGGCACGAAGGTGGCAAGGTCGTGGAGGTAAACGTTCATGGCTGGGAATCGGTGGCGGGCGACGCGGGCTTGGTCTTGTCCGCCACCACGTCGGCCTCGACTTGCACCTTGTCGCCGACGCGGATGACGCCGAGCACGGAGGGCGGCTTGAGGCCGTATTGCTTGAGCGAAACCTCCCAGGCCGCGTGGAAGGCGATGCGTTCGGCGGTTTCGGTCCAGTTCTCCACCCGCACGGGGAGGTCGTGCGCCTGGTTGCGGATGTGAAAGCGCAGGATGGCGTTCGTCGGCCCGCCAAGCGGCACCGGGGCCTGGCTGACGCTGCCGCGCAGGCGGGGATGCGAATTGGTGTCGAGCATCTTGTGCATGTTCCGGTCGCGGCCCTCGCTGGCGGTGTTCATCTGCGCGGCCAGCACATCGGCGGTGGCGGACCAGGTATTCGACACCACCGTCAGCACGAACGGCTGCGCGGCAATCGTGCCGCCGAAGTCATGCAACGTGCTGGTGCCGTTGAAGCGGATGACCGCCTCGGCAGGCCAGCGTTGCGGAGCGGCGGATTGGGCACTGGCTGTCAGCAGCATCGCCAACAGGGCGGCCGAGGTGGCACCGATCCGCCCGTGTTCGCACCGGGCGATCGTGACCGGGATGGGAATCGTTCTTTTCATTTGGCCGAAAGGTAGGCGGCTTCGGTGGGTTCGCTTCTTAATTGTTCGTAAGGTGGCCGCGGTCGCCAGCAGGTGAAGGGGTAGCGGCGGGGGGACGCAGCAGGAAGGCGGCGAGCAGCTCGACCAGCAGCCAGGCAACCAGCATCGTCACAACCGTGTGACTGAGAAAGTGCGCGCCTTTGAGCATTTGATAGCCGCCCATCGCCCACCCGGCAGCCAGTCCAATGGTCCAGCCCAGCCACCGCCGCCGCAGCACGTGGCCGAGGGCCAGCAGCGCGAATCCGCCGCTGGCGTGCCCGGCGGGAAAGCATCGGCCACAGGGCTTCTTCGCCTCGACCGGCGGGGGCGCAAACAGGTGATGGTAAGGATGCGTGCCGCCGTAGCGTTCCAGCGCCCACGGGCAGTGCAGGTTCGAGCGGGATTTCCAGGCTCCGATGGTCAGGGGCACGATGGCCATGCTGAGAAGCAGCAGCCACAGGCGACGGCGCTCCCACGGCAGCCGGAGCCACGCGGGCCGGCGCTTCTCCGGCCAGAGCAGCACGGCCAGCAACACGACCCCGAGCACGATCAGCAGCACCTTGGGCAGGTCGTAAAACACGAGCCGCGGCCCGGGTGCCCACCGCGACACCAGCCACTGTTGGGTGCCAAAATCAAAGAGCCGGTCCTGAATGTTCAGGTCGAGGTTCGTGAACCCGAACAGCAGCAAGGCCGCCGTCAGCGTCAACGCGGCCAGGGCCACCCGAATGAGTGTGTTCTTACTCATGATTCAACCCGCGGTGAAACAGGAAGCTCGCGCTTTGGTAGGCGGCGATGGCGTCGGCCACCAGCGCTTCGCCTTCCGGCCCGGGCAGCGGCGTTTCGCCGTCCTCGGACCAGCGCACCGCCTGCCGCCGTTTGACCGGCTCCAGAATCGCGAGCCGGTCCGGGAGCAGATAACCAAGCCGCTGGTAGGTGGCGATGAAGGCGCGTTCGTCGCCTGCAGGCACCTGGAACACATCGCGTCCGAAAAAACGGCTGTCGTAGGTCCAGTTCATCAGGCCAAGCAGCGTGGGCGGCAGGTCAATCTGGCTGCACAGTTGCGTGATGGTTTGCGGGGCCAGCAGCGTGGGATTCCAGATCACCGCCGGAATCCGGTAGCCGGCGGGCGGCAACGCGGTTTTGCCGGCGGAGTTGGCGCAATGGTCGGCGACAATCACAAACAGCGTGTTGGTGAACCACGGGCGGGTGCGGGCCTCGGCCAGAAGCTGGCCGATGGCATAATCGGTGTATTTCACCGCGCTGAGGCGTTTGCCCGGCGGCAGGTCAATGCGCCCTTCCGGAAAGCCGTAGGGCCGGTGGTTCGAGGTGGTCATCACGAAAAAATGAAACGGTTTGCCCGCCGCGAAATCCGCGTCCGCCTCGCGCAGCGTCCAGCGGTAGAGGTCCTCGTCGCACGCGCCCCAGACGGTGGCGTAGGTGATGTCCTCCTTGCGGACGCTCGCGCGGTCCACCACGCGGTAACCATTGGCCGCGAAGTAGGCGTTCATGTTGTCGAAATAGCCGAAGCCCGAATAGAGGAACGCCGTGTCGTAGCCCCGCCCACGGAAAACCGAGCCGAGGGAAAAGAGGTTCGCGTTGCGCGGACGGCGGACGATCGAGGAGCCGGGCGTGGGCGGCACGGCCAGGGTCAAAGCCTCCATGCCGCGCACGGTGCGGTTGCCGGTGGCGTAAAGATTCTGGAACGCCACGCCCTCGCGATAGAGGCGGTCGAGGTTGGGCGTCAGTTCGTTGGTGTTGCCGAACACGCCGAGGAAGGACGCGCTGAGGCTTTCCACGGTGATCTGGATGACGTTCCAGCGCCGTTCCGGGCCGTCCGCCACGATGCGGCGCGTGATGTTGGTCGGGTCCTCGGAAACAAACGTCGCGTTGGTCTGGGCGAGTTGCGGGCGCAGGGCGTGGAGGGCTTCGTCCACCGGGCGCGTCGGATAAAACCGGTCGTAGCTCAGGGAATTCTCGCGAAAGGCGGCGAACAGCGAGTAAGGGCCGTTGCGCGCGAGTTCCTGGTTGCGGGCGTTGCCGAAGAACGGCACCCGCTCATTGGACAGCGCCACGAACGCCACGCCCGCCGCGAGCAGCGCCGCCCCCGCCGGCCACCCGCGCGCGCGGCCATTCGGCGCCCCGGCCAGCCAGGTCTGCATCCAGCCCGTCCGCCGCACCGCCCAGACGGCCAGCGCCGTGACGGCCGCGAGCGCGCCGAGGATCGCCGGCAGCGGATAGGACTCGCGGATGTTGCCGACCACCTCCTTGGTGTAGATGAGGTAGTCCACCGCGATGAAGTTGAAGCGCGACTCGAATTCCTCCCAGAAAAACCATTCGGCCACCGCGCTGAACAACAGCGCATACAGGGCCACAAACAACACCCCCCACGCCAGCCAGCGATGCCACCGGGATGCCAGCCAGCGGCGCGGCGCCACGAGGCCGAACAGCACCAGCGGCAGGGCGGCGAACGCCCCGGCGGCCAGATCATAGACCAGCCCGCAGAGCAGCATCCCCGCCAGATGCGCCGGTTGATGGCTCAACCCCGGCCAGGCCCAGGCCGCCAGCACCAGCCGCATCGCCTGATGAACGCCCAGCCAGAGTGCCGCGAAAATGGCCACATGCCCGTAACGGGAAGCCAGCCACCGCCGCCACCAGTTCGCGTCTCCGCCTTCCGGAATCACCGAATCACCGCTTTTGCATCGCGTCTGCATACGACGCGCCTTAGAGTGGGCAGGCATGCCCGTTGGTTCAAAAGGATGCGCCTTAAGAATTCGTAAGTTTCCGCCGCCTGCTGCTGCATGAACACGCTCCTCCTCGTGGAAGATGACCGGACGCTGGGCGCAAGCCTGGTCCAGGGCTTTCGCGAGCAGCAATTCGCCGTCGAACTGGCCGGCACGCTCGCGGCGGCCCGCGCGCGGCTGGCCCGGGGCGGCGTGGACCTCGTGTTGCTGGACCTCGGGCTGCCGGACGGCGACGGCCTCGATCTGCTGGGCGAACTCGCCAGGCTGCCGTCGCCCCCGGCGGTGCTCATCACCACCGCGCGCGGTGAGCTGGACGAACGCCTGCGCGGGCTGGAGGGCGGTGCGGAGGATTACCTGGTCAAGCCCTACGCCTTCGCCGAACTGCTGGCCCGCGTGCGGGTCTTGTTGCGCCGGACACAGCCGCGCGCGGAAAGCACGCTGCGGGTGGGCGACCTGGAACTCGACACGCTCGCGCGACGGGCGACGCGCGGCGGCGCGCCGCTCGACCTGACGCCCCGCGAATTCGATCTCCTCGCGCACCTGGCGCTGGCGCGCGGCGGGGTGGTCACGCGCGAGATGCTGGCCCGCAGCGTCTGGCAGCAGCGGTCCTGGACGGCCTCGATGGACAATGTGATTGACGTCCACATCTCGCGGCTGCGCGAAAAGGTGGACAAGGCGGCAACGGTGAAACTGCTGCACACCGTGCGCGGCGTGGGATTCGTCCTCAAGGAGGGCACATGAGGCGGACGCTGCGGAGCAAATTCATGTTCTGGCTGATGGCCCACACGGTGGTCATCTACCTTGCGCTCGCCATCGGTCTTTACCTGTTCAACCAGCACGAGCGGCGCGAGCATCCGGCCGAAGTCGCCGAGGAGCAGCGGGAGTTGCTCATCATCTACGGCATCATGCTGGCCGCGCTGCCCATCGTGGTGACGGGGGCGTGGATGGTCACGGGCCAGTTGCTGCGGCCGCTGCGGGACATGCTGCGCACGGCGGACCAGATCCGCGCGGGCCAGATCGAGCAGCGGCTGGAGACACCGGTGGCCACGGATGAACTGGGCCGGCTGGCGCGGACCTTGAACGAAGCGTTCGACAACTACCACCGGCTGCTGGCGCGGGTGGACCGCTTCAGCCTCGACGCCGCGCACCAGCTCCGAAATCCGCTCGCCGCCATGCGCACCACGGCGGAGGTGTGCCTCCAGCAACCGCGCACCGCGGAGGAATACGAACAGACGCTCGCGCAATTGCTCGAGCAGGCGCGCCGCCTCGGCCATACGGTGGATCAACTGCTCCTGCTCGCCCGGCTGAACCGCGACTCGCTGCGCGAGGTGTTCGCGCCGCTGGACCTCGTCGCCCTGGCGCGCGAACTGGCTGAAACTCTGCGCCCCGCCTTCGAAGCGCGCGGCGTGCAATTGGAAACCCGCCTGCCGGACGCGCCGGTGCAATTGCGCGGCTCGGCGCGACTGCTCGAGCAGGCCGTGGCCAACCTGCTGGACAACGCGCTGCGCCTCACACCGGCGGGCGGGCGCGTCTTGCTGGAAGTCACCACCCCGTCGCCATCGCACGGTGCCGTGAGCGTCGCGGACAGCGGTCCCGGACTGGGTCCGCAGTGGACGGCGGGGCCGTTGAACGCGGACCAGCCGACCTCGCCCACCGCTCCCGGCGGGGAAGGCACGGGACTGGGATTGTTGATTGTCAGCAACGTGGCCCGCGCCCACGGCGGCGAGGTGCGGGCGGCGGTGAGCGAATGGAACGGCGCGCGGTTCACCCTCGAGCTGCCGCGGATGGAGTGAGCGGCGGCGGGGCTCCCGTCAGGCTGGCCGGGGCGACTCGTTCGCAAAAGTCACCCACCAAGCGCGGGGATACCTCCCGGCATAGTTCCTGGAATAGTTCCCCGACGTTTGTGAGGGGTGAACGCTTGGTCTTGTCGCGAAGCGACATCGGACAGTAGAGCGTTTCCATAAATGTTGTAGCGCTACAAACGCTCGCCGCCCCTCACCCGCCCTTCCCCCTCCGCTAAAGCTACGGGGGGACCAGTCGGGCACCCTGTCCCCATGGATGGGGAGAGGGAAAGGGTGAGGGACCCACTTGTCATGCTCGCTACATAATTTATGGAAATGCTCTAAAGGTTGGGGCGGGCGGGCCACTGGCCCTTTCTGCCGGGCGCCCCGCCCAGCCGTTGGGCGCCGGAAGCCGTCACGGCATGGTTTGGGGTGCTGGGCGCACGGCTGGGCGGCCAGTTGCCACCCAGAACGGTCAAGTGGGCCGTTCCACCAAAACGAGTTGCATGGTTCCGGTTAACAGCCTGGCGCGTTGGGGAGGCCAGAGAGGGGCAACCCTGAATCGAGCTTACGCCGCCAGGAGGAAATCCGTTCCCTCGATCCACCCGCGCCGTTCCAGTTCTGCGGCGATCAATTCACGCGCGCCGCGCGTGCCCACGCCGGCGAGGATGAACGCCACTCCGCGCGGTGGCAGGTTGTCCGGCCCCACCACCGGCCGGCCATCGCGCTGGCGGCCCCATTTCTTGCGGTCCACATCCACGAAACCGGCCAGCCGCACCCCCGCCTCTTCGAGGGCGCAAAAGCGTTGCCGCGTGACCCGGCCCGCGCCCCACAACCACACCGCGCGCTCCGCAGCAACGTGCGTCCGCAGCCAGCGGGCCAGGTATTCGCACTTCAACCGGTAGAACGCTTCGGGGCGGTAGCGGGGGTCCGTGCGGGACAGGCGGAGCGGCGGGTCGTTCCAGCGCATGAGTTCCGCGTCCACCTTGGCAAAGCGCACGCCCGCGTCGAGCCAGCGCAGCCAGAGTTCGTAGTCCTCGGGAAAATCGCCGTCTGCATAGCCGCCATGCCGGACGAGGAGTTCACGGCGAAACATCACGCTGGGATGCGCCACGGGCGCCTCGATAAAGCGGCGTAACGCGATGCGCTCCGGCGTGAGCAGCGTGTTCAACCATGCGACGTGCGCCGCATAACCGGCCTGCGCCCGGGCATCCCCGCCAAAAGCCACGCGGCAGGAGACGAGGCCAATCGCCGGGTGCGCCTCCAGAAATTCCGCCTGCCGCGCCAGCCGGTCCGGCGTCATGGCGTCGTCGGCATCCATGCGGGCGATGAATTTGCCGCGGGTCACGGCGCAACCGTGTTGCAGCGCGGCCACGATGCCGCGCGGCGGCTGAGCCTGGAGGATGATGCGGCCATCGGCGCGCGCGGCGTTTCGCAGCAATTCCACGGTGCCGTCGGTCGAGCCGTCGTCCACCGCCACCAGTTCCCAGCGGGGCAGTGTCTGGGCGCGCAAATCGGCGAGCACCGCGGGCAGCGTGGCCGCGCCGTTGCGGACGGGCAGCACCACGGAGACCTGCGGGCGCGGGTTCATGTTGGCGCAGCGTGGCGGGGTGGCGGGCGCCGTTCAAGCCGGGCCGGAAAGCCAAACACCCGCCGTCCCTCACGGAACGGCGGGTGTGCAGCGGTGGCTCCGGTTACAGCTTGTAGTATTGCTCCCACTCCGGGCGCGGCGGCAGGCCGGCGAGGAGATCATTGGCGAGCTTGTGGTTGGTGATGCGCTTCGTGACCGGGTCGAACTGGAGCGGGGCGTTGACCCGTTGCGCGATGACGCCGAGATCCATGGTCTGGCAGAGCGGACCGGCGACGGCGAAATTCGAGCGGCACTTCTCCAGTCCCTGGCAGGCGAGCAGGAAGTTCTTGAAGTGGTTCGACGGGCTTTTGGGCACTTCGGGCAGGCGGGCGGCCATTTCGCGCGCCTTGGCCTCGGGAATGATTTTCAACGTGGTGGCGTGCGAGCCGCCCTGAAAGGTGAGGTCCTCGCCATAAATCACCTTGCCGGGCGGGCGCTTCCGGGTGTCGAGCGTGCCGGACGAGGGCGGCGGGATGTTGGGGTCCACCTCCGCCGCGCCCATGGTATCGGGCAGGGGCGGCAGGTTTTGCTGACCGTCATACCAGGTGAGTTCGCAGGGCGGCTGGCTGCCGCGCGCGGGGAAATGGAAGCGCAGGGTGGACGCCTGCGGGAAAATGAACGGGTTCCAGCCCTCGAGGTTGACCGGCTCGATGAGCGTGGGGAGGCCGAGGTTCAGGAATTCGTGGGCGGTATCGAAGATGTGCGCGCCCCAGTCGCCGAGGGCGCCGTTGCCGAAGTTGAACCACGAGCGCCACTCGCCGTTCATGTAACGCTGGTTGTAGGGCACTTCATTGG
>JBKBTZ010000073.1:0-4218 GCA_046290825.1 Limisphaerales bacterium
CTCCGCGAACGGAGGGACACGGTGACCTCCCCCCGCTGGTTGTGCGCGCCGTATTTGGCAATGGCCTTCGAGCACGGGCAGAGCGTGGTGACGTTGGTCTTCACGGTCAGGACGAAATCCGTCTCGCGCCCGCAGGCCGCCGCCTCGAACCGGACCTGATAATCGAGCAGGCTCTCCTTGCCGGAAACCGGCGCGCGCTTGGTCATGAAATAGGGAAACTCCATCTCCAGATGCGAAGTGGCCGCGTTCAGGCGGTCCTGGAGCGCGAACAGGATGTCCGTGAGGTTCTCGACGTGGATGACGCTGCCGTGCGCATTGAGCACCTCGACGAACCGGCTCATGTGCGTGCCCTTGAACTCCTTGGGCAGGTCCACGAAGAGGCCGATGGTGGCCACCGTGCTCTGATGTTCGCGGGTCTTGTCCCGCACCTCGACGGGAAACCGCAGCCCCCGCACCCCCACCTTGTCAATCCGCAGCTCGCGTGTGTCGCGCTCGCTCTGCTTGTCGTGCAACGCCGCGCGGACGCGGCTTTCTGATTTGCTCATGCCCGCCACATTAGCAGCCCGCCGTCATTTTTCCAGCGGCACCGCCGACCCATTTCGTGACGGCCACCGACCGCCAGCCCCGCGGAAACCGCGTGCGACTCGCCACTTGCGAAATCGGGCGGCTGCACAAGACTCCGTCCATGCAGAAAACGCTGCTCACGTTCGTGGATGACATCTACGAGGACCTCGAACTCTGGTATCCAAAACTGCGCGTCGAGGAAGCGGGCTACGCGATGCGGGTGGCCGGACCGGAGATCAGGACCTACACCGGCAAACACGGTTACCCCGCCGCCAGCGACCTGCGGATCGCCGATGCCCGGAGCGGGGATTTCTGCGGGCTACTGATCCCCGGCGGCTTCATGCCGGACAAGCTGCGCCGCGACCCGC
Source organism: Limisphaerales bacterium (assembly GCA_046290825.1). GTDB lineage: Bacteria > Verrucomicrobiota > Verrucomicrobiia > Limisphaerales > DSYF01 > JBKBTZ01. The sequence continues at coordinate 933 of JBKBTZ010000073.1, forward strand.
AGGTGCTGGCGCTCACGCGCGAGTTCTTCGAGCAGGGCAAGCTGGTGGCCTTCATTTGTCACGGCGGGTGGATTCCCATCTCCGCGAAGATCCTGAAGGGGCGGCGCGCCACCGGATCGCTGGGCATCAAGGACGACCTCGAAAACGCCGGGGCCATCTGGGTGAATGAACCGGTGGTGGTGGACGGCAACCTGATTTCCAGCCGCACCCCGAAGGACCTCGCGCCGTTTGGGCGGGCCATGGTGGAGTTTCTCGACCGCAACGTGCGATGACTCGCTCCGCCCCAATTCCGCACTCCGCGTTCCGCACTCCGCGTTCGCCATGAGCAGCCACCCCGGCTTTGGCAGCCACACCGACCCGTCGTTCCGCTCGGCCCCGCGGCCGGCGGGTGAGGTCATCCGGCGCGTGGCGGTGTATCTGCGGCCCTACAAATTCATGGCCGTCGGCACGGTGCTCGTCGCCGTGCTCTCGCTGGCCTGCGGCATGGCGTATCCGAAGCTGACGAAGATCATCATTGATGACGTCATCACGGCGGGGCGACGCGAATGGCTGACGCCCGCCGCGCTCGGGCTGCTGGCGGCGTTCTTCCTGCGCGAGGCCTTCAACACGCTGCGCATCCGCATCAACAACCGGCTCGAGCAGAACGTCATCTTTGACATGCGCTGCCAGGTGTATGCCCGGATGCAACGCCTGCCGGTGGCGTGGTTTGACCAGCGCGCGTCCGGCGACCTGATGACGCGCGTCATCGAGGACGTGAACAACGTCGAACGGCTGCTGATTGACGGCACGGAACAGGGCACGGTGGCGCTGTTGAGCATCATCGGCGCCTTGGTGTTCATGTTCCTTTACAGCCCGCTGCTGGCGGGGGTGGCGTTGATTCCCCTGCCCTTCCTGGTCGGCGGCGCGCTCTGGTATACGCTCACGGCGCACCGGCGCTACCGGCTCCAGCGTGAGGCCGCCAGCGCGATGAACGCGCTGCTCATGGACAACCTCCAGGGCATCCGGCAGGTGAAGGCGTTTGGCCGGCAGGCGCACGAGGACAAGCGTTTTGCCCGGCGGGCCGACGATCTCCGTCACGGCACGCTCGTGGTGATGCGCGCATGGTCGTGGTATGGCCCGGCGATGCAATTTGTGGGCGCGGCGGGCATCGGGTTGATCCTCTGGGTCGGCGGGGGGCAGGTGTTGGACGGAAAAATGGAGGTGGGGCAGCTCGTGGCGTTCATGCTTTACGCCGGAATGTTCTTCTACGAACCCATCGGACGGCTGCACGGGTTGAATCAGATGCTCCAATCCGCCCGCGCCGCCGCCGCGCGTGTCTTCGACATTCTCGACGCCGAACCGGAACGCGCCAACCGCCGGCAATCCCTCCGCCTGCCCGTGCGGGGCGAGGTGATCTATGAAAACGTCGGCTTTCGCTACGACACCGCCGCCCCCGCGCCGCCGGATGAGCACCACGACGGCATTACGCCTCACGCCTCACGCATCACGCGCCAGGTGCTCCGCAACATTTCGCTCCACGCCCGCCCCGGCGAGATGATCGCCCTGGTCGGCCCGACCGGCGCGGGCAAGTCCACGCTGGTCAACCTGCTCCCCGCGTTTTACGAGGCCACCGAGGGCCGCATCACGATTGACGGCCAGGACGTTCGCGACATCCGGCTCGAATCGCTGCGCGACCAGATCAGCGTCGTGAGTCAGGAGGCGTTTCTCTTCAACGGCACCGTGCGCGAGAACATCCTTTACGGAAAGCTCGACGCCGCCGAGGCCGAGCTGCTTGCCGCCGCGAAAGCCGCGAACTGCCATGACTTCATCATGCGCCTGCCGGAGGGTTACGATTCCCGGGTCGGCGAGCGCGGGGTGAAGTTGAGCGTGGGCGAAAAACAGCGCGTCAGCATTGCCCGGGCGCTGTTGAAGAACGCGCCCATCCTCATCCTCGACGAGGCCACCGCCAGCGTGGATACCGCCACCGAGCGCCTGATCCAGGAGGCGCTGGAACGGTTGATGGCGGGCCGGACCAGTTTCGTCATCGCGCACCGCCTGAGCACCGTGCGGCGGGCAGACCAGATTCTCGTCCTGCGCAGCGGAGAGATCGTCGAGCGGGGCACGCACGAGGAATTGCTCGCCATGAACGGCCTCTACGCCCGGCTGGCGAAAATTCAGGACACGCGATCCATCGAGGAGGGCTTCGAGCGGCTGGGAGCCGGGGAATAGAGCGTTTCCACGAATGTTGTAGCGCTTCAAACGCTCGCCGCCCCTCACCCGCCCTTCGGGCACCCTCTCCCCATCGGATGGGGAGAGGGAAGGGGTGAGGGGCCCACCTGTCATGCTCGCTACATAATTAATGAAAATGCTCTAGCGGTTCGCGGAATCCACGATCGGCGCGCCCGGGCGGGGCCACAAAAATGGCCAACGAAAAAGGCGCGCCGGTCAAAGCCGGCGCGCCCGGTGATGGTTGAATCGTGCCTCAGGCCGCGTAGTGCTTCGCAACCGCGTTCCAGTTCACGACGTTCCAGAACGCCTTCAGATAGTCGGCGCGCTTGTTCTGGTATTTCAGGTAGTAGGCGTGCTCCCACACGTCCACGCCCAGGATCGGTTTGCCGGGGCAGTCCACCACGCCTTTCATCAGCGGGTTGTCCTGGTTCGGCGTGGAGCAGATGCAGAGCGATTTGTCCTCCTTCACGCAGAGCCACGCCCAGCCGCTGCCAAAGCGGCCCAGACCCGCCGCCTCGAACTTGGCCTTGAACTCGTCAAAGCTGCCAAACGCAGCCTTGATGTCGTCGGCCAGCTTGCCGGTGGGCGCGCCGCCGGCGTTCGGGGCAAGGATGTTCCAGAAGAAGGTGTGGTTCCAGTGGCCACCACCATTGTTCCGGACGGCCATCCGGATGGCGTCGGGCACAAGCGAGAGATCCTGGAGGATGGCCTCGAGGCTCTTGGATTCGAGCGCAATGTTGCCGGCGATGGCCTTGTTCAGGTTGTCCACGTAGGCCTTGTGATGACGGCCGTGGTGAATCTCCATCGTGAGCGCGTCAATGTGGGGTTCGAGGGCTTCCTTCGGATACGGAAGCGGTGCGAGTTCGAATGGCATGGTGTTATTTCGGATTGGTTAATGGTTTAAGTAACAACGTCTTGAGGATAGCACAGGCAGTCCGCGCGGCAAGCGGCGCGCTACGGAACGCGTGCCGGGACCTGAAAGGGCCGAGGGGGGGAGGGGTTGAGTGAGGGGGATGGGAAGGCCGCAACCCACTACCACAAGCCAACGAAATCGGACGGGGTATTCCCGATATGTTCG
>JBKBTZ010000073.1:4228-16759 GCA_046290825.1 Limisphaerales bacterium
TGGGAAAATTAGTGCGCGAGGAATCCCTTCTGGGGCCTAAAAGGTCCCCCCCTTCTTGTTTTTTTTCCCGCTCCTGCGACGGTTCCCCACCCAACAATCGTTACCGGGCCTCGTGGTAGGCTTCCTCGCTGTGCTCGGCGAGGTCGAGACCGGCGTGTTCAACTTCCTCACTGACGCGCAGACCAACGATCGCCTTGGCAAGCGCCAACGCCAGCACCGACACAACGCCGCTCCAAACGATGGTGACGAGCACGCTTTTGATCTGCGTCCAGACCTGGCCGCCCATCGCGTATTCGTCCGGCGGCGTGCCGCCGAGCGCCGCGCTGGCAACCACACCGGTCAGCACGGCTCCCACGATGCCGCCCACGCCATGCACGCCGAACACGTCGAGGCTGTCGTCATAGCCGAAGGCGCGCTTCACCGAGGTGGCAGCCAGATAGCAGACCACGGCCGAGGCAAAACCGATGAGCAGCGCTCCCAGCGGACCGGCCACACCGGAGGCGGGCGTGATGGCCACCAACCCGGCTACGGCACCCGTCGCCAGGCCAACGGCCGTGGGCTTGCCGCTGCGGAACCATTCGCAAAACATCCACGTGGCGGCGGCAGTGCCGGTGGCAATCTGCGTGGTGAGCATGGCCATGCCGGCGGTGCCGTTGGCGGCCAGCGCACTGCCGGCGTTAAAGCCGAACCAGCCCACCCACAGGATCGAGGCGCCGATGACGGTCATCGGCACGTTGTGCGGTGGCAGCGGTTCCTTGCCGAACCCCTTGCGCTTGCCAACCATCAAACAGGCCACCAGGCCGGCGATGCCCGCGTTGATGTGAACGACCGTGCCGCCCGCAAAATCCAGCACGCCCCAGTCCGCGAACAGTGCGCCCGGACCGGACCACGCCATGTGGCAAACAGGCAGGTAGGACAGCGCGAACCAGACCAGCGTGAAGATCAACATCGCCGAAAACTTCATGCGCTCGGCAAACGCGCCCACGATCAGCGCGGGGGTGATGATGGCGAAGGTCAACTGGAAGGTGACGAAGACCGCCTCGGGAATGTCGCCCTGCAAGGAATCGGGGGTCAGTCCCTTGAGAAACGCCTTGCCGAGGCCGCCGAAAAACGAGTTCCAGTTCTTCACGCCCTCCTGCATGCCCGTGGTGTCAAACGCCACGCTGTAGCCAAACACCACCCACAGGACGGTGATGATGGACGCCAGGGCAAAACACTGCACCAGGACGGTGAGCACGTTCTTGGACCGCACCAAGCCGCCGTAGAACAGCGCCAGCCCGGGCAGGGTCATGAACAACACCAGCGCGGTGGCAGTGATCATCCAGGCGGTATTGCCAGCGTTGAGAGTGTCCGTCTCCGCGGTGGCTTCGGTCGCCGTCGCGACGACGGCCGTCGCATCCACGGTGGTTTCCGCCAGCGTGGGCAGCGCCGCCGAAATCAGGCCCAACAGGGTCAGAAGCAAAATCAGTTTCTTCATGCGAATTGCGAGTTTGGATTTTCGGCCTTGGGTTCAAACCGCCGCCTCGCCCTTTTCCTCGGTGCGGATGCGGATGGCGTCCTCGACGGGCGAAACAAACACCTTGCCGTCGCCGATCTTGCCGGTCTTGGCGGCCTTCACGATGGCCGCAACGGCGGCGTTCACCGCGTCGTCGGCGATGACCAGCTCCAGCTTGATCTTCGGGAGGAAATCCACGGTATATTCGCTGCCGCGATAGATTTCCGTGTGACCTTTCTGGCGGCCAAAGCCCTTGACCTCCGTCACGGTCATGCCGGTAACGCCAACTTCGCCGAGGGCATCCTTTACTTCCTCCAGTTTGAATGGTTTGATGATCGCTTCGATTTTTTTCATGGGGTTTTTTTGGGGCCGTGGTCCGGGTCTCGTGGGGTTGCCAGCGCCGACGCGGCGCACACTGCCGCTGGCGGCCTGGCCAGCGCAGGGACTCCCCGGATACGGCGTCGCGCCCTTAGCAATGCCGGTGCCAGCCGCCGCCAACGGTTGTAAGCCCCCCAAAATCCGCGATTTCACGCGGAAATGGCGTCGCCCGGTCTTCGACGAACTGCCGTTTTTTATCCACGCCGCCCGGAACCAAACATCAGGGCCGCCGACCTCTTGCGAGGCCGACGGCCCGTTGTTTTCCCCGGTTCCCCTCCACCTCCAAAGACTCAGCGCTCGTTCAGCGGCTGGAAGTTCGGGTAGGCCTCATTGCCGTGTTCGCCGATGTCGAGGCCGCCCACCTCCTCTTCCTCGCTCACGCGCAGACCCATCACCGCCTTGATGATGAGGAACAGCACGAAGGCGAAGACAAAGGTGAACGCACCGATGGCCACAATGCCGATGACCTGCGATACGAGCTGTTTGCCGCCCGCCAGGTTGCCAAACAAGCCCACCGCCAGCGTGCCCCAGATGCCGCAGACCAGGTGGACCGAAATCGCGCCCACCGGATCATCAATCTTGACCTTGTCAAAGAAGATGACCGAGAGCACCACGAGGACGCCGGCGATCAAGCCAATGATGACCGACGTGCCCGGGGACATTTGATCCGCCCCCGCCGTGATGCCGACGAGGCCCGCGAGGATGCCGTTCAAAACCATGGAGAGGTCCGGCTTCTTGAGCAGCGTCCAAGCCGTCACCATCGCGCCAATCGCTCCGGCAGCCGCAGCCAGGCAGGTGGTCACCAAGGTGAGCGAGGTGGCCGCCGGGTTGGCCGACAGCACGGAGCCGCCGTTGAAGCCAAACCAGCCCAGCCAGAGCAGGAATACGCCGATGGTCGCCAGCGGCATGCTGTGCCCGGGAATCGGCACCACCTTGCCAGCCTTGGTGTATTTGCCCAGGCGCGGACCAAGAATGATGGCGCCCGCCAGCGCGCCCCAGCCACCCACCGAGTGAACCAGGGTCGAGCCGGCAAAGTCGTAGAACGGAGTTTCCAGCGCGTTCAGCCAGCCCGTGCCCCATTTCCAGTAGCCGGTGATCGGATACGAGATGGCCACGAAAATCGTGGAAAAAACGAGGAACGACGAGAGCTTGATGCGCTCGGCCACCGCGCCCGACACAATGGTTGCGGCGGTGGCGGCGAACATGCCCTGGAACAGGAAGTCGGTCCAGTAGGTGTAGCCCGCGTTGTAGGCGTCGGTCAGGTTGGCCACCTCATTGCCCCCGATGCCAATGCCGAACTTGGGCCAGACGAACCAGCCACCCTCGACGCCGGGATACATCAGATTGAAGCCGACGAAAGCGTAGGTGAGCAGCCCGATGCACGGAATGAGCGTGTTCTTGAACAGGATGTTGACCGTGTTCTTGGCGCGCGTCAGTCCGGTCTCCACCGTGGCGAACCCGAGGTGCATGATGAACACCAGGCCCGCGCACAACATCATCCAGACGTTGTTCGCGGTGAACAACGAATAACCGGGCGACTCGGCAAACTTCTCGAGGCTTTCGTATTTCGGAGCCTCGGCGGCAGCATCAGCCGCCGCGGCCACCGCTTCCGCCGCCGGGGCGGCTTCCTGTGCGGTCAGCGGCAGCACCGAACCGGCCAGCAAACTCAGGGCAAGAGTCAAAGGTAGGAATCGTTTCATGGCGTAAGGATTTCTCGTGTGGGTTGTGAATTGCGTTGGAACCAGCTCAGATGGCCGCCTCGCCTTTCTCCTCGGTGCGAATGCGGATGGCGTCCTCGATGGAGGAGACGAACACCTTGCCGTCGCCGATCTTGCCGGTCTTGGCGGCTTTCACGATCGCGGCCACGGCGGGACCGGCCTCGCCGTCTGGCACGACCAGTTCCACTTTGATTTTGGGAAGGAAGTCCACGGTGTATTCGCTGCCGCGATAGATTTCCGTGTGACCTTTCTGGCGGCCAAAGCCCTTGACTTCGGTCACCGTCATGCCGGTGATCCCGACCTCGCCCAGGGCATCTTTGACCTCCTCCAACTTGAAGGGTTTGATGATGGCTTCGATTTTTTTCATGTCTGTTGGCTGCCGCCGCCATGGCGCGACGGCGAATGGCGTGGGGTTTGAAAACACGCGCGCCTGCCGCATGCAATTCCGGTGCCAGCGCGGCCACTGCGGCGAAAACCGCGGTTTTCCGCGAAAATTCCGCAGTTTCGCCGATCAGTCGGGCGGATGCGTCACATCAGCGGTGTTGCAATTTGACCAGCGCGCCGCAATTCGCCCAACACCCCCGCCCGGCTCCGGGCTTGGCGGGGCCAGCCGCATCGTGTTTCATGCCCCCCGCATGTCCATGGACGACACGAACTCACTTATCGAGCAACGCCGGAACAAGCTCGCCGCCCTGGTCGCGAAGGGCATCAACCCCTTCATGAACAAGTTCACGCCCGACATCGAATGTGGCCTGGCGCGCGCGAAATTTGAGGCAGGGGAACTGGCAGAGGGCGCGCCGGTGGCCGTGGCCGGTCGCATCACCGCGCACCGCGACATGGGGAAAAGTCAGTTCATGGACCTCAAGGACACCTCGGGCCGCGTGCAGATTTACGCCCAAAAGAATGTCCTCGGGGACGAACAATACGACATCTTCAAGCACCTCGACATGGGCGACTTCATCGGCGTGAAGGGCACGATGTTTCGCACCAAGACCGGCGAGCCGAGCGTGAAGGTCGAAAGCTTCACCATCGTCGGCAAGGCGCTTCGGCCGCCGCCCGGCCAGTGGTATGGCCTCGAGGACACGGAGATTCGCTACCGCCAGCGTTACCTGGATCTGATCGCGAATGACGACGTGCGCGCCACCTTCCTCAAGCGTAGCGCCATCGTGCGGGAAATTCGGAACTTTTTCCACGCGCGGGGATACGTCGAAGTCGAGACGCCAATGATGCAGGCCATTCCCGGCGGCGCGGCGGCGCAACCGTTCAAGACCTACCACAATGCGCTCGGGTGCGAATTTTATCTGCGCATCGCCCTGGAGCTGTATCACAAGCGGCTGCTCGTGGGCGGCATCCACAAGCTGTTCGAGATCGGCAAGAACTTCCGCAACGAAGGCCTCTCCCGCCGCCACAACCCCGAGTTCACGATGCTCGAGGCCTACTGCGCGTTTGGCGATTACGAGACGATGATGGAGACCGTGGAATCGCTCATCCGACACGTGGCGCAGACGGTGCTGGGCACGCTGGTCATCGAGCACCGGAACGCCGCGGGCGAGGTGATCAAGACCATTGACCTGACCCGCTGGCGGCGCGCCCGCTACAAGGACCTGGTGCGCGCGAAGGTTGCCGAAAAGACCGGGGGCAGAATCGCGGACTGGTTCGCGCTCACGCCCGCCGAACGCCGCCGCGTCGCCATCGAGGACTTGAAGATGGAAGGCGAAATCGCCACCGGCTACGAAGACTTTGAAGTGACCGGCGCGGTATTCGAAAAGCTTGTCGAGCCGACACTGATCAACCCCACGTTCGTCACCCATCTACCCAAGGAACTGGTGCCGCTCGCCAAGCTCTCGCCCGAAGACCCGACGACGGTCGAGGTTTTCGAGTGCTGCATCAACGGCCAGGAAATTTCGCCCGGTTACACCGAGCAAAACGATCCCATCGCGCAGCGCGCCACCTTGGAGCACCAAGCGGGGGGTGAACGCCAGAAGTTGGATGAGGACTTCCTCGTGGCGCTCGAACACGGCATGCCCCCGGCGGGCGGCATCGGCATCGGCATTGACCGCCTGTGCATGATGCTCCTTGGGCAGGAAAGCATTCGCGACGTGATCCTCTTCCCGCAGATGAAGCCGAAGGCGTGAGCCAGAACGGAGCGCGGGGCGGCGCACGCCGCCCCGTTCTGCGCGCCAAACGGGCCGCCAATCCGAATTTGAGCGACGCCTGGCCTGCGGCAGGTCCCTGCCGGGGCGCGTAGGTTCACCTCCCCGACCGCCTCCGCAGAAACAAAAAGGCCGGGACAATTCCTTGTCCCGGCCCTGAAACTGCAGTCAAAACTACTTCTGCTCCTTCGTTTCCGCCGACGCGGCTTCAGCCGGTTTGGTTTCCGTGGCGGCGGGCGTGGCGGCCGGGGCGGGGGTTTCCACCCATTCGAGAATGGCCATCTTGGCGACGTCGCCGCGGCGTTCGCCCAGTTTGACAATCCGCGTGTAACCGCCGGGGCGGCTCTTGAACACGGGCGCGATGCGATCGAACAGAATGTGAACCACGTCCTCGGTCTGCCGCCACTTCCGGCGCTGCTCCTTGGAGAGTTCGAGGGAGCGGCCGCGGGCGCGGAGGCGCGCGGCGGCGAGCCGCCGGGCATGCACCGTGCCCTTTTTGGCCAGGGTGACGAGCTTCTCGGCCACGGGCCGGGCGGCCTTGGCCTTTGCCAGGGTGGTGGTGATGCGGTTGTGTTTGATGAGGCTGCTGACCAGGTTGGCCAGCATCGCGTTGCGATGCGAGCTGGTGCGACCCAGCTTGGCGGTGCGCTTCAGGTGTCTCATGAGGTTCCTCCGGCGGGCTTAGATGCGTTTTTCGTCCTTCATCCCCTCGAGCAGGTCCGGATCGAAGGTCATGCCCAGCGAAAGACCGAGCGCCTGCAGCTTGTCCTTGATCTCGTTGAGCGACTTCTTGCCGAAGTTGCGGTATTTGAGCATCTCCTGCTCCGTTTTCATGGCAAGCTGGCCCACGGTGGTGATGTTGGCGTTGTTCAGGCAGTTGGCCGCGCGCACGCTCAACTCGATCTCGTTCACGCTCATGTTGAGGAGCTTGCGCAGCTTCGACTTGTCGTCGTCCTGCCGCTCGCTGACCTCCTCAAACTCGACGGCGTTCTTGTCGTAGCCGACGAACACATCCAGATGGTGCTGGAGGATGGCGGAAGCCTGGGTCAGCGCGTCGTCGGGCGTCAGCCGCCCGTCGGTCCAGATTTCCACCACCAGCCGGTCATAGTCCGTCCGGTTGCCGACGCGCGCGGCTTCCACGTTGTAACGGACGCGGGTAACGGGGGAAAACAGCGAGTCAATGGCGATCACCCCGATGGGCTGGCCGGGCTTCTTGTTCTCGTCGCCCGGGCAGAAGCCGCGGCCCACGCGCACCTCGAACTCCATCTCGAGCTTCTTTTTCTTGTCGAGCGTGCAGATCAACTGGTCGGGATTCACGATCTCCACGTTCTGGTTGACCTGGATGTCGGCGGCGGTGACGGCCCCGTCCTTGTTGACGGAGAGCAACAAGGTCTGGGGATCGCGGCTGTGCGCCTTGAATTTGATCTTCTTGAGATTGAGGACGATGTCGGCAACGTCCTCAACGACGCCATCAATGACGGCAAACTCGTGCATGGCACCGTCAATCTTGACGGAGGTGATGGCCGCGCCCTCCAGCGAGCTCAGCAGCACCCGGCGCAGGGAGTTGCCGATGGTGTGCCCGTAGCCGGTTTCAAACGGCTCCGCGCTGAACTTGGCATAGGTGTCGGTCGCGCCCTCCTCTTTCACGAGGCGCTTGGGCATTTCGAAACGTCCGAGACGAACTGGCATGGTTTTCCTTTCGCAATTTTAATCTGGCCCGTCGGCGCATTCCCGCAGCACCGCCAGGCCCGTGTAATTGCAATGGCCCCCGGAGGGGCCGGGTTCTGGTTTAACGGGAATAAAATTCGACAACCGCCTGCTCGTTGGCAACCGGCTGAATCTCGTCGCGCGAGGGGATGCGCATCACCACCCCTTTGAACTCGTCCTTGGTAAGCGACAGCCAGTCCGGCACGGCGCGGCTGGTGGCCGTCTCCAGGTTTTTGGTGGCGAGCTGGCGCGAAACGTTGTGCGCCTTGACCGCGACCACATCGCCGACCCGCAGGGCGTAAGAGGGGATGTTGACCTTGCGGCCATTGACGGTGACGTGGCCGTGGGTGACGAACTGCCGGGCGGCGGCGCGGGTGTTCGCGAAGCCGAGGTGATAAACCACACTGTCCAGGCGGGTCTCCAGGATCTGGAGCATCTGCTCGCCGGTGACGCCACGGCGACGCAGGGCCTTCTCATACACGCCCCGGAACTGCCGTTCCATGAGCCCGTAGTAATACTTGAATTTCTGCTTCTCGATCAGGGCGAGGCCGTATTCCGTGGATTTGCGGCGAGCCTTCGGGCCATGCACCCCCGGCGGAAACGGGCGGCGCTCCAGGTATTTGGAGGGGCCAAAAATCGGGGTGCCAAAGCGGCGACTGACGCGAACGCGGGGACCAGTGTAACGTGCCATGACGGGAATAAAATCAGGGGTGAATCAAACGCGACGCTTCTTGCGGGGACGGCAGCCATTGTGCGGGACGGGGGTGACATCCCGGATGACCGAGATTTCCAAACCGATGGCCTGGAGCGCGCGGATGGCGGATTCGCGACCGGAGCCGGGGCCTTTGACACGCACCTCAACTTCCCGCATGCCGTGGGACATGGCCTGCCGGGCCGCGTCCTGCGCCACCAACTGCGCGGCGTAAGCGGTGCTCTTGCGCGAGCCTTTGAAACCGACCCGGCCGGCCGTGGACCAGCCGATCAGGTTCCCCTGCATGTCCGTGATGGTGACCTGGGTGTTGTTAAAGGTGGCCAGAATGTTGGCGATGCCAACGGCAATGTTCTTGGCTCCCTTGGCCTTGATGATCTTTTTGGCAGCCAGATCATCGCCCAGCAATTCGGCGGCGGTCGGCGCCGTCCCTGCCACGGGCCCGGCGGGGGCGGCGGGAGCTTCGGCAGGTTTGGCCTCGGCGGCCGCGGGGACGGCCGCGGCTTTCTCTTTCTTGGGGGCCTTTTCCTTCTTGGCCGCCTTGGGCGCGGCCTCCGGCGCAGTCGGCGGAACGGGGGTGGTTTCGTCAGACATACTCAAGGGAAACGGAAATTAGTGAATACCCGCCTTGGCGTTGGGATTGCGCTGCACGCCGACGGTCTTCCGGGGGCCTTTGCGGGTGCGGGCGTTGGTCTGGGTGCGCTGGCCGCGCACCGGGAGGCCGCGCAGATGGCGGATGCCCCGGTAGCATTTGATGGCCTGCAGGCGCTTGAGGTTGAGGCCGAGTTCGCGGCGCAGGTCGCCCTCGATGACGTATTTGCCGTCCTGGATGGCATGCACGATCTGCGACAACTGGGCCTCGGTGAGGTCCTTGGCCCGGATGCTCGGATCAATGTTGGCCGCCGCGAGGATGTCCTTCGCGTTCTTCGGCCCGATGCCGTAGATGTAGCGCAGCGCGATATCAATCCGCTTGTTCGGCGGAATTTCCACACCAATGATGCGTGCCATAATTCGTAATCAACCCTGACGTTGTTTGTGCCGACGGTTCGAGCAAATGACGCGGATGACGCCTTTGCGGCGCACCACCTTGCAGTGCTCACACAATTTTTTAACGGACGCGCGAACCTTCATAACTTGTTGCTTCTACCGAATTCAAAATCCGGCCCTCGGACAGGTCGTAGGGCGACAGCCGCACCCGGACCCGTCCGCCCACCGCCAGCGCCATTCCGGCGCCACGCCCCGGAACGAACCCAAACAGTTCATGGCCGTTGGCCAGCCGCACGCGGGCGGTGCGGGGTGACAACACCGCCGTGATCACGCCCTCAACCTCGAAGGCATCTCCTGCGGACATGTCAAAATTTCCGGCTCGGCCTCGGTAATCAGGACCGTGTGCTCAAAATGGGCCGAGAGGGAACCATCTTGCGTCACCACTGTCCAGCCATCATTCAAAATCTTCACTCCGGGCAACCCGGCGTTCACCATCGGCTCGATGGCGATGGTCATCCCCGGCCGGAGCCGTTGATTGCACTTCGGGTCCACGTAATTCGGCACCTGTGGGTCCTCATGCATCGAGCGCCCCACCCCGTGCCCCACAAATTCGCGAACCACGCTGTAGCCACTGCCCTCGACAAAATTCTGGATGGCGCGGGAGATGTCACTCACGCGATTGCCCGCGACCGCCTGGCTGATGCCCTCGTAAAGGGCCTGCCGGGTGACGTCCATCAGCCGCTGGGCCTCCAAACCGCAGCCGCCCACCGCGACCGTCGCCGCGTTGTCCCCAATAAACCCATTGTAAATCACCCCGATGTCGAGGCTGACAATATCGCCGAACTTCAGCTCCCGGGGCACCGCCAGGCCATGCACGACCTGGTCATTGACCGAGATGCATGCCTGGGACGGGAATTTCCGGTATCCGAGGAACGCGCTCCGCGCTCCGTAGTGACGCATCCGCTCGCCGGCGTAGGCGTCCACCTCGCTGACCTTCACCCCCGGGCGGATGAAGGCCGACACTTCCTCGAGCACGCGGGCCGCGACGGCGCATGCCGGCCGCATCAACTCGAGATCCCGTTCGCTTTTGAGAATGATCATGTTCGCCGGGGGCGTCCACGTCAGAACCGGCCCCGCACCCGGCCCTTTTTCAGGAACCCGTCGTAATGGCGCATCAACAGGTGCGATTCCATCTGGCGCAACGTGTCCAGCACCACGCCCACCGTGATCAGCAGCGACGTGCCGCCAAAAAATTGCCCGACCGCCCACGGAATGCCCAGCCAGTCATACAGGAGCGACGGGATCACGGCGATGATGACCAGGAAGATGGCTCCCGCCAGGGTGATCCGGGTCATCGTGTAATGCAGGTAATCGCTGGTGGCGGTGCCCGGACGAACGCCGGGAATGTAGCCGCCGTTCTTCTTCAGGTCATCGGCGATCTGAAGTTCGTTGAACTGGGTCGCAACCCAGAAATACGAGAAGAACAGAATCATCAGCGCGTAGCAGAAGGTGTAAAAGGCGGCGTCGTGGTTCAGATTGATCTGAAGCCACGTGAAGGTGCCTTTCAGGAACGGCTGTTCGACCACCCCGGCCAGGCTCTGAAAAATCTTCTGCGGGAACATCAGGATGGCGGAGGCAAAGATGATCGGCATCACGCCGGCGTGATTGACTTTGAGGGGCAGGAACGAGGTCCCGCCGGCAAACACTTTGCGCCCCACGGCGCGCTGCGCATACTGGACGGGAATCTTCCGCTGCGCCTGCACCACCGCGATAACGCCGGCGATGACCAGCGCCAGGAGGGCCAGCAGGATGGCGGCCTCGGCGAATTTGAACTTGGTCTCCCCCGCCGCCACGCCAAAGAACATGTCCCAGAGCGCCTGGCCGGCCTGGGGCAGGCGGGCAAGGATGCCCACGGTGATGATCAGCGAGATGCCGTTGCCAATGCCGCGCTCGGTGATCTGCTCGCCGAGCCACATCAGCAGCATCGTGCCGGCGGTCAGAATCAGGACGGTCTGGAAACGATACACCCAGATCATCCAGCCCTCGGTGTAGGCGGGCAAAAGCAACTGGCCAATGCCCGCGCCGAAAATCTTTTCCGGATGCTCCCAGCCAAGGGCCATCAGATAACCCTGGCCAAGGCAAAGAACCACGGTCAGATACCGGCCATATTGGATGATCTTGGTCCGGCCCCCCTCCTCCCGCGCCAGCTTGCTCAACTGTGGCACCACCGCCGTGAGCAACTGCAGGATGATCGTGGCACTGATGTAGGGCATGATGCCCAATGCGCCCACCGCGCAATGCTCAAGCGCGCCGCCGGTGAAGAGGCTATACATCCCCAGCACCGAGGCGTTGTTGGCCTGTTCGGCGAAAAACTTGGCCAGTTCGGTGCCGTCCAGCCCCGGCACGCGGATGAGCGCAGCCAGGCGGCAAACCGCCAAGATCGCCACCGTGAACAGAATCCGCGAGCGCAGCTCGGGAATTTTCAGGCAGTTGCGGAAGGTGTTGACGATGTTGGCGAGCATGACCGGAAAACCGGGAATCAGCTACGGGGCGCGTGACGCGGCACCTGCGGGGCGGGTTTGACCACCAGTTCACAGGTTCCCCCAAGGGCTTCAATCTTGGCGCGGGCCGACGCACTAAAGGCACTGGCCACCACGGTGAGCTTTTTCTTCAACTCGCCATCACCGAGAATCTTGACGCCGTCCTTGGCCTTGCCCGCCAGCCCGGCGGCCCGCAAGGCGGCCTCGTCCACCCGGGCGCCGTCAGCAAACTCATTCAGTGCCGAAACGTTCACGGGGGCATGGACCGTGGCGAACCGCGCATTGTTGAAGCCGCGCTTGGGCATGCGGCGGTAGAGGGGCATCTGGCCACCCTCGAAGCCGATGCGAATCGAGCCGCCGGAACGCGCCGACTGGCCCTTGCCGCCGCGACCGCTCGTTTTGCCGTGACCGCTGGATTCGCCCTGGCCAAGCCGCTTGCGGCGGTGCTTGGCACCCGGGTTGGGTTTGAGATTGTGGAGACGCATAAATTGGGAAATCAGGCCGCAGCCGAAGCCGATTCCACCCGACGACCACGGGCGGCGAAAATCTCCTCCCGCGGACGCAGGCTCAACAGGGCGTTCAAGGTGGCCTTCACGACGTTGGCGGCGTTCTTCGAGCCGAGCGATTTGCTGAGAATGTCCTTCACCCCCGCCGATTCGAGCACGGCGCGAACGGTCTTGCCCGCGATGATGCCCGTGCCAGGAGAGGCGGGGCGCAACAACACCCGCGCGCCGTCATAATGGGAAAACACCTCGTGCGGAATGGTGGGACCGGCCAGCGAAACGCCGACCATGTTGCGCCGGGCCAGCTCCCCACCACGCCGAATGGCGTCGGCCACCTCGCC
>JBKBTZ010000074.1:0-16641 GCA_046290825.1 Limisphaerales bacterium
CAAGTTGGCCGTTCCACCCATACCGACGACATGTTTCCCGCTTACACCCCCTTGCAAAATACTGAGATGCGCCCGAAGCAGCGACCGTCCCGCCTTCCGGCTCGACGCTGTGGGCAGCGGTGGTAGATTGCGGCCCATGTCAATTTCGGCACCGGCCCCCAAAATCAACCTGCGTCGGCCCGACGTGATGGAGGCCGTGCAGGCCCAGGTCGAGCGGCATTACCGCAGCGAACTGGTCGAGCGTTTGCGGGCCAACGGCCATCGGCTTTCGGCCGGCGATGTCACGATCCGCCTCGCGAAGGAGTTCGGCTTCTGCTATGGCGTCGAGCGGGCGATTGACCTGGCCTACGCCGCGCGCAAGGTTTTTCCCGACCAGCCGCTCTACATCCTGGGCGAGATCATCCACAACCCCGATGTGAACGACCAGTTGCGCGGCATGGGCATCCGGTTCCTGTCCGGCAAACACAAGGACGCGGACATCGCCGACCTGCAACGCGACGATGTGGTCATCATTCCCGCCTTCGGCACGGAGGTGGCCACGCGCCGGCTGCTGGAAGCCAGGGGCTGCCGCTTCGTGGACACCACCTGCGGCGACGTGATGAGCGTGTGGAAGCGCGTGCGGCAATACTCGCGCGACCGCGTCACCAGCGTCATCCACGGCAAGGCCTGGCACGAGGAGACCAAGGCCACCAGTTCGCAGGCCTCGCCCGCCGACGGAGGGCATTACCTGGTGGTGTTCAATCTCGAAGAGACCGATTACGTCTGCCATTATATCCGCCACGGCGGCGACCGCGCGGCCTTCCTCGAGAAATTCAAGGGCGCACACTCGCCGGGCTTCGATCCAGACCAGCACCTCGTCGCCATCGGCGTGGCCAACCAGACCACGATGCTGCGCGGCGAAACCGAGGAGGTGCAGCGCCGGCTGCGCCAGGCGATGCTGGATCGCTACGGCGCGGCGGAGTTGGACCGGCATTTCCGTTTCTTCGACACCATCTGCGGCGCGACACAGGACCGGCAGGACGCGCTGACCCGGCTGCTGGCCGAGCCGCTGGACCTGCTGCTCGTCATCGGCGGCTACAATTCGTCGAACACCTCGCACCTGGCCGAGATGGGGCAGGAAAAGCTGCCCACGTTTTTCATCAAGAACGCCGCGAAGATCCGCTCGCTGGACACCATCACGCATTTCGATCTGCACGCCGGCGCGGAACGCGAGACGCACGGCTGGCTGCCGCCCGGGCCGGTCACCGTCGGCATCACCGCGGGCGCCTCCTGCCCGAACAATCTCATCGAGGACGTGATCCGCCGCATCTTGGAACTGCGCGGCATTGCGCTGGAGGGCCTCGACTTCCGTTGACCATGCCCCGCACCCGCGAACAACTGGAAGAGCAGGAGCGCCTCATCCTCGCGCCTTATGCCCAGTTCAGCGCCGACACCCGGGGGCGCAAATACCGCGAGGAACCGCCCGAGTGGCGGACGCATTATCAGCGCGACCGCGACCGCGTCATCCACAGCCGCGCCTTCCGCCGGCTGGAATACAAGACGCAGGTGTTTCTGAACGGCACGGGCGACCACCTCCGCACGCGGCTCACGCACACCATCGAGGTGGCGGCCATCTCGCGGAACATTGCCCGCGCGCTTCGCTTGAACGAAGATTTGTGCGAAACCATCGCGCTGGCG
This sequence comes from Limisphaerales bacterium, assembly GCA_046290825.1. Lineage (GTDB taxonomy): Bacteria > Verrucomicrobiota > Verrucomicrobiia > Limisphaerales > DSYF01 > JBKBTZ01. Next base: position 1,678 of record JBKBTZ010000074.1, read on the forward strand.
CATGACCTGGGCCACTCGCCCTTCGGCCACAAGGGGGAGACGGCACTGGCGCGGTTGATGAAGGGCCACGGCGGCTTTGAGCACAACCGCCAGAGCCTCCGCATCGTCGAGGAGCTGGAACAAAAGTATCCCAGCTTCCCGGGGTTGAACCTGACCTGGGAGGTGCGCGAGGGACTGGTCAAGCACTACACCGCCTACGACCATCCCAGCAAACGCAAGGGGTTCGACGCGAAATCCTCCAGCCTCGAAGCGCAGGTGGCAAACCTGGCCGACGAAATCACCTACTACAGCCACGACCTCGATGACGGCCTTGACGCCGGCCTGCTGGACGAAAAGCAACTGCGCAAACACGTCGAACTGTGGCGCATCGCCGCGCGGGCGGTGGAAAAGCAGTTTGGCCCGCTGGCGGACGACGAATCCCGCCGTTACTTCACCATCCGCACGTTGATTGACATGCAGGTGAAGGACGTGGTGGAGCGCAGCGAGGAGTTGATCGCCGCGGCGGGCGTGCGAAGCGCCGACGAGGTCCGCCTTCAGCCCCGGGCGCTGGTGCAATACAGCCCGAAGCGCCGGTCCCAAAACCTCGAGCTGCGGGACTATCTTTACCGGAACCTCTATTTCAACCCCGTGGTCCACCAGCCGAACATGCGCGCCGTGCGGATGCTGGAGGAGTTATTCCGGCACTTTCTGGAGCATCCCAAGGAAATCGGCTCGCTGAGCCGCAAACGCATCAAAAAGGACGGCCTGCACCGGGCGGTGTGTGATTACCTGGCGGGCATGACGGACCGCTACGCGATCCAGGAGCATGAGCGGCTCTTCGGCGTAAAGATTTGAAGCGCCGCCACCGCACGCCCGGCGCAGGCTCGCACCTCACGGCAAGTCCGTTGCGCCCATCAGAAACCGGTCCACTTCCCGCGCGGCACCGCGGCCCTCGTTGAAGGCCCAGACCACCAGGCTCTGACCGCGGCGGCAGTCGCCGGCCGCGAACACCTTCGGGACGTTGGTGATGTATTTCTCGTGCTCGGCCTTGACGTTGGAGCGGGCGTCGCGCTCGACGCCGAACTGGTCCAGCAGCGGCTGCTCCGGACCGAGGAAGCCCATCGCCAACAGAACGAGCTGGGCGGGGACCACCTTTTCCGTGCCCGGCACCTCTTTGGGCACGAACTGGCCCTTGTCGTTCCGCTCCCAGCGGATTTGGACGGTATGCACGGCCTTCACGCGGCCATCGGCGTCGGTCTCGAATTGCTTGGCCGTGGTGAGGTAGATGCGCGGGTCGGCACCGAACTTCGCGGCGGCCTCCTCCTGGCCGTAGTCCATCTTGTAAACCTTGGGCCATTCGGGCCACGGATTGTCGGGCGCGCGCCGTTCGGGGGGGCGGGGCAGGATTTCGATCTGCACCACGGACCGGCAACCATGCCGGAGTGAGGTGCCGACACAGTCCGTGCCGGTGTCGCCGCCACCGATGATCACGACATCCTTGCCTCGTGCGGAGATGGGCGGCTCGGTGCCGTCCAACAGGGCCTTGGTGTTGCCGTGCAGGAATTCCATGGCGAAGTGGACGCCGGCAGCGTCCCGGCCGGGGATGGGCAGGTCGCGGGGTTTGGTGGCACCGGTGCAGAGGACCACGGCGTCAAAATCCTCGAGGATCTGGGCGGCGGTCACATCGCGGCCCACCTCGGTGTTGCACTGGAAGGCGACACCCTCGCGCTCGAGCTGACGGATGCGGCGCATCACGATCTGCTCCTTGTCGAGCTTCATGTTGGGGATGCCATACATGAGCAGGCCGCCGGGGCGGTCGGCGCGCTCGAAGACGGTGACCCAGTGGCCGGCCTTGTTGAGCTGGGCGGCGGCGCACAGGCCGGCGGGGCCGGAGCCAATGACGGCGACCTTCTTGCCGGTGCGCTTGGCAGGCGGCTCGGGTTTGACCCAGCCGTTTTCCCAGCCCTTGTCAATGATGCTGCACTCGATCTCCTTGATGGTGACGGGCAGACCGTTCAGGCCGACGGTGCAGGAGCCTTCGCAGGGGGCGGGACAGACGCGCCCGGTGAACTCGGGAAAGTTGTTGGTCTTGTGGAGCCGCTCGAGCGCCTCGTGCCACAGCCCGCGGTAAACGAGGTCGTTCCACTCGGGGATGAGGTTGTTGATGGGACAGCCGCTGGCCATCCCGCTGAGGATGCGGCCGGTGTGACAGTAGGGGATGCCGCAATCCATGCAGCGGGCCGCCTGCTCGCGCAGTTTCGGCTCGGGGGCATGGTTGTGGAACTCGTTCCAGTCGGCGAGGCGCTTGAGCGCGTCGCGGTCCTGCGGCAGTTCGCGCGCGTATTCCAGGAAACCAGTGGGTTTGGCCATGTCAAAACGGGGTTGGGGGTGCGGTGCCGGGCGACGCTCAACCGCCGCCGACGCGGGCCTTGTCCTTCGCGTTGGCCTCGAAGGCGGCGATGAGGGCGGCCTCGCCGGTAAGTCCGGCGGCCTCGGCCTCCTTGATCTTCTCCAGCATGCGCTTGTAGTCCTTGGGCATCACCTTGACGAAGCGGGTGCGCATCCGGTCCCAATCGGCGAGGATTTTCGCGGCGCGCGTGCTGCGGGTGTTGATCGCGTGGTTTTCGATCATGGCCTTGAGCGTGGCGAAGTCCTCGGCATCGGGTTTTTCCAGCCCGACCATCTGCTGGTTGCAGCGGATGGGGAAGTCGCCCTTCTCATCGAGGACGTAGGCGATGCCGCCGGACATGCCGGCCGCGAAGTTGCGGCCGGTCGGCCCGAGCACCACCACGACGCCGCCGGTCATGTATTCGCAACCGTGGTCGCCCACGGCTTCGACCACCGCCTTGACGCCGGAGTTGCGGACGCAGAAGCGCTCGCCCGCCATGCCGCGGATATAGACCTCGCCGCTGGTGGCGCCGTAGAGGGCCACGTTGCCGGTGATGATGTTTTCCTCGGGCACGAAGGTGCTCCCGGCGGGGGGATAGAGAATGAGCTTGCCGCCGCTGAGGCCCTTGCCGAGGTAGTCGTTGGCGTCGCCCTCAAGGGTGAAGGTCATGCCCTTGGGCAGGAACGCCCCGAAGCTCTGGCCCGCGCTGCCGGTGAAGTGGATTTGAATGGTGTCCTCGGGCAGGCCGGCGGCCCCGTATTTGCGGGTGACCTCGCTGCCGGTGATGGTGCCGACAACGCGGTTGACGTTGCGCACGGGGAGTTTGGCCCGCACCGGCTCACCCCGCTCGATCGCCGGCTTGCAGATTTCGAGCAGGGTCGTCATGTCGAGCGACCGCTCGATGCCGTGGTCCTGCGGCATCTGGCAATAGCGGCCCACTTCGGGACCGGCCTCGGGCTGGTAGAGGATTTTGCTGAAGTCCAGCCCCTTGGCCTTCCAGTGGTCCACGGCCGCGCGCGGTTCGAGCCGGTCGGTGCGGCCGACCATTTCGTTGAGCGTGCGGAAGCCCAGTTGGGCCATTAATTCGCGGACCTCCTGGGCGACGAACCGCATGAAGTTGACGGTGTGCGCCGGGTCGCCGGTGAAGCGTTTGCGCAGTTCGGGGTCCTGGGTGGCCACCCCGACCGGGCAGGTGTTCAAATGGCACACGCGCATCATGATGCAGCCGAGGGTGACCAACGGCGCGGTGGCGAAGCCGAATTCCTCGGCCCCGAGGAGGGCGGCAATGACGACGTCCCGGCCGGTCTTCAACTGCCCGTCGGTCTCGACGACGATGCGCGAGCGGAGGTTGTTGAGCACGAGCGTCTGGTGGGTTTCGGCCAGGCCGAGTTCCCACGGGATGCCCGCGTGCTTGATGGAGCTTTGCGGGGAGGCGCCGGTGCCGCCGTCGTAACCGGAAATGAGCACCACGTCGGCGTGGGCCTTGGCCACACCGGCGGCAATGGTGCCAACGCCAACCTCGGCCACGAGCTTGACGCTGACGCGGGCATGGCGGTTGGCGTTCTTGAGGTCATGGATGAGTTCCGCGAGGTCCTCGATGGAGTAGATGTCGTGGTGCGGCGGGGGCGAGATGAGACCCACGCCGGGGGTGGAGTGACGGGTCTTGGCCACCCACGGATAAACCTTCTGGCCGGGCAACTGGCCGCCTTCGCCAGGCTTGGCCCCCTGCGCCATCTTGATCTGCAGTTCCTTCGCGTTGACCAGATATTGGCTGGTGACGCCAAACCGGCCGGAGGCGACCTGCTTGATGGCGGAATTCTTCGAGTCGCCGAGTTCGTTGGTCCACGTGTAGCGTTCCGGGTCCTCACCGCCCTCGCCGGTGTTCGATTTGCCGCCGATGCGGTTCATGGCGATGGCGAGGGCCTCGTGCGCCTCTTTCGAGATCGAGCCATAGCTCATCGCGCCGGTCTTGAAGCGTTTCATGATGGCCTCGACCGGTTCGACCTCCTCGAGGGGCACGGGCTGGCCGGGTTTGAACTGGAGCAGGCCGCGCAGGGTGCACCAGTGCTGCTCCTGGTCGTTGACCGCCCGGGAATACTCCTTGAACAGCGCGTAGTCGCCCTTGCGGACGGCGGTTTGGAGCTTGTGAACGGTGTCCGGGTTGAACAGGTGGTATTCGCCATCCTTGCGCCATTGATACTGGCCGCCGACGTCCAGGGTGTGGCCGTTGACGGGCCGCTCCGGGAAGGCGTGGCGGTGGCGCAGTTCCACCTCGCGGGCGATCTCGGGCATGCCCACGCCTTCCACGCGCGTGGCCGTCCAGGTGAAATACTTGTCCACCACGGTCTCATTGATGCCGACCGCCTCGAAGATCTGCGCGCCGCGATAGGACTGGATGGTCGAGATGCCCATCTTGGAGGCGACCTTGATGACGCCCTTGACGGCGGCCTTGGCGAAGTTCTTGCAGGCGGTCTTGTGGTCCACACCGGTCAGCAGGCCCTCGCGGATCATGTCGTCCAGCGTCTCGAAGGCGAGATACGGATTGATGGCGCCGCAGCCGTAGCCGATGAGCAGGGCGAAGTGGTGAACCTCGCGCGGTTCGCCCGACTCGAGGACGATGCCAACCCGGGTGCGGGTGCCTTCGCGGATGAGATGATGGTGCAGGCCGCTGACGGCGAGGAGCGACGGGATGGCCGCATTTTCGGCGTCAATGCCGCGGTCGGAGAGGACGAGGATGTTGATGCCCTGGGCGATGGCCTTGCTGGCGTTTTTGCACAGGTCGCTCATGGCCTTTTCGAGGCCTTTGTGGCCCTTGCCCACCTTGTAGAGGATGGGCAGGGTGATCGAGCGGTAGCCCGGCTGGTTGAGGTGCTTGAGCTTGGCGAACTCCTCGTTGGTGAGGATGGGGGATTTGAGCCGGATGAGATGGCAGCTCTCGGGGACCGGGTTCAGGAGGTTTTTCTCCGAGCCGATGGTCGTTTCGGCGCTGGTGACGATTTCCTCGCGGATGCAGTCAATCGGCGGGTTCGTGACTTGGGCGAACAACTGCTTGAAGTAGTTGAACAGCGGCTGCGGCTTGTTGCTGAGCACCGCGAGCGGGGTGTCGGTGCCCATCGAGCCAACCGGTTCCACGCCGTCGCGGGCCATCGGGAGCATGATGATGCGCAGGTCCTCGAAGGTGTAGCCGAAGGCCTGCTGGCGTTGCAGGACGGTGGAATGGTCCGGCTCGGGCAACTGCGCCGGTCCGGGCAGGGTCTCGAGCGGGAGCAGGTGCTGGTTGAGCCACTGCCGGTAGGGCTGGGCCGAGGCGATTTCCGCCTTGATCTCCTCGTCGGCGACGATCCGCCCCTGTTCGGTGTCAATGTAGAACATGCGGCCCGGCTGGAGGCGGCCCTTCTGCGCGATGTTTTCCGGCGGCACGTCCAGCACGCCCACCTCGGATGCCATGATGACCAGGTCGTCCTTGGTCACATAGTAACGCGACGGGCGAAGACCATTGCGGTCGAGCGACGCGCCGATGCGGATGCCATCGGTAAACGCGATGCACGCCGGGCCGTCCCACGGCTCCATGAGGCAGGAGTGATACTCGTAGAACGCCTTTTTCTCGTCGCTCATGGACTCGTGGTTGGCCCACGGCTCGGGAATCATCATCATCATCGCGTGCGGCAGCGAACGGCCGGCGAGCACGAGCAGTTCGAGCACGTTGTCGAACATCGCCGAGTCGCTGCCGTGCGGGTCCACGATGGGGAGAATTTTTTTGATGTCGTCCCCGAACAGGTCGGACTCGAACAGCGCCTCGCGGGCGTGCATCCAGTTGATGTTGCCGCGCAGGGTGTTGATCTCGCCGTTGTGGGCGATGTAGCGGTAGGGGTGCGACCGCGCCCAGCTCGGGAAGGTGTTCGTGCTGAAGCGCGAATGCACCAGCGCCAGCGCGGTCTTCATCCGGGGGTTGTTCAGGTCCGGGAAATACTTCGCCACCTGCTGGGTGAGCAGCATGCCCTTATAGACCAGGGTCCGGCTGGACATGCTGCACACATACCAATACTGGCTGCCGTCCATCGTCGAGCAGCGGATCTCGGTGAAGGTGCGCTTGCGGGCCACGTAGAGCCGCCGCTCGAAATCCAACTGGTTCTTGATGTCCGGCCCGCGCCCGATGAACGCCTGCCGGATGAACGGCTCAGAATCAATCGCCGTCTCGCCCAGCGAGCTGTTGTCCGTGGGCACCGTGCGCCAGCCGAGAAACTCGAGGCCCTCGGAATTGACGATCTTCTCGAAGGCCAGCTCGAGGTTGCGGCGGAAACGGGGATTGGGCGGCAGAAACAGCATCGCCACGCCGTATTCGCCAACCGGCGGCAGCTCGATGCCGGATTGCGTGGCCACCTCGCGGCAAAACTCGTCCGGCATCTGAATGAGAATGCCCGCGCCGTCGCCGGTGTTGACCTCGCAGCCACACGCGCCGCGATGGTCGAGGTTTTTCAAAATCTGCAGGCCCTGCTGGATGAGGTCGTGCGATTTACGGCCCTTGATGTTCGCCACGAAACCAACGCCACAGGCGTCCTTCTCGAATTGCGGGTCATACAGGCCCTGCCGCGGCGGCAGGTCCAGTTGCGGACCGCCGGGCGGCGTGTTGCTGCTGCTGTTCACTGTGCTCATGCTGCTGGATGCTTTCCGCTGCCGCGCGGCGGCGCGCCGTCGGCGGGCAGACTTCACGCGCCGTCACGAACCTTGCCGGGTGAAGCCACCGCCTTCCTGGGCCGCCGGGGAGTTGACCCGGCTGAACCACGCGCTCAGACACCGGAAAATGGCGCTGACCGGAACCCCGTCCCTGCCAGCGCGGCGCATATCAAACATGCGCTTCCCCACAGTGTCATTAAAAAATTTCCGCGCAACCGCCTGGCCGGGCCGACGGGCGGGGCCGTAAACCTGGCACGGTTGCGATGGACAATCAGAAGTAGCGCGAGCTAAACGCGGAAAAAGAGAAACGTTCTACCGGCGGGGCGACGGGGACAGCGCACACGGCCCGGCCAAAAAATTTGCGCTCCACCGCGGCTTCGCCCGCTCCCAATGACTTGCCGGAGGTTCCTTCCGGTGGGGCGGGACAACCCGCCGGTCTCGCTCACGCCTCGGTCGCCGCCTGCCGGGCGAGGCGGCGCTGCTTGTGCATGACCAGAAGCATGGCCACGCCACCCATGACGCCGAAGCCCGCCATAATGACATACCAGAAAAGCCAGCCGTGCTGCTCCTTGGTGGCATCCAGAACGCGGCCGGTGATGATGAGCGAAAGGGCGCCGCCGTAGTATTGAAAGGAATCAATCACGCCCGCCGCAAAACCCGCCATCTTCTTTCCCCCAATGTCCATCGGCGCGGCGGCCCCGACAATCGAGTGGGTCGAATTGGCCGTCAGGGCGATCAAGATCAGGATGCCGCAGCCGACGATAATACCAGCGGGCGTCGGCCCGACCAGCCCGCGGAGCAGCAGCACCGCCGCAATCCCGATGACCAGGGCTTCGAAGAAATACAGCGTCATGGCCACGGGCGAGCGGTGGCCCCGGAAGAACCGGTCCGAGATCCAGCCGGAGGCCAGCGACCCGCCCACCGCTGCCATCGGCATGGCCGCCAGCGTCCAGGCCACCACGCCGGGAATGTCCTGTTTCATGTTCATCCCCAGTTGCTCTTGGAAATACAAAATGGCGAGCTGGTCGGAACTGGTCCGCACGGCCCCCGTGCAGGCGTAGGCGGCGGCGTAAAACCACACCAGCGGATGGGTGAAAATGGTCTTGAACGAATCCTTGAGCGACACCGTCACGCCGGCGGAATTGTCTATTTCATCCTGAATCACGCCCGGATATCCGGCGTCGTCCGGCGACGGTTTGGCTGCGAAACTCATGAAGACCGCCACCACCAGCGTGACCATCGGCGGCAGGATGAACAACCAACGCCATTGCCCGGGGGCGATGACCAGCACGCCGAGGGAAATGCCGTTGAGAATGAGCGGGGACAGCTTCGAACTGGCCACCTGGCCCATCTGGATCATGAAACCGAAGATGCCGGCAAAGGTGCCGCGTTCCATCCGTTGGAACCAGGCGGCGTTGATCTTGATCATCCCCGGCGCGCCGAAGGACTGAAACCAGCCGTTGACCAGCCACACCGCCGCGATGGCAAGGAAGGCCGGGTCCAGGGATTCCGCGCGGAACAGGAATTTTGCCGCGGCCGCCAGCGCGCCGCCGAGGGCCAGCAACGGCAGGAAGCCCATGAGCAGGTTCACGAGAATCGTGCCGAACGCGCCGATCTGCATGGAACGCTTCCCGCCAATCCGGTCGGTCAGCAGCCCGTTGACGAGCTGGCCCGTGCCGTAGGTGAGCGACCAGATGGCCAGCATGTCGCTGATCTGCGTGGTGGTGAACCCGAACTCCGCCTGCATCCCCGGCGTGGCGAAGCGGAAGTTGTAGCGGCACATGTAGTAGGCCGCATACATCAGGCCGAGGGAACCCCAGTTGAGTCCGCGCCGGGCGCGAAAGCCCGGCGGATAGTGCGGGCGCGCCGGCCGGGATGCGGTGGAAGCTTGCATGATGCCTTGTGGACGACGGCGCGGAGCCTAGGCCGGTCCCCCGTCCCGCGCAAAGGCTTTTCCCGCCGGACCCCGGCTACCGTCCCGCGCGCAGCTCGACCACCCGGTTGCTGACCTGGAGGTATTCGGCGGTCTGGCGCGGTGCGGTCCGGAGGTAGTTTTCGTAGTGCCGCAGCGCCCCGGCCTTGTCCTGCTGGGCCATGGCCACCTCGCCCAGGCCGAAGTGCGCCTGGAAGGCCTCGGGCGACGCGGCGAGCAGCTCTTCGTAATCCGCCCGGGCCTCGGCATACAGACCGGCGCGGTAGCGGGCGATGGCGCGGTTGAGGCGGACCACGTTGTTGCGGCTGTCGAGTTCGAGGGCGCGGTTGAGGGACTCGAGGGCGTCGTGGATCCGATTCAACTGAAGGCAGGCGTAGCCGCGGTTGGCGTGCGAGAGCACGTCCGCCGGGTTCTTCGCCAGCGCGATGTCGAACTGCGCGACCGCCTCCGCGAACAGACCGTATTGGAGGTAAAGCTGCGTGGCGGCGAGGCGCAGCTCGTCGGGCGCGCCGGGCCGGGCGAGGGCGCGCTCGAGGAGGTCCCGCGCGGCATTGGTTTCGCCCGCGCGGAACCGAGCGGCGGCCTCGACGCGGACCAGGTGGTGCTCGTTGGTCGCGTTCAGGCCGAAATGCGCGGCGCGACCGCGGATGTCCGTCACCAGCGCCAGCGCCTCGGCGGGGCGGTTCAACTGGATCCACACGTCAGCCAGCCAGAGGCGCGGGGTGAGGGACGCCGGTTCCAGCTCTGCCGCGCGGATCAAATGGTTCAGCGCCTGCCGGTAGTTGCCGCCCTGGAGAAACACCCGGGCCTGCTCGAAAGTGAAGCGCGGGTCATCGAACGGACCGCAGTTGTTGATCACCGCGTTCCAGTCGGGGTAGCGCCCAAAGCGGTCCTCGATGGATTTCGAGATGGCCCCGGGGGCGGGCTTGCCGGCGCGGTAGGTCTCGTTGAACTCGAGGTTCATCTCGGCGGCGATGTTCGCGGGGAACAGGTCGAGCGCGCGGCGCAGATGTTGCGCGGCGGCCTCCCACTGGCCGAGCTTCTGCATTTCCACCGCCCAATATGTGGCGGCGCGGGCATAGAAGTTGGCGAGCGCCTCGGCGGTGAGGCTGCGCTCGGGCGTGAGATGCAATTGGCCGTAGAGCTTCGCTTTCCAGGCCGGGGTGATGGGCGCCTCCTCATCCACGAGGCCGCGTTCGAGCGCGGGCCGCACCTCGGCGTCGAAGCGGCTCCAGAACTGCTCGTTCAGCGCCACCACCTCGGCGGGCAGCGGAGGATTGCGAAAGTCATTGGTCGCGGCCGGAATCAGCGGATAGGCCGTGCCGCGGGGCTGGAGCGTGAACCGCTCGAAATAGTAACCGAAACTCGGCTGCAAATAGCACAGCGCGCGCGTTTGCGATTGCTCGAGCAGGAAACCGATCAAATACAACGGGCGAATCTGCGCGTTGTTGGTGAACCCCGCGAACGTCGCGGGCCAGCCCGGTTGCTGCCGGACTTGCGCGCGGTGGTATTCGGTCATCCCCGCCAGCCGCGTGTCGTAGAACAGCACATCCTTCGCCTTGCCGGTGCGGACCAGGTGGGCGCGCACCACCGCCAGCCAGCGGGGGTCGTCGCTCAACACCATCGCCGGCGCGGCGGGCAGGTGCTCGGCGGTGCGGCGCGCGTAATCGTCCAGCAGGCGGCGGTTGTTGAGCTGGACGAGCGCCGCGTTGCGGGCGAAAAGCGCGGGCGGCACGATCACCAACATCGCCACGGGGGCCGCCATCGCCACGGTGCCGGCCAGCTTGACCCAGCCCGGAATCCGCCGACCCGTGAACGCCGCGCGGCCAATGACCAGAAAATATCCCGCACAGTAGCCCACCGTCAGCGCGCACAGGTAGTAGTGCAGCAGGAACGGCATCCCGGGCACGATCTGGCGCGGACTCCACGGCGGGCTGAACAGCACCAGCAAGCCCACGCCGAGGAACAGCGCGTGGACGATGTGGAAGATGCCCTTGGTGATGAAGATGCCGATGGGGCTGTTGTCGCCGAACGATGAACGCCAGCGCAGCGCGATGAACGCCAGCGGCAGCAGGCTCGGCGCGGCCAGCACCACCACGCGGTAGTTGTCCTTGAAAAACGCCCAGATCGTCCCCAGCGCGCGCTTCTGCGCCAGCAACTGTTCCCGCAGCCCGTCCCAGAAGGGAATCCGGCCCACCTCGGCAAAACTCTGCACCAGCGGCATGACGAGGTAAAACAAAAGGCCCGCCAACCCCCAGCCGATCAGCCGCGCGATGAACTGCCCGTTGAAGAAGCTGATGCCCTTGATCCAGATAATCGCCACCAGAAAGACCGGGGCCAGTCCGACGAGCGCCCAGTTGTTGGTCATGCCCGCCGCATAAAGCAGCGCTGCCCGGTAAATCCATCGGTGGCGGCCATCCACGCGAAATTCCAGCAGCGAGCGGATCACGTAGGCGATGAGCAACAGGTCGAGCATCTCGCCCGTCATCGCGGTGGCGTTCTCCCAGAAGGAAATCTGCAGGCCGATTCCCGCGCAGGCCAGGACCGGCGGCAGCCAGGCCAGACGGCCCGAAAGCAGGCCGTTCTCATCGTCTTCCAGCTCGCGCTGGTCGGCGGTGCGGTCGTGGGGCAGCAGCGCGATCGAGCGGGCCAGCAACGCCAGCACCAGCGCGGCCAGCACCGCGTTGAACACGTTCAGGGCCGGCGGAATCAGCGCCTCGGGCAACAGCCGGAACGGTGCCAGCACGAGATACAGCAACGGGCGCGTCAGGTCGGGAATCCACTGCCAGCCCGCCGTCTGCGCCACCACGCCCACGCTCTGGAGCGTGACCCAGTGGTTGAGCGTGGTGAGGTAGAGCGCCAAGCCCGCCAAGGCGATGACCCACGGGAGCAGGGCGGTGGCAAACCGGCGTTGAAACAGGGCGGTTGGGGCGGTGGCCATTTGAATTTGAGTGAGTTGAACGAACGCTGCCGGGGTTGGCAAGGCTTCAAGTCGTTACGATTCGGCGCAGGTCGGCCACACATTCGATGTGCTGCGTTTGCGGGAACATGTCGAGCGGCACCACGCGTTTCACTTCAAAGACACCGTCCGCAGTGAAGGCGTTCAAGTCCCGCGCCATCGTCGCCGGGTGGCAGGAAACGTAGATCACCTGCGCGGGCCGCGTCTGGCGCAGCAGTTCGATGGTGGGCGGCAGGCAGCCCTTGCGCGGCGGGTCGAGGAGCACGGTGGTGGCCTCCGGGGTGAACCGCGCGAGCAGTTCCGGCAGCTTTTCCTCCGCGCTGCCCGCCACGAACTCGCCGTTCGCCGCGCCGCGCGTCCGGGCATTGGCCTGCGCCGCGCGGATGGCCATGCGGTCGTATTCCACGCCGGCAAACGACTCGACGTCACCCGCCAGTTCGATCGCGAAGAAGCCGACGCCGCAATACACGTCCACCAGATGTCGCGTGCCGCCCGCCCGCAGCATCTGGCGCACGGTGTCCACCATTTGGGGCAGCAGGTGGAAGTTGTTCTGGAAAAAAGAATCCGGCGGCACCTGCCAGCCTTCCGGCGGAATCCGCAGCACCACCTTGAGGCCGCCCCGGGGCGGCGGGTTTCGCCGCACACGGGCGATCTCCGCGTTCAAGGCCGGCTCCGCGATTTTGCACTCGAACACGTCCTCCACCAGCCCGCCATCGTGCCGCACGAAACCGATGTTCAGCCGCTGTTCCGGTTTGTTCCACTGGCTGCGGATCATGATGCGATTGCGATAGCCGTAGGGCGCGGGACAGCCCACCACGGGCGCCACGATCGCCGGGTCCAGCCCACCCAGCCGCTGGAACAGGTCCGCCACCTGTTTGTGCTTCATCCGCAACTGCGCGGCGTAATCGAGGTGTTGATACTGGCAGCCGCCGCACGCGCCGAAATGCCGGCAGGCCGGCGTCACCCGGTCGGGCGACGTCTGCACCACGCGCACCAGCCGGGCGCGGGCGAAGTTTTTCTTCACCTCGAGCAGTTCCGCCTCCACCACCTCACCCGCCGCCACGAACGGCACAAACACCACGAACTCGTCCACGCGTCCGACGCCCTCGCCGCCGAACGCGATGTCCGTGATGGTCAACGTCACGATTTGTCCCACCGCCAAAGTCATGCGGCGAGCCTAGCGGCCCGGCGCACACTGAAAAAGCGGGAAACCGCCGGTCCACCGCCGGGCGCAATCGCGATTGCCCTGCGGGGCGGTTCCGGCAAAGTTCGCGCGGTCGTGGCGCTCATGAATCCCTTTTCCAGGTTTGCCCGGGCCGGCGGCTGGCTGGCCGGCCTCGCGATTTTGACAGCGGTGTCCGCCTTCGCCGCGGGCGACGGCGGGGGCACGCACGCCTTTCCGCCGCCCTTGGAATCCTACGCGGACAGTCATTTCACCAGCGTGTGGGAGGTGTTGCGCCACCGGGTCGAGGTCCAGCCCTTCAACCTCTGGGCGACGTTGCTGTTCTTTGGCGCGGTGATCCACACGTTCCTGACGCAAAAGTTCCGGCACTGGGCGCATGTGCTCGCGGAGCGGCATCGGCGCACGGGGGCCGAGGCGGCCAGCGTCAAGGCGCATCTGATGCATTTCCTCGGCGAGGTGGAGGCGGTGTTCGGCATCTGGGTGGCGCCGCTGATGCTGATAATGATGTTGCAGGTTGGCCCCGACGAGATGCTGAACTACGTGGATTACGGTGTGGGCTATCACGAACCGATTTTCGTCGTGGTGATCATGGCCATTTCGGCCACGCGCCCGGTGCTGCATCTGGCGGAGGAACTGCTGCGCCGGGTGGCGGCGCTGGCGGGCGGTGGACCGGCGGCGTGGTGGGCCGCGATCCTCGTGCTGGGACCCCTGCTGGGGTCGTTCATCACCGAACCGGCGGCAATGACCATTTCCGCGTCGCTGCTGGCGCGGCAGTTTTACCGGTTCAAACCGCGGCCCGCCTTTGCTTATGCCACGCTGGGCCTGCTCTTCGTCAACATCTCGGTGGGTGGCACGCTGACCAATTTTGCCGCGCCGCCGGTGTTGATGGTGGCCGGCAAATGGGGCTGGAGCCTGCCCTTCATGTTTGAGCATTTCGGCTGGCAGGCGGCGGTCGGCATCATGGCGGCGACCGCGCTGTATTTTGCCGTGTTCCGCAAGGACTTTGCCGCCCTGGCCGCCGCGCAGGCCCGGGGGCAGGCGCAGGCCGAAACCCGCAAGGAGCGGCCCCTGCCTGCCTGGATCACGGGGGTGCATCTGCTGTTGCTGACGTGGACCGTGCTGAACGCGCACCACCCGGTCTTCCTGGTGGGTGGGTTTCTGTTCTTCATCGCCTTCCACCAGGCCACGGAACACTTTCAGGACCGGCTCGAGTTGCGCTCGCCGATCCTGGTTGGCTTCTTCCTCGCCGGGCTGGTCATTCACGGTGGCCTGCAGCAATGGTGGATTGAACCGGTGTTGCGGCGGCTGGGTGAGTTCCCCATGTTCCTCGGCGCGTCGGTGTTGACCGCGTTCAACGACAACGCCGCCATCACCTATCTTTCCACGCTGGTGCCGAACATGACGGATGGCATGAAACACGCCATCGTGGCGGGAGCCGTGACGGGCGGGGGACTGACGGTCATCGCCAATGCCCCGAACCCGGCCGGACAGGCCATCCTCAACAAGTATTTCGAGGAAGGCATCTCGCCGCTCGGCCTGTTCCTCGGCGCCCTGGTCCCCACGGTGATTGTCGGCGCCGCCTTGTGGTTCCTTTATTTTGTCTGACCCGGTCCGTGGCAACGGGCGCCGGACGTCGGACGTTCCTGCGGTGGCGGAGCGGCGGTCGGCAAACCGCCGATAACTTTTGCCGCACGGCGGAGCCAGCGGTTTGGTTCCGCGGCAGAAGAAAGTGTGCCCGGCAACGTCTTGGGCGCATCTCAGTATTTTGCCAGGGGGTGTAAGCCGGAAACATGTCGTCGGTATGGGTGGAACGGCCAACTTGGCCGTTTTGGGCGGCAACTTGCCGC
>JBKBTZ010000075.1:0-16449 GCA_046290825.1 Limisphaerales bacterium
GTTTCTCCTCCTTTGTTGGTCGTGGTTGTTTGGGGGGGGGGGGGGGGAGGGGAAGGAGAGGGGGGGGGCACCCCCCCCCCCCCGCGACCCAGCCCGGACCCCCCGGCCCCAACCACACCGCGCTCTTGCCACCGATCCACGGACCGAAAACGAAACCCAGCCCGAAGGCCATGCCGATCAATCCCATCCGCTTGGAGCGCTGCTCCGGGGGGGTAATGTCGGCGATGTAGGCCTGGGCGACCGTGATGTTGGCACCGCAAAATCCGGCAAACACGCGCGAGGCGATGATCATGGCCAGCGCCGTCTGGCCCTCCAATCGCGTGGCGAGCGCAAACCACACATACGCCACCGCCGACCCGGCGATGCTGATCAGCAGCACCGGGCGGCGCCCAATGCGATCGGACAACCGGCCCCACCACGGCGCAAACAGGAACTGCATCGCGGAAAAAGAGGCCATCAACAAGCCCAGGGCCAGTCCGCCGGCCTGGTAGGTCTCGGCGAACAGGGGCAATTGGGGCAGCACGATGCCGAACCCGACGAGGTCCAGAAAAACGGTCAGAAAGATGACCAGCAACGAGGGCTTTTTCATGCGGCTGGCCCGGCAAACGTCGGGGCCGGGCGGCGCGGGGGAACGCCTCCGGAGGGGAAATCAACCTGCCTCCGCCCCGGCGGGCGCCGGTCGGGGGGCCACCGCCTCGATCCGTTCGATGCGGTGGTGGTGGCGCGTGCCATGCACCTCGAATTCGACCTGGTCGCCGACCTTCTTGTTGAGCAACGCCTGAGCCACCGGGGTCAGGTAGCTGATGATGCCCTTTTCCGGGTCATCGTCCCATGCGCCGAGGATGGTCAGCTTCTCGGGCTGGTTGGCTTCCAGGTCGGTGAGATACACGATGGTGCCCATGCCCACGACATCGGTGCGGGCGTTCGCGAAATCCGTCCCCCGAGCGCGGTCGAGGGCGATTTCCAGTTCGGCCTTGCGGCGCATCAGCACGGCCTGCATTTCCTTCGCCGCCTTGAACTCGTGATTCTCGCTGAGATCCCCGTAGCTGCGGGCGATGGCGATCTCCTTCGAGTTGGCCGGAATCTTCTTTTCGACCAGTTCGTGATATTCCTGCTTGGCCTTTTCCAGGCTCTCCCACGAAACCCAGAGGGTGTTGTCCTGCTTGGTCTGCGTGCCGGAAATGAGCGGCTGAATCACCGGGAACGTCTTCACAATCCAGCCGAGCAGGAGGCGCTTCTCGAGGTCGTCGAAGACGGGCGACAACTGAAGCGCGCGGGTCATGTCCTTGATGAGATCAATGTCCGCCGAACTGATCAGTTCGACGACCAGTTGCTGGTCGGACAGAATGTAATCGCGCAGCTTGTTCGACCGCTTCTCGTTGAACTGGTCGCGCTCCATTGCCGAAAGCATGGCGCGGAACACCTCCGGCCCGAGGATATCGGCGAACTCCTCGGTGCGCTCCTTGGCGAACCAGAGGAGGAAGTCGCTGCTGGCCGCGTGCTGGTTGATGAGGCGGTTGATGGCGGCCTTGAGGTCGGCCATCCGGCCCTGCTGGATGACCAGGGTGGCGAACTCCTTGCAGGTGCGGGGGGAAACAGAATTGATGGCGCGGAGCAGCACCTCGCACCAGTCATTGGGGCGGGCGGCGACAAAGGACTCCAGTGCGGCGTGGTGCCGGGTGACGCTGATCTCCTCGATCACATCGTTCAGTTTGGGATCCTGCGCCCAGATGGCGGCGGCCGTGATCTCCCCTTCCGCGGCGGGAACGCCGGTGGCGGCGCGCAGTTCGTCGCGGACAAAAATGGCCTCCAACGCGACACCGGGCTGGTTGCGCTGGTGGGTGGCGATTTCCGCGTTCAGCACCCCAATGACCTCGGAAGCGGCGGCGGCTTTGTCGGTCAGATCAGCGGCGTTGGCAGCCAGTTCGGCCGCCACGAGCAAATGTTGCTTCAGGCCACGGGCCTTGCGGAAATCCGCCAGGAGGCGGTCCTGCACCGTGACTTCCTGCGCCTGGTAAAGGATCGGCTCTGTTTTTTTTGCCGGCACGACAAAGTGGCCGCTTTTCTTCATCTCGCGCCGGGCGGCCTCCCACCATTTTTTCCAGTCATCCTTGATGATGTCGGGCACGAGGGCCTGCTGAATCTGGTCCTGCGTGGCCCGGCCCGCATGGCTTTCGAGCACCAGTTTGACCAGGCCGAGGTGGTCGGTGGCGGCCATTTGCTGGAGACCGGCCAGATCGGTCGCCTTGCGGGCCAGAATGTGGTCCTTGGGGATGGGTTTCAGTGATTCGGCGGCGAAGGCGAGGCCCATCGCATGGCCGACCTTGCCGGGGAAATCAATCGTGAACCGCGCGAACACCGGGTCCACGGAGCGGATCCGACCGAGGCCCCAGCTTTTGTGGAAGCAGAAGCCGCACTCGGCCAGCTTCACCAGCGCGTCCACATGGCGTCCCTCCAGTTTGCCGGCGGCCACCATTTTTTCGAACTCGTCTCGCATGGCGCGCAGCTTAGGCTCGCCACACCGCCCGGAAAAGCATTTATTCCGGCCATGCTTCGCGCCAATGCCCGTTTGCTTGCCGTCCGCGCCCTGCTCGACCGCGGTTCCAAGGGCGGCTTCATCGAACGCCATGTGGACCGCGCCCTCACCCGGCATCCGCTGCCGCCGGAGGAACGCGCCCTTTGCCGGGAACTGGCCTATGGCTGCGTCCGTTGGCAGGCCACGCTCGACTGGCTCATTGCCCGGCTGGTCGAGGGCCGCCCGCAACGTCCGGTGGTGCAGACCCTCCTCCGGCTGGGCCTCTACCAGTTGCTCTGGCTCGACCGCATCCCCGCGCGCGCCGCTGTCCACGAGACCGTCGAAGCCGCCAAGCACCTCGATTACGCGGGCCACGCCGGCTTCATCAACGCCGTCCTCCGCACCGCTGCGAATGACGCGGACACCCTCCGCCGCGAACTGGCCGCCCTCCGCGAAAACGAGCCGGCGCTGGGCTGGTCGCATCCGCAATGGCTGGTGAGCCGCTGGCAGGAACGTTACGGCCCGCAGGCCACGCTCCGGCTCTTGGAATGGAACAACACCCCCGCCAAAGTCTATGCCCGGGTCAACACCCTGCGGATTGACCCCGCCAAACTGCTCCAGTTCTGGCGCAGCGACGACGTGAGCTATAATTTCGTGTTCCGCCCGTGGCTCGAGGAAAACCTGGTGTTTGAGTTGAAGAGCCATCCGCCCCTCGACCAGATGCGGAGCTTTGCGAACGGGCATTTCTACGTTCAGGACCCCAGCACGCTTTTTGCCGTGGATCTGCTCGCCCCCAAGCCCGGCGAGCGCGTGCTCGATTTCTGCGCCGCCCCGGGCGGCAAGACCACTTATATTGCCCAACGCATGAAGAACGAGGGGATGCTCGTCGCCGCCGACAGCGCGCCCGAACGGCTCGAGGTGCTGGAGGAAAACTGTCGCCGGCTGGGCGTGACCTGCGCGAAAATCACGCCGGCCACCGCGCTGACCCCGGCCACGCAGCCGCCCTTCGACCGCGTGCTGGTGGATGCGCCCTGCTCGAACACCGGCGTGCTCCGGCGGCGCGTGGATTTGCGCTGGCGGTTGACGCCGGAGGAACTGGTCCGGCTCCACGCCGAACAACTCGAACTTTTGCGGCGGGCGGCCCCGTTCGTGAGACCGGGCGGAGTGCTCGTGTATAGCACCTGCAGCCTTGAACCCGAGGAGAACGCGGGCGTGGTCGAAGCGTTTCTCCGGGACCATCCCGGCTTCGCGCTGGACGAGGCGGGAGATGTCCTGCCCATGCGCGACGGGTTTGACGGCGCTTACGCGGCGCGGCTGGTGCGAACGGCCGCCTGACCCGTCGGCATTGGCCCTTGCCCTGCGACACTTTCCGTGGCAGCTAACCCGCCAACGAATCGAATGGACGCGAACGCCGCCGCCGCCCGGGACACCTTCAACCGCATCGCCCAGAACATCGCCCGCGTGATGCAGGGGCAGGCGGCCGCCGTGCGCAAGCTGCTCTCCGCCCTGGCGGCCGGCGGCCATGTGTTGCTCGAGGACTCGCCGGGCACCGGCAAGACCACGCTGGCCAAGGCGCTCGCCCGTTCAATCAACGCGCAGTTCAAGCGCGTGCAGTTCACCCCCGACCTGCTGCCCTCGGACATTCTCGGCGTGGCCGTGTTCAACCAGCGCGAACAGGCGTTCCAATTCCACCAAGGGCCGATTTTCACCAACATCCTGCTCGCCGACGAAATCAACCGCGCCTCCCCCCGCACCCAGTCGGCCCTGCTCGAGGCGATGGGCGAAAACCAGGTCAGCGTGGACGGCGAACGACGCGACCTGGCGGAACTGTTTTTCGTCATCGCCACCCAGAATCCGGTCGAGTTTCGCGGCACCTACCCGCTGCCCGAAGCGCAGATGGACCGGTTCGCCATGCAGTTCAAGCTGGGTTACGTCGCCCCCGCGGACGAGGTGGCCATCCTCACCGCGCAGGCCGCGTCCCACCCGCTGGACCGACTCGAACCGTGCGTCAGCCTCGCCGAGGTGCTCGCATTGCGCCGTGCCGCCCAGCGCGTCCGCATCAGCGACGAGTTGAAACGTTATGTGGTGGACGTGGTCGGGGCGACACGCGCCGCGCCCGGCGTCCAACTGGGCGCCAGCCCGCGCGCCTCACTGGCGCTGATGAAAACCGCTCAGGCGCTGGCGTTGTTCGATGGTCTCGAATTTGTGACTCCGGACCAGGTGCGCGAACTGGCCGTGCCGGTGATTGCCCACCGCCTGGTGATGGAGCCACAGGCCCGCTTCAGCGGCATGACCGCCCAGGCAGTGATCGAAGGCGTGCTGAAGCGGCTGCCCGCCCCCGCTTAGCCACCGTGACCCCGATCCTCCGCCTGCTCTATTGGCTGTATCGCCTCGGCACGGCGATCTTTTTCTGGATGGGGCAGCGGTTCACGCCCGCCGGCCTGGCCCTGCTCGCAGCCATCGGCGTCATGGGCCCCCTTGCCTTCGACACCGACAACAACGTCGCCTACCAGGTGTTGTGTCTGCTGCTGGCCCTGCTCGGAACCGCCGTGGCGTTTGGCTGGTGGTTCCGTTGGCGGTTCGTGGTGGACCGGGTGCTGCCGCGCTTCGGCAGCGTGGGCGTGCCCCTGGAATACCGCGTCACCATTTTCAACCCCGGCAAACGTCCCCAGACGGGACTTACTTATCTGGAAACCCTCCCGGAACTCCGCCCGCCGCTGGCCGAATGGGTCGCCTTTCAACGTGCCGAGGAACGCCGCCTCCGTCGCCTCCCCATCTGGAAACGCCGCCCCCGCCGCCCGTTCCGCGTGGCCAAGGTGCCGCCCGTCGAAGTGCCGCCCATTCCGCCCGGCCAGAGCGTGGACCTGGCCGTGCGGCTGACGCCGTTGCGCCGGGGCGTGCTGCGGTTCCACACCGTCACCCTGGGCCGGACGGACCCGCTGGGACTGTTCCGGGCGCTGGCCCGCCGCCCGCTGCCGCAAACCCTGCTGGTCCTGCCCCGGCGTTACTTCATCCCCGCCGTCGCCCTGCCCGGCGCGCTTAAATACCAGCAGGGCGGCGTCGCCCTCGCCTCCTCCGTCGGCCAGTCGGATGAGTTTGTCTCGCTGCGCGACTACCGCCGGGGCGACCCCTACAAGCACATCCACTGGCGCAGTTGGGCCAAAACCGGCACGCCCATCGTGAAGGAGTTCGAGGATGAATTCTTTGTTCGGCATGCCCTCGTGCTGGACACCTTTTCCGCCGATCCGCACAGCGAGGTTTTCGAGGCGGCGGTCAGCGTGGCGGCCTCGTTCGCCTGCACGGTGCAGACGCAGGAATCCCTGCTCGACCTGCTGTTCGCCGGGACCGAGGCCTACTGCTTCACCGCCGGGCGCGGTCTGGCCCACACCGACCATCTGCTGGAAATCCTCGCCTCGGTGTCCGCAAATCTGGACCCACGCCAGTTCGGCAAACTGGAGGAACTGGTGGTGGACCATGCGCCCTCCGTAAGCGGCTGCATTCTCGTGCTGCTCGCATGGGATGCGCCGCGCCAGGAACTCGTCCGCAAACTACGACTGTTGGGTGTGCCCCTGCTGGTGCTGGTGCTGCGCGCCAGCGCCGGACAACCCCTTGATCCCGGGCCGTTGCGGGAGGATCCCGCCGCCTTTCGCGTGCTGGACGTCCCGAATCTGGCCGAGCAACTCGCGCAGCTTTGATGCAGGCCCCCGCTCTCAGCGGCGGTCGGCTCACATCACCGACGCCGTCGGCACCGTTTCAGTCGGGGAATTGGCTGCCGGCGTCGCCGCCGATGAGCGCGGCACCGCAACCCGTGCGAGGCGCCCGGCCTTCGCTGTTTTTTTGCGGGCAGGCTTCGGCCTGGCGGCGCTTTGCTTCGATGCGCTCTTGACCAGCGCCCGCAACACCTTGTGCGACTTGCGCGCGGCTTTGGCGGCTTTCCGCGCGGCCTTGCGGGCGGCCTTGACGGCCTTTTTCGCCGCTTTCAGCCGGGCCTTGGCCTGTTTCACCTGTTGCTCGGCACGAAGAAGTTGGGCGTCGGCCGCCTTGGCGGCGGCGGTGGCCGACTCGAGGGAGGGAGCGGCGGGCGGGGTCTTGCGGGATTTGGATTTCTTGGGCATGGCCTCACGCTAAAAAGTCACCCCCGCCCGGCAAGCGCAGAATTGTTACATTTTTTTCGCTTGCCCCCGCATTTGCATCTTTGCCGGTTTGCGGTCGGCAAAAACTTCTGTCAATTTGTCGGCACATTGCCGATTGCCATGAAAACTGCGCGTGTCCTGTTTCTTTTGGGGCTGGCCTGCTGGGTCAGCACCATGACTGCGGGAGCCGCGCCTGCCCTCTCCACCAACACCATGAGCCAGTCCACCAATCAAACCCGCCTCGCCACCTTGGGCGGCGGCTGTTTCTGGTGCGTCGAAGCCCTGTTCGAAATGCTGCCCGGCGTCAAGGCCGTGGTCAGCGGCTACGCCGGCGGCCAGACGCCCAACCCCACTTACAAGGAGGTTTGCTCCGGCACAACCGGGCATGCCGAGGTCGTGCAAATCGAGTTCGACCCCGCCCGGATCACCTACGCCGAACTCCTCCGCCATTTCTGGGATGCGCACGATCCCACCACGCTCAACCGCCAGGGCGCCGACGTCGGCACGCAATACCGTTCCATCATCCTCTACCACGACGCCGAGCAGAAAGCGGTGGCCGAGCAATCCAAGGCGGAGGCGCAGAGGCAGTTTTCTCGCCCGATCGTCACCGAAATTGTGCCGCTGACCCGGTTTTACCCCGCCGAGGACTACCACCAGGATTACTTCCGGAACAACCCCGGCCAGGGTTACTGCCAGATGGTCATTCGCCCCAAGGTCGAGAAATGGAAGAAGAAATTGGGCGGCAACCCACGGTGATCGGAAGGGCCGACAGCCGTCTTATTCTTTCGGCTCCCACGTCCGCCCCCATCCTCCCGCGCTCACGGTTGCGGACTGTTTCCGACCTCCAGGCAAACGAGTTGGGTAAGGTCGCGCAAGAGCAGGCGCGTGCCTGCCAGGGCCATCGGCCCCCACGATTCGCGCGCGCCGGGCAGCACATCGGCGCGGGCCAGCTCGCGGTAGGCGCGCGGGCTGGCTTCGATCAAACGCAACTGCCCGGAATCGTTCAGCGCGAGAATCAAGCCGTTCGCCGCGAGATACGGGCCAAGCCCAAGATTGTCACCCGCGCCACTGGTCCAGAGAACTTTGCCCGCGGCATCCAGGCAGACGAATTTGCCGTCCGCGCGGGTGCCGTAGAGATGGCCGTCGAGCCACAACGGCGTGTGCTGCGTGGAGCCGAAAACCTGCGCGCCCAGGCGGAAGACGGTTTCGGCGCGCACCCCGCCGTTGCTTTCGCGCAGTTGCAACAGCAGCGATCCGGCGTTGTAACCGCCGGTCAGGAAAATTTTCCCCTCGTCGAGCGGGCACGGCGACGGGACGGTGGCGATGCTGATGCGCCAGTCCGCAGCCTCCCAAAGCAGCGTCCCATCCTCCGCCGCCACGCCCGCCACACCCCGGCTGGCGCAGTAAACGTATTGGCCGCGGCCCCCGAGCCAGACGGGCATGACGGAAGAATGAGTCATCTTCCAGCCGTGGCTGTTGGGGCTGCGCCAGCGCACCGCGCCGGTGGCGAAATCCACCGCCAGCAGCAGCGCATCCGGTCCCGCGGGCGCCAGCACCACCTGGTCACCGTCAATCAGCGGGCACTGCGCCGCATACCATTCCGGAATCACCGCGCCGTGCTCTTTCACGAGGTCAATCGTCCACCGCAGTTCCCCCGTCACCGCGTCGTTGCACAGGACGTGCCCTTTTGGACCGATGGCCACGACCCGTCCGTCGGCCACCGCCGGAACGCTGCGCGACATGCCGTGGTTGCGCTTCACCGAAACGGGGTAGCTGTAGCGCCAGATTTCGCGGCCATCATCGAGCGAGAGACACCGTAGCGCGTCGCGCCGCTGCTCGACGTCGTAGTCCATCAAATAGACGCGGCCCTTGGCCACCACCGGCCCGGCGTAACCGTCGCCCACCGAGATTTTCCACAGCGTGCGCGGTCCGCCGGGCGGCCACTGACGCGCCAGTTGGACGTCGTCCGGGGCGATGCCGGTGCGCTGCGGGCCGCGAAATTGGGGCCACTCCCCCGCCAGCTTCGAGGGCTGGCCGTCACCGCGTTGCAGAACCCCCGCAAGGACGGGATTGCCGCCGCCGGGGCCGACAGCGGCCGGGGCTGCGTCCGCGCCCGGAACCCGCAGGGCCAGTGGCTGCGGGGGATGATGAACCAGCCAGAACAACATCAACCCGCCGCCCACCGCGCCGACAACGGCGGGCAGGAGCCACGGTTTGCGCACCAACCACGCGGCATTCATCACGGGGGACTCTAAACAGGTTTTGCTCTCTGAACCACCCAAAGATTTGCGCGGCCGGCACCCGGCCACGACGCGCGGATGTCCCCAACCGCAGCAATGCGGCCGGTCGTGGGGTGTGGTGCCAACGGCAGGCTCCGGTATGCCATGCGGCGGAATGGTTGGGAACGGCGGGTTGGTGGACGTTGCGGCGGACGAGGCCGTCCGCGCCCCGGTCCGCGACCCCCCCGGGGGCTCTCCCGGGGTTGCCCCGGTTGCCAGATTCCGTAGCCGCGTCATACTGCCACCGCCATGAGCGTTCGTCCTCCGCGCCGTTTCCAGGTGCCACTGTTTCTGCTAACCCTGCTGGCGGCGGCCCTCTCCCTTCCCGCCCAGCCCTACGGCCTGACCAACCGCCCGGTGGTAGGCGAGTTCCTCAACAACCAGCTTCCGCCCGCCGAGGTGAACCCCGCCGGCTGGCAGGCGGTGGTGGCGTTCCCAAACGTGACTTTCGACGACCCCACGGTGATCACGCCGGAGCCAAACTCGACCCGGCTTTACATCGGCGAACGGCAGGGGAAAATTTTCTTCATCACCAACACGCCGTCCGTCAGCGTCAAAACCTTGTTCCTCGACCTGAGCGCCCGGACGCAGGGTTACAATGACAGCGGGTTGCTCGGGCTGGCCTTTCATCCGCAGTTTCGCGTCACCAACTCCCCGAACCGTGGCTACGTTTATGTCTGGTATCAGTTTTCGCCCTCGCCGGTGGGGCCGGATCCGCAGCAGGGCGTCGCGCCCCCGGAAACTCCCAGTTACAACCGGCTCTCGCGTTTCACGGTGCCGGACGGCTCGCTGGTGGCGGACCCGAATTCCGAACTGGTGCTCATCAACCAGTTCGACCGCCACCTCTGGCACAATGGTGGCGGGCTTTTCTTCGGCAGCGACGGCTTTCTTTACATCAGCAACGGCGACGAGGGCAGCGCGAATGATCCGTTCAATAATACGCAGAAGATCAACTGGGGCCTCTTTTCCGGCGTGCTGCGCATTGACGTGGACATGGACCCCGGTCGCAGCCACCCGATCCGGCGGCAGCCGTTGTCCGGCACCCCGCCCAACGGCTGGCCCCCGACCTACACGACGAATTACTTCATCCCGAACGACAACCCGTGGCAGGCGACCGATGGCTCGGTGCTGGAAGAGTTCTTCGCCATCGGCCTGCGCAGTCCGCATCGCATGACCTTCGACCCCCCCACCGGCCAAATCTGGCTGGGCGACGTGGGACAGGAGAATCGCGAGGAGGTTTCCCTCATCGTGCGGAGCAACAATTACCAGTGGGCCTTCCGCGAGGGGTTCCTCACCGGCCCCAAGAGCCAGCCCAATCCGGTCATCGGCGTCTCGACCCCGCCGGTGCATGACTACCCGCACGCCGATGGCAACAACTGCGTCATCGGCGGCTACGTGTATCGCGGCATCCAGTTCCCTACGCTCGTGGGGAAATACATCTTTGGCGACAACGGCTCCGGGCGCGTCTGGGCGATGACCTACGACGGCATCAACCCCACCGTCGTCACGCAGCTCTGTGTCATGCCGGCCCCGCCAAACACCTACGGGCTGGCGACCTTCGGCCTCGATCAAAACGGCGAAATCTACATGGGCATCGTCGGATTCGGCACCCGCCTATACAAGCTCGCCGCCGCCGGCAGTCAGCCGCCGCCGCCGCCCGCGCTGCTCTCGCAAACCGGTTTTTTCACAAACCTCGCCACGCTGGCGCCCCATCCGGCCGCAATTCCCTACGACATCAACTCGCCCCTCTGGTCTGACGGCAGCGACAAGGGCCGCTGGCTGGTCATTCCCACGGATGGCGCGCCCTACGGCCCCAACGAACTCATCGGCTGGTCGAGCAACGGCAACTGGTCTTTCCCCACCGGCACCGTCGCGGTCAAACACTTCGAGTTGCCGCTCAACGAAACCAACCCCGCCGTCGCCAAACGGCTCGAAACCCGCTTCCTCACCCTCGGCACCAACGGCACCTGGTTCGGTTACACCTACAAATGGCGCGACGACAACTCCGACGCCGACCTCCTGCCCGACGGCCTGCGCGAGACGAATCTCGTCATCACGCCCAGCGGCCTCCGCACCCAGGTTTGGGATTACCCGAGCCGCGGTGATTGCCGGTCCTGTCACAACGCCAACGCGGGCGGCATCCTCGGCCCGCGCACGCACCAGTTCAACCGCGACCTCCTCTACCCGCAGACCGGCGTCACCGACAACCAGCTCCGCGCCCTCAACGCCATCGGCCTGTTCAGCCCGCCCCTGAATGAGGCAGCCATTCCCGCAATGCCTCGTTCCGTGGCCGTCACCGACACCAACGCCAGCCTCGAACTGCGCGTCCGCTCCTACCTCGACGCCAACTGCGCCCACTGTCACCAGCCCGGCGGTGTGCGCGGACAATTCGATGCGCGCCTCTCGACTCCGCTCGCCAATCAAAACCTCATCGGCGGGACCGTCGAAGACACGCTCGGCATCCCGGGCGCGAAAGTCATCCGCCCGCAAAGCACCGCCCAGTCGGTCCTCTTTGTGCGCGACAACACCCTCGGCGCGCTCCAGATGCCGCCGCTGGCCCGCAACGTGGTGGACACCAACTACATTGCCGTCCTCGCCGCCTGGATCAACAGCCTGCCGCCGCTCGTCGAACTGCCCAACGGCCTCGTGGGCGTGATGGGGAACACCGCCACCGGCGCCAGTTCCGACAACATTTACGACACCGCGCCCTACATCAACGCGGCGCGCTTCCAGGCCAGTTCCAACTTCACCGCCGCGTTCATCCGTGCCCAGGTCCAGGGCGTCACCGGCCGTTACAAATGCGCGCTCTACGAGGACGATGCCGGCCAGCCCGGCGCACTGCTTGCCCAATCCGGCGACCTGATCAATCCCGCCACCGGCTGGCAGACCTTCCCGCTCACCGTCCCGCGCAATCTCACCGCCGGCACGTTCTACTGGCTCGCCGTGTGGTCCGATTCGCCCACCGCCCGGGTCTTCTATACGAGCACCGTTGGCGGCACGCTACGCTGGGGTCAATACAACTACGGCGCCTGGCCCAATCCCATTTCCCTGCCCGACAGCGGCACCTATCTTTACTGCCTCAACGCCACCAGCGGCGCGCGGCCGGCCTTCGTCGCCACGCCCACGAACCGCACCATCAACGTGCTCACCACCCTCCTCGTGACGAACACCGCGACGGACGCGGATGCGCCGCTGCAGTCGCTCACCTATTACCTGCTGAACGCGCCGACCAACGCCAGCATCAGCACCAACGGCGTCATCACCTGGGTGCCGCAACTGCACCAGGCGCCGTCCACCAACCTCATCACCACCGCCGCCACCGACGGCGTGTTCTCCATCACCAACAGCTTCACCGTCATTGTCACCAACGGGAACCGCCTGCCCGTGGCCGTCACCGACGCGCTCACCCGCTGGGCCAGCCAGGGCCTGACCACCGCCGTCACCAACCTGCTCGCCAACGACACCGACCTGGACAACGACCCACTCACGCTGACCACCGTGACCAATGCCCTGCCGCCGGGCACCGCCCTCACGCTCACCAACGGCCTGGTGCGCTACTGGCCACCCTTCGGCAACACAAATCCCGGCAGCTTCCATTACGTCATCACCGATGGGCAGGGCGGCTTCGCCACCGGGCTGGTGAATGTCGCCGTCCAGCCCGATCCCGGGACGCCCGATGTTCTGACCCTCACCGCCGTCAGTGGCAGCAGCGTCTCGGGCGCGCTCGCGGGTGTGCCTGGCTTCACCTACACCGTCCAGTTCACCGACGCGCTCCATCCTGCCAACTGGCAGAATCTTGCCGTGGTCGAGGCCAACCAGGCCGGCCAGGTGAACTTCACCGACGCCCTCCCGCCCGGCCAGCCGCAGCGCTACTACCGCGCCGTGCGCGGCATCGCTCCGTAACACCTTCCGGCCCGGCACTACGGCGCTGCCAAAACGGAGGGAAACCGTCCCCGCTCGCCATGCGCCCGCCGCGCGAATAGTCTTGGGCCGTGACGATTGCTTTGTTTCTCGCCGGCGGGCTGGTCGCGCTGTATTACGGCGCGGAATGGCTCGTGCGCGGTTCCGCCTCGCTGGCCCTCCGTCTCGGCGTGACGCCGCTGCTGGTGGGATTGACCGTGGTGGCCTTTGGCACCAGCGCCCCGGAACTGGTGGTCAGTTCCGTGGCGGTGCTGAAAGGCCAGGGCGGGATTGCCATCGGCAACGTCGTCGGCTCGAACATCTTCAACATCGGCGTCATCCTCGGCCTGACCGCGTTGGTCTGCCCCTTGCGGGTGCAGTTGCAACTGCTCAAGTCCGACGCTCCAATCATGCTCGGCGTGGCCGCGCTGTTTGTCTGGTTCTTTCGCGATGGCGTCATCCAGTTGCTGGAAGCGCTTACCTTCCTCGCGCTGATCATCGGCTACACCCTGATGAACGCCCGGCTGGCCCGGCGTCAGGCCAGTGCGGAACTGGAGAAAGAATTCGCCGAGGGCGTGCCGCCCCCCACCGGCTCGCTTGCCAAAGACTTCGGACTTATCGTCGCCGGGCTGGTCGTGCTGGTGATTGGCTCCCGCTTGTTTGTGGCTGGCGCAGTGGACCTCGCGCGTTGGTTGGGTTGGAGCGAAGCGGTCATCGGCCTGACCATCGTGGCCGCCGGCACGAGCCTGCCGGAACTGGCGTCCTCCCTGATGGCCGCGTGGCGGCGGCAGCCCGACCTCGCCGTCGGCAACGTCATCGGCTCGAACATCTACAACATCCTGGCCATCCTCGGATTCAGCGGCGTCCTGGCTTCACCCGTGGTGGGCACGGGCGTGAGCCAGGTGGATTCGTGGGTCATGCTCGGCATCACCGCCGTGCTGCTGCCCATTGCCTGGACCGGCTTCGAACTGCGCCGCTGGGAGGGCGGCCTGTTGCTGGCCCTTTACGGCGGCTATCTCTGGCACCTGTGGCCCAAATAATCCCGCCAGGCTTGGAGGGCACATCTCGGTTTCTTGCGGGGTCGTTGTGGGTTGGGAAACCCGTCTACCCTCCGCCGTAGCTCGGCTACGGAGGACTGCGTTGCAGCAGACTTGGCAGTCTGCGCTACCATCTGGCCCGGCACTTCCCGCGTAAGAACCTGAGTTGCGACCGACAAGCTCGATTTCCCGGAACGTCGCTTGCCTCGGGCCGGTGCGCGGGCTACCTATGCCGAGATGAATCGCCTCCTGTTCCCCTGCCTTGCTCTCGCTCTCGTCCTGATCGCCTCGGCCCGGGCGGAAACCAATCCGCCTGCCGGACCGCTCCGCATCGGGGCTGCCGAAGCCGAGAAGCATTTTCAGACCATCCGCACGGTGACGGGGCGCGTGGCGCAGGTCACCATCCGCCCCAACCTGGTTTATCTCAATCTGGACCAGCCGCATCCGCGCTCGCCACTGACAGGCGTGATTTTCAGCGCGCAAACCAACCTGTTCGGCGACCTGACCAGCCTGCGCGGCAAGCCGGTGGAATTGACGGGCCGCATCGAAGACCATCAGGGACAGTTGCAGATTGTCCTGCGTGAAGCGGCACAGTTGAAGGTGCTCGAACCGGCACCATTGCCCCGCATCGCCGCGCGGGAGGCCCGGAACCACCTCCAGCGCGAGTGCGTGGTCACCGGACGGGTGGCGCAGGTCACCATCCGCCCCGCCCTCGTCTATTTGAACCTCGACCAGCCCCATCCCGGCACGCCGCTGACCGGCGTGATCTTTGCGCGAGCCACCAATCTCTTCGGCGATCTGATGACGCTCCAAGGCAAGGACGTGGAATTGACGGGCCGTATCGAGGAACATCGCGGCCAGCCGCAAATCATCCTGAACGCGACCAACCAGTTCCGCGTGGTCCGCCCGTGACCTTCCCCGCCGCCGCGCCGCCAGCCATCCAGGACAAGCCTCGGGCAGGCCGGTCATCTGCTCACTCGGAACCGGGTGCCAGCCCGAGGGCCAACCCAACTGGCAAAGGAGGCTGCGGCCAAGCCGGGCGCAATGCACAAAACCGGGCGCAGGCGGCTCCCGCTCCCCGCCGCCCAGCCGCCTTCGCTCCTCCAACCCGAATTACTGAGTTGGCCGGGGACAAGAAAACAGGTGGAACGGGCAACTTGCCCGTTCCGCGCGGCAACTTGCCGCGTGGTTGGCCAAAGCCCAGGGACACTTTTTGCACCGTTCCACAGCAGGCTGGGTGGGCGTTTGCGCCGGCTGGTAGCCAAGCGCGACGGGCTGGTAGCCCGTGCCACCCAAAGCAATCCAGTTTTCGGGTTCACAACTCATCCCTTTCCGGGGTGCATACACGTATCGGTTCACAAGCGTGTCGTTCTGGTCATATTCCGCAATCACCCGCCACCGGCTGTCATACACGAACCGCAGCTTCCCGCCCGCCGTCGCCCGTTCTACCAGCCGAGTTTTTGGATCAAATGCGAATCTCATCCTTCCACGCAACTTGGCCTTTAGCACCGATCGTGATGACAACGCGACCGGTATAATTCGGCTCGAAATAGACTTCCACTTTGTGCGTCTGTCGTTCCTTGCCGAAAAGGGTGAAACCGATCGCCAAGGAAGATTCGCCGTGAGGGATGATTTTTCGCTTGAGGACTCCTCCGTGCTTGAGGGCAGTCGTTGTCAGAACCCCACCTGTGTAGGCAACCTCCAAATCCTGGATCTCAAGCCCGCTTTCATTCCGAACCTCCACCAGAACCCCGGGGGCAAAAATGCGGCACGCCGCCACCCCAAACAGCAGCAGGCTCAGTAACAATAAACCGAAGGGGCGAAACGCGACGTGCATGTTATTTTCAGTTCGGTCTGGCAGGGTTCATCCTCGGAAGCGAAATTTGCAGGGTCCCGTCAACGGCTGCTTGATGACACAAGGACCGGCAGTCTGCTCCCGGTGTTCCCAAACCAATGCCAATTGCGTTGTTGGCCAAGTCCATCGCTTCCGCGGCAGGTCTGTTCCTGCCGCATCGCTCATGGATGTCACCAACCGCTTTTGCCCGCTCCCGCCCAATTTCTTGCGCCATTCGACAAGACCAGAGGCAGTGGCGGAAAGCGTCTGCGGGACCACCTTCGATTCCGGGCAGATTACTTGCAGTAGCGGCCAACTGCGCCTCTTGCGCCAATCGCCACGCCGTCCAAGGGTCCAAAAGTCCGACGGCAAGAACCTGCGCCACAGCCTCCCCACAGGGACAAGGTCCTTGGGGTTGCGGCGGACTCCAGTTGAAAGGAACCGGACCAATCAAACCCGTAGGATCCATTCGATTGGCCGGAGCGTTGAAAACAAAAGAGTAAAAATTCCACCCGCCCAGTTCCCTGATCGGATCCACCTGGAGGAACCTTCCCAGCGTGGGCGAGTCGGTGCGGAAGCGGAAGTTGTAGAGGCCCGTGTCCGGGTCGCGGTCGCGCCCTTGGAACAGGAACCGGTTGCCGTAGGCCAAAGCGGTGAGCACCGTGCCCGCGTTGTCCCGGATGGTCGGCTGCCCATACACGTCATACTCGTAACGCTCCCGCACGTGCCCCAGCCAGCCCGTCAATTCCGT
>JBKBTZ010000076.1:0-16213 GCA_046290825.1 Limisphaerales bacterium
GGTGGAGTCGAGGACGAGGCTGAAGCCGCCGGATTTGGCGCGGCTGTCAATGACGCGGCGGACTTCGGTGAGGAGGTTGTCGCGCATGCGGCGCTTCTGTTCCTCAATGGTGGTGCGGGCCTGGGCCTCGAATTTGCCGATGGCCTCTTCCTGGCCCTTGAGGGTGACGAGGGCGTCGTCGGCCTCCTTCTTTTTGCGGGCGCGTTCACCGTCGGAAAGCGCGGCGTCATTGGCGGCGGCGACAAGGGTGCGGTAGTTTTCGCGGCCCTTGGTGAACTCGGCGAGCATGGATTTGTGTTCCTTTTCGAGTTCGGCAGCGCGGTCGCGGAGGGCGGCCTGGGCCTGTTTGGTCTTCCAGTAGTTTTCGAAGACGCGGTTCAGGTCCACGGTGGCGATGCGGCCCTGGGCGGTCGCGGTGTGGGTTGTGAGGCAGCCGAGTGCCAGGAGGCAGGCAAGCAGGAGTTTTTTCATGGGATGTGGGGCGCGGAAAGTATCAACCGACGGGCGGGACGGAATCAAAAATCGCGGGTGTAGCCCACGCCGAACTGGAACCGACCGCCGCCGCCGACGTAGTCCGGGTGCGAGATGGGCACGCCGTAGTCGAGGCGGAGCGGGCCGATGGGAAGGTTGAGGCGGAGGCCCACGCCCCAGTTGTCGGCGTAATCACTGAAATTGAAGTCATACGAATCGGACAGCACGTTGCCGATGTCATAGAACAGGGCGAAGCGCAAACGTTCAATAATCGGGATGCTGTATTCGGCGGTGCCGAACCAGTAGGTGTTGCCGCCGATGGGTTCGGTGCGGCCGCTGCCGTCGAGCCAGGGCTCGCGGGGTCCAATGGCGCGGTATTTGTAGCCGCGCATCGAGTAGAGGCCGCCGAGGTAGTAGCGTTCGTAGAAGGGAATGGTGTCGCCGCCGGAGAGAGCCTCGGCCACGCCCACGCGCCCGACCAGTTCGAGGACATGGCCTTTGGCGAGGCCCTTGAAATACCAGGAGGACTTGAGTTCGAGGTTGTAAAAGTCGTAGTCGCCGAGGTTGAGTTGCCCGATGAGTTCGGTCCGCTGGCCGCCGTCGGGGAGCATGGTGCTGTTGCGGGTGTCGTAGGCGAGGGTGGCGCCGAAACGGTGGAAAAGGGCGGCCCCCTCCTGGTTCTGGATGGTAGTGGGAGCGTTGGTGGAGACGTCGTAGATGTCCACGCGCTCGATCATGTAGCTGACGGTGCCGATGAGGAAGTCGCTACCCAGGGCGCGGGTGAGGCCGAGTTTGGCGCCGGTGTGGCTCTCATCGTAGAGACTGCCATAACTTTGGTAGCTCAGTTCGCGGTGGAAGAGGTCCACGCTGAGGGCCAGCTTGCGGTCCAGGAACCACGGTTCGATGAAGCCGATGGTGTAGTCCTGCCGTTTGGAGCCGATCTGCATCCGGACGCGGAGCTTCTGGCCGCCGCCGGTGAACCAGGGCGGGTTGCCCAGGTCGAAGTTGCCCTGGGTGAACTGAACGTAGCCGACGACGGAATCCACCGTGCTGAAGCCGGCGCCGAGGGAGATGTTGCCGGTGTTTTTCTCCTCGACGGAGATGACGAGGTTTTTGCGGTTGGGGATGTCGGTGGCCTCGGGGCGGGCGTCCACCTTGTCGAAATACTGCAGGCCCTGAAGGCGCTGCTGGCTGATCTTGACGCGCACGCTGTCGAACAGCTCGCCGGGCGCGACGGCGAGTTCGCGGCGGATGACGCGGTCCTTGGTCTTGGTGTTGCCGCGGATTTCAATTTTTTCGATGTAGGAGGGTTGGCCCTCGTTGACGCGGTATTCGAGGTCAAGGGTGCCGCGCTCGACGTTGGCGACGCGGCTGACGCGGAGGTTGCCGCTGGAAGGAGTGACGTCAATGTGGCCGCGGGCGCCGTAGAAGTCTTCGATGGCCTGGTTGTTGGCGGCCTGGCCCCTGGGGGTGAAAGTATCGCCCTCTTTCATGGAGAACTGCCGGTTCAATCGGATCTGCTCCTGCCAGGCGTCGCGTTCGGGGCCTTTGGGCGGGCGCGGGCCGGGCTGGAAATCGGGCCGCACGGCATTGGTGGGGAGCAGGGTGACGCCGTCGAAGGTGACGCTGCCCACCTGGTAGGGGGTGCCTTCGTTGACGTGGATTTCGACGATGATGCGGCGGGGGCCGGCGTCCACGAGCTTTACGTCCGTGATTTCGAAGTCAATGTAGCCCCGATTGCGGTAGAACTCGGCGAGCTTTTCGCGGTCCTCCTCGAAGACCTCCTCCTTGAACACGCCGCTGCCGGTGAGCCAGGAGAACATCCAGCGGTCGCGGGTTTTGATGGTTTTGCGGAGCTGCTTCTGGGTGAAGGCGGTGGCCCCCACGAAGTCCACACGCTCGATGCGAACCTTGCGGGTCTCGGCCACCTCGAAGGTGACGGTGCC
Source organism: Limisphaerales bacterium (assembly GCA_046290825.1). GTDB lineage: Bacteria > Verrucomicrobiota > Verrucomicrobiia > Limisphaerales > DSYF01 > JBKBTZ01. The sequence goes on from JBKBTZ010000076.1 coordinate 2,418, forward strand.
GCGACCGGTGGCTTCCTCGATGGCGAGCACGTATTTGACGCGCGTGCCGGGATAGCCGGATTTCTGGTAGAGCTTTTCGATCTCCTGCGCGTCGGTGAAGAGTTTCTGCTCGTTGAGCGGCTCGCCGACCTTGACGGACAGTTTCTTGGTCAGCCGGGAACTGCTGAAGCGCCGGTTCCCGGTGAAGCGGATGTCGGTAAGGCGCGGCTTGGGCTGGACCACGTAACCGAGGGTGATGCCGTTTTCCCCATCGGTCCGGGTGACCCGGATATTGTAGAACAAGCCGGTGGCGTAGAGGTTTTTGATGTCGTCGTCCACCACGGCGGGGAAGAAGACCTCGCCGGCGCGGGAGCGGATGTTGGCCCGGATGAGGTCCTCGCTGACGGTGGCGGGGCCGACGAAGGAGATTTGAATGGCGGCGATACGCGGGCCGTCGGCCTGGGCGAACCCGGCGGTGAGGGAGAGGGCGAGCAGTAGCCCGGCCAGGAGCCGGACCGGGAAACCAGCCCGCCGGGGGGCGGCGGGGTCAACCGGGCACGTCTTCATCGCTGACTTTGGCGGCGCTTTCAAAGCGGGTGATGGAGTTCAGGAACGTCAGATGGACGTCGCCGGTGGGGCCGTTGCGCTGCTTGGCAATCAGGAGGTTGACCGGGCGGGAATCGGGGTCCTCTCCGCCGCCGTCGCTGTCATCCTCGTCGCTGCTGGGCTTGTAAAGCAGCGCCACCAGGTCGGCGTCCTGCTCGATGGCGCCCGACTCGCGCAGGTCGGACAGCCGGGGCTTGCGGTTCTTGTCCTTTTCCAGTTCACGGTTCAACTGGGCGAGAACGATGACGGGAATCTTGAGTTCCTTTGCGAGGGCCTTGACCCCGTTTGAGATGTCCGCGATCTCCTGCTGCCGGTTCTCCTGCGACCGGCGCGCAGTAGAGTGAAGCAGTTGGAGGTAGTCAATCACCAAAAGCTTGATGCCGTGTTGCTGGTGCATGCGCCGGGCCTTGGCGCGGAGTTGAAGAATGGACAGCCCGGGGGTGTCGTCAATGAACAACGGGGCTGCCGCCAGTTTGCTGGCCGCGCCGGTCAGCTTGGGGAAATCGCGTTCGGCGAGGAAACCCTCGCGGATGTTGCGGAGATTCACCCGGGAGCGGGAGCACAACATGCGCAGCACGAGCGATTCGGCGGTCATTTCGAGGCTGAACACGCCGACGGGCAGACGCTCCTCGAGCACGACGTGCTCGACAATGTTCATCGCCAGCGAGGTTTTGCCCATGCTTGGGCGGGCGGCGATGACGATCATCTCGCCCGGGTGCAGGCCGCTGGTCATCTTGTCGAGGTCGGCAAAGCCCGTGCTGATGCCGGTCAGCATGCCCTGGCGCTGGTGGAAATCTTCGATGGTGGTGATGGCGGCCTTGACCAGCTCTTTGATGCCGCGGGTCGCGCTCTGCACGCGGGATTCGCTGATGCGGAGGATGTCGCGCTCGACCTCGTCCATCAACTGGTCCACCTGTCCCTCGTTCTCGTAGGCGCGGGCGACGATGTCGGTGCAGGTGCGGATCATTTTCCGCAGGACCGCCTTCTCGAGCACGATGTCGAGGTAGTAGGTGAGATTGGCCGCGGAGGGAACAGCGTCCTGCAAAGCCGAGAGGTAGGCCAGCCCGCCAACCTGGTCGAGCACCTGTTGGTCCTTGAGCCGCTGCTGGAGCGTGATGAGGTCAATCGCCTCGCGCCGGTCATACATGGCGACGAGGGTGTTGAAGATGGTCTGGTGCCGCAGGTCGTAGAAGACCTCGGGGTCGCCCTTGAACTTGTTCACGCACTCGCCCAGGGTGTCGTTGGGCGACCAGAGGATGCAGCCCAGCACGCCCTGTTCGGCCTCGGGCGCGTGGGGGGGGAGGCGATCGAGGCGGGCCGTCTGGGCGGCGGGCGCGGGGGTGCGTCGGCGGGACCGTTTCAAATCCACGGTGCCGCCGCCGCTCTCGGGCATGGGGGCGTCAATCACGGCAACACGAAAGCGGAGAAGCGGGCGCAAGGCGAGCAGAAGTCATTCACAAGCCGTTCCCAATTCGGACGGTCCGACCGCGGCCGTGCGGGGCGGGGTGCCCGCCGCAGACGGGGGCGGGAAGGAGCGGTGGGCATGAACGAACGTTGTCGGGGGATGCGGAGAAAGCCCAGCGGCGGCGGCATATTCAGCGCGGGAACCACTTCTGCAATTGATGGCGCAAGCGAAGAAACGCTTCATCCCCACAACGCCGCAGGCTGATTTTGCCGGCGATGTTTCCGTAGAGCGCGGAGGAACGCGGCAGGGCTGACACCCGCAGCGCGGCCTCCAGAGCCTCCTTCGGGCGCCGGGGTTTGCCGTTGGCATCGAAGTCAAAGCCCTGGCGTTGCAGCCATTCACGCAATTTCCTGTCTTGGGGCCACTCGATGGCCCTCTCGACAAAATGATCTGCGCCCCAAATCCAGACATCCAGTTCGGGCGTGATGACGATGGATTTGGCCGCGCCGTCCCAGTCCCTGGCCAGCCGCTGGTCCAACTGCTCTTCCAGTTCCGTCGCCTGCTCCAGATTCGACCCGCATCCCTCGAAATCCAAGACCAATAGTGCGTGGTGAAAGCGGTATTTTTCCAGTGCCAGGACTTCCGGTCCGTTTTTGCGTGCCCCGCCGTCCCGGCCGGGATGCACGCGAAATTCGAAGGAAAGGGGGCGGATGCCGAGGGCTTCCGGACGGCTCAATGCGCTTTGCAGCGCGAAGTGCGCGTTCTTGTCTGCCACGAGCAGCACGAGGTCCTTCATGGGGCTTCAACTTAGAATTCCCGAGGCGAAGAGCACGCCCAGATCTGGCTCGCCACGCTTCCACTCGCGCAATGCGGGGTGCCGGTCGCCGGAGACGATGTCGGTGGCCCCGTGCTGGTCTTTCGCGAAGCAGAGCACCTCACCGGGTTCCAGCAGGTTCAATGCGACCGGGCTGTGGGTGGCCAGCAACACTTGGCCCTGATAAATGGAGGACAACGATTGCAACACCGTTTCAATGGCGCGGGGGTGGATGCCATTTTCCGGCTCCTCGATGAGGAAAGTGCCGTCGAGGTCGGGCAGGTAGGCCGGCAACGTCAGAGCAAGCAGCCGCAGCGTGCCGTCGGAGGCCAGCCAGGAGGGCACCCTGGCCCCGTTCCGGTATTCAATGACCAGGTAGCGATGCCTGTCCTCGGGCCGCTCGACCGAGTCCACATCCTTGATGTCCTCCAGCGCCGTGCGAACGTGCTCCAGCCAGGCCTGAAAACGCTTCGGCTCCTGTCTCAATTCGGCCACCACCCACGGCAGGTTGGAACCGTCTGTCTGAAAACGGCGCCCGACACCCGGCGGGCTGGGTTGGCGCATCAACTGGCTGTTCAAAACGAATGGCTGAACACCCTTTTCCAGCAGGGTGCGAAACCAGGTGCTGACCGGGAAACTGTCGGAGTCGGCGGGGATATTGGCCAGTGCCGACTTGGTGCGCCCCAGCTTGAAGGAGGGCATGTAAGACTTGCGCCCCTCGGTGTAGTAATTGTCGTTGCCGCCGGGTTTTTTGGTCAGCGCCGCCCGTCGCCCTTTTTGCGGGCGGCTGAGCAGGCTGGGCGCCTCCCCTTGCGTGGCAGGGAACAGGTCCCGCTGCAAAGTGGGAAGCGGCGTCTGCGGTTCGATTAACCAAAGCGTTTCATGATCCAGCCCGATCTCGTTGCGGTCCGGTTTTAGCCCGATTTCCAACTCGTAGCGAACTTGCTTGAACCGCTGTTTGGCCTCCGCCATCGCTTGGTGGACCACCTCCGGAATCACGGCTTCCACCGCGAGTTGAAATGAGTGGCCCCGGCCCATCCACACGAGTTTCTCGAAACTGCGGCTTCGCGCCTGAACTGTTTCCAAGACCTCGCCACGATTGCGCATCAAGTCACCCAAAAAACCAATTACATCCAGAAACGTGGTCTTGCCGCTGGCGTTCGGGCCGACCAGTGCCCGGAAAGGGCCCAGCGTCTGGTCCACCGATTTCAGGCAGCGGAAAAACCTGGTCTGGATGCGTGTAAACATGGCCCGGCAAGCGTGGACGATTTCCTGGCAAATCACAACTTTTGGTGCCGGGCCAATGCGCGAAGTTGCTGTGCTTCCCTCCAACAGGGGGAAATACCGGTTGAACCCGAATTACTAAGTTGGCCGCGGACAAGAAGCGGGTGGAACAGGCCACTTGCCCGTCCCGCGCGGCAACTTGCCGCGCGGGTGGCCAGAGGCCCGGAGCACTCTCTTGTGCGCCGTTCCATGGCCGTCCCGGTGGTCGTTTGCACCCGGCTGGTAGCCGGGTGCGACGGGCTGGTAGCCCGTGCCACCCAAGCCAATCCAGTTTTTCGGGTTGAAGATTGTCCGGCTGGAGGGCGGTCAGGCGGCCGCAATCCGCCTGCGCCGAAGGAGGCCAAGCGCGCCGCCGCCCAGCAGCAGGAGGGCGAATGCCGATGGCTCGGGAATTGGCGTGATCGTCGGGCTGAACTCCACCCGCACCGTGGTGGGCAGGAAGCCCTCGCTGTAATCCACGTAGTCGAGATAGAAGAAGCCCCGTTCCCAGCCGAGGATGGAGCCGGGCGGCAGGTCCGACGTCAGCATGTCGGGCGCAACCAGCGGGGTGTAGTCCAGCAGCGAGACCTGCGCGCGGGTGAACAGGCTGTTGCCGAACGGCGTGCCGATGCGCGTGCCGGTCTGGCCACCCACAAACGACACCGCATCGCCCGCGTCGAAGATGTCCGGCGTGTTGTCCCACGTTTCGATCCAGCCGTTGTTGACGCTCCACCATTCGCCCACGCCCGGCAGGGAAATTTCCATCTCCAGCAGCACGCCATCAAAGAAGCCGCGCAGCGGGTCGCCGGGATAGGCGTCCGGGTCGCCTCCCTCGAAGGTGATCGTGCCGCTGATGGTGGTGGCGGAATGGAAGGGGGCGAAATCCGGACGGGCGCCGATGCCGAAGATGCCGGTGACGGTGCCATTAAAATACAGCGTGATGGGAGTGGCCCCAGCGGACGACACCAGCAGGGTCAGCGCGGCGAACAGGCCGGGCGCGTGGGCGGCGAATCCAGTGGACAGTCGGCTCATGCGATGGTGGGTCAACGGCGAAGTGCATCGCTCATTGACGGCTCCCAGCCTGCGCCCGCCCGCGCGGCCGTTCAAGTGTTTGCGTTTAGCACATTTGGACTAAACACGTTCCCGGGGTGATTCCCAATTCACCCCGGGGCCTCCGGTGCTGCGGGGCCGGTCTGCACGCGCAAGGTGGCCGCGGCGGCGAGCAGGAGGCAGACGCCACCCGCTACGACGGCCGCCAGGCGGCTGAACTGCGGGAAGCTGTCCATCACCCGGCTCAGGATGATCGCCACGAGGATTTGCGGAATGACGATGAAGAAATTGAAGATGCCCATGTAAACGCCCATGCGGTCGGCCGGCAGCGCGCCGGAGAGCATCGCATACGGCATCGAAAGAATGGACGCCCACGCGATGCCGACGCCGACAAAAGCGGCCAGCAGGAGATTGGGGTCGCGGATCACGCCCACACTGGCCAACCCGAGGCCGCCCAGCAGCAGCGAGACGAAGTGAATCCATTTGGCCGACACGTGCCGGCCCAGCCACAGGAACACCATCGCCGCGAAAAACGCGGTGAGGTTGTAGGTGGCGAAGCACGAGTTGGCGAGGTTGATGCCCTCCTTGTAGAGGTCCGACGCGGTATCCGTGGCGCCGAGGATGTTGCGGGCCACCGCCGGGGCGAAGTAAATCCACATGGCGAACAACGCCGACCAGGTGAAAAATTGGACCAACGCGAGCTGTTTCATGCGCCGGGGCATCTGGCGGAACGCGGTCCAGATTTCGCCCCAGCCCTCGGCCTTTTTGCGGCGCAGCGCCTCCAAATCCTCGGGGGGATATTCCTTGGTGGACACCACCGTCCACAGCACCGCGAGGAAGAAGACGAGGGCGCCGACGGTGAACGCGACGTGAACGGTCTGGGGGATGGGTTGTTCGGCGCTGGTGGTGATGCTCACGCCGCCATGCTTGTTGAGCCATTCGGGCAGTTTCGAGGCGATGACCGCACCCGCGCCGATGAACACCGACTGCATGGCAAAGCCCACGGTGCGCTGCTGTTCCGGGAGCAGGTCCGCCACGAACGCGCGGAACGGCTCCATGCTGACGTTGACGGAGGCGTCGAGAATCCACAGGAGCCCCGCCGCCATCCACAGGGCGGACGAGTGCGGCATGGCGACGAGCGCGAGGCTCGCGCAGATGGCCCCGACGAGGAAGTAGGGCCGACGGCGGCCCAGTCGGCCCCAGGTGCGGTCGCTCATGTGGCCGATGATGGGCTGCACGATCAGGCCGGTGATCGGGGCGGCCAGCCAGAGCAGCGGGAGTTTGTCCGGGTCGGCGCCGAGGTATTCGTAGATGGCGCTCATGTTGCCCATCTGCAGGCCCCAGCCGAACTGGATGCCGAAGAACCCGAAGCTCATGTTCCAGATCTGCCAGAACGACAGGCGTGGTTTGTCCATAGAAGTGCGTTTAATGCAACAGCGGCCCGCGTCCGGCGCAAGGGCAATGACCCGGGGCGGCGCCCGCATTTTTGTGCGGCAGGTTCAGCGGCGGATGCGGAAGAAAGCGGCGGGCCGGTTGGCCAGCAGCGGGTGCGGGCTGAACCAGCCGGGGTGTTCCTCCCAGAGCAGCAGGTTGGTGCTCTCGTCCAGCCGCCATCCGCCCACCAGGGGCCAGCGCAGTTCCAGACCGTGGTCAGCGCGGGCCAGTTGCAGCGGATAGCCGGCGAGGTCCAGGGCCAGGAGCGCGTCCACCGTGCCGGGGTGTAGGAGTTCGGCCAGGCCAAACGCGCCGAGCGTGACATCGGGCAGGCCGGCGCTGTCGGGCTGCCAGCCGGGGAGCGCGTTGGCGCGGCGATAGAGCAGGCTGGCCCCGCCGGCGAAGGTCTGGCGCGCTCCGGTGCGGTAGGCGTGGTAGGCGCTGGCGGCGGGCAGGACATTGCCATCGGCGGCGAACGCGAGCAGCGCGGGGAAGGTGGCGATGTCCCACGGATGATGGGAAAGCGAATCGGCATGATAGCCCTCGGGGCTGGTGCCGGCGGAGAACACGGTGAACCAGCGCGGCGCATGGGCGTCGTTCCACGCGGCGTGCGAAAGCCAGAGGTTCGCAAGATTCTGCCGCCAGGTCGGGGCGTCGCGGACATCGCGTTGCAACAGCCACGGATAGAGGCTCACGAACGCCGCCTGAAACCGCCCGGCCTGGTCGCCGGTGACGGGTTTGCCGGCGAGCAGAGTGGCGGTGGGCCAGCGGGCGCGGTCCAGCCAGCGGGCGTAGCGGGGCACGGCGGCATCCGCCCACGCGGCGGCCAGTTCCACGAACAAAATCCCCTCATGAAACGGCAGGCTGCCCGAGCCGAGGTCCGGTCCGCCGCCGGGCAGCGCGCGGAAGAACATGCCGTCGGGCTGATCCCGCACGTAGGCGTCCGGCTGCGCCAGGCTGTCAAGCATCGCCGCCGCGGCCGCGACCACGCCGGGGTCGTCGCGGAACCGCTGCCGCGCCCGCACCGCCGCGTGGAGGATTTTCATCGTGGACATCGTGGCGAACTCGGGGTCCCACCCCGGATACGCGCCGCCGGTGGCCGGGTTATACCAGTGCCGGTAAATCCCATCCGGCGTGCGTTGCGGCGCAATGCCGTCGGCGGCCTGTCCGGCGTGGCGGCGCAGGATGTCGCGGGTGAGCGGCAGCGCGGCGGGATGCGACTGGACGACGTCCGCCAGCAGCAGGCCAAACACCGCCCACGCGGCGCCGTCGGGGGAACAGGGATGGAAACGCGCCCGGCCCATTTCCGTGTCGGCGTCTGTGACCCAGCCGGGACCGCGCCCGTCCGCGGCGATGAGCGTCTGGATGAACTGGAGGTGCTGTTGGAATTCGTCTTCGAGCCAGGCCGTGAAACCGAGTCGCGCGTCGCTGCTGTCGGACACCTGAAGCGCGGCGGAGCCGGCGGGCAGCAGCAAACGGCCACACGCGGTGGCGGCCACGTCCCGGGCCGGCACGGAGAGATACGACACGGGCGCGAACGGGGCCGTGCCCGCGGCCTGGTCGGAGGGCACATGGAAAAGCTGCGGCGCGCCGGTGCCGCCCAACGCGTAAAGTCCCCCCTGGTTCGGCCCGCCAAAATGCGTGCTGTGCGCCAGGGCGCGGAGGCCGGGCAGGGGACCGACGGTTTGGAAAGTCAACGACGCGGCGGGAATGGCCGCGCGGAAAAGCTGGTTGGTGCCGCCCGCGAACAACCAACCGTTCTGCGGGTCGGCGGCGAGGCCGCGCACGGGGCCGCCGCCGGGCAGCGCGCTGACGTTCAGCAGCGTGCCGGTGGTCTGGTTGATCCCGGCGGCATACACGTGGAGTCCGTCCGCCGCCGTGCCCACGTAAAGCCGCCCCGCGCAGTGGGTGACGGCCAGGTGCGGGAGTTCGTCTCCCCGGTGGAACAGGTTCATCCGGGCGAAGAGTTGCAGGGTGTCATCGCCGGTGTCGTAAAGCAGGACGCCGTCATTCGGTCCGCCGTCGGGGGCCGCCGTGTCGTCATGCACGAGCACGAAGACCTGGCGTCCCGAGTCGGAGACGGCCACCGCGCCGGGGCCGTCGGGGCCGCCATCGAGTTGCATCCACGGGAGCAGCGCGGTGATTTCGGCGGCGGTAATGGTCCGCCGGAGCCGGCCCTGGAAATCCCGCACCTCGACGGAATTCTCATAGGCATCCGTCACGGCGATGATGCCGCCGAGCCGTGCGGCGCCGACGCCGGCGAGGTCGTTGGGGCCGACGCTGGGCCAGGGAAGCGGCACGGGCGCGGCGGCGGCACCGACCGTCAGCAAGGCCAGCGTCCCGGCGGCCAGCGCGGGCCAGGCCAGACCGAGGTCGTGCTTGCGGACTGGAGAAGGGGAGGTCACGCCGGGAGAAGGAGGCAGCAAAAACGAAGCCGGGGTTGGGGGCGCAGCGCCGCCCCCAACCCCGGGATGGGTTGGCTGGTGTGCCGCCGTCAGGCGGTCGGCCGGCAAAGGTTCATGGCTGGTAAAGCACACGGTAGAACCGCTGGTTTGGCCCCGGCGAAGTGGGGTCCAGCACGTATTGCGGGGTCGTCGTCAGCACATTGGTGGCAAACGGCACCCAGTTGGTGGGCGTGAGCACGGAGGCATACTCGACAATGTTCGTATCGCCCACCTTGCCGTCAATCCGAACGACGGGGAAAAAGTTGACCCCGACGATCTGGAGCGTGCCCGGCGCGCTGAGCACGCCGCCCGCTGTGTTGGTGACGGCCGCGCGGTAATGACCCACCTGGGCGGTCGTTACCCCGGTGAGGGTGAGGGTGGCGGTGGTGGCGCCGGAGACGCCGCCGCCATTGACAAGATTGGTGCCGTTGAACTGCCACTGGAACGACGCGCCCGCCAGGTTCGAAACGCCCACCGTGAACACTGCCGTGCCGCCGGGCGCGACGGTGACGTGCGGGGGCTGGTTGGTGATGACGGGCGCGCCTGCCGGCGGGGTGGCCAGCAGTTCCACGTCGTCAATCTTCAACGTCTCGCCACTGACCATCAGGTCGCCCTCGAAGACCACGCGGGCGAAGACGGTGCCGGCCGGCGCAGTGCCGGAGAGGCCCAACTGTTGCCACGTGTTGTTAACCAGCGGGCTGATGTTGTTGGAGACGAGGCCGAGGATGTTGGTGCCGGTGCTGTCGAGCCATTCCAGCTTCATGGAATACTGGCTGGTGACCACGGCGGCGGCGTCATCGAGGAACCAGGCCGTCAGGTCGTAGGTGTAACCCGGCTGGGCGGCGACATCCTGATAGAACCCGCCGGTGAAGCCCACCCACCACTGGAGGGACATGCCGTGGGTGCCGGTGCGGTTGGCCCAGGTCTCGCGGTTGGCCGCGCCGTATTTGGTCCAGTTGGCGGCGGTGGTGCCGGACCCGGAGTCAAAGCCGGGGTTCAATAGGAGGTTCGACGCGAGCGCGGACGTGGCCATCAGGGCGGTCAGCGTCAGCGCGGGCAGAAGAGTTCGGGGAGTTGTTTTCATGACGGGGAAGTCGCGGTTGGGAGACGTGCCGGATGGAGCGGCGTTCAGGGAGCCGTCGTCCGGCGGCGAAAGATCAACAGCGCGCCCAGCCCGAGGCCGAGCAACGCGATCGAAGAAGGCTCGGGCACGAGGTAGAACGAGGCATTGTCAATCTTGAGCGTCTCGCCGCTGACCATGCCGAGGCCCTGGACCACCACGCGGGCGTAGTGTGCGCTGACCGGGGCGACGCTGCTCACGCTCAGTTCCTGCCAGGTGTTGTTCAGCAGCGGTGACAGGCCGAGCACATCCGAGGTGAGCATGATGTTGGAGATGTCGAACCATTCGATCTTTGCGAGGTAGGTGCTGGTGGTGACCGACGCCGCGTCGTCCTGATACCAGGCGCTGAAGGTGTAGAGGTCGCCCGGGGTGTAGCTGACGAAAATGTCCTGATAGAAGCCGCCGTTGGCGCCGACCCACCATTGGAGCGCCATGCCGTGAGTGCCGGTTTGCGCCGCCTAGGTTTCCCGGTTGGCCGCGCCGAATTTGGTCCAGTTGGCGGCCGAGGTGCCGGAGCCGAGATCGAAGCTGGGGTTGAGCAGCAGGTTGGTGGCACCGGCGGACAGCGTGAGGCCCGCCCACGTGAGGAGGGTGCAACTGGCGAGGAGGAGGTTTTTCTTCATGGATGAGTTTGTCGGTTGTCGCGGCGCGTTTCTCTGTGCCGCAGGGTTGTCGTTTCAACCCCGCGCCCGCGGCGGGCCGGAACTCGCGGCGCGTTCGCGGGCGGGGTTGTGCGCATGATGCGCCGGGGTTGGCGAGAGACAAGTTACGGGAACTCGTAACGCCGGGGAGGCGGGCACGCGCTTGCGTCGGCTGGGTGGGCGTCTTAGGTAGGGCGTGTCATGATTCCCCGTTCCCGTCCATCCGAAGTGCCCCCTCGCGCCGCCACCGTGTCGGGACGGTTCCGCGGGCGCGCCTTTACGCTGATCGAATTGCTCGTGGTCATCGCCATCATCGCGATCCTGGCGGCGATGCTGTTGCCCGCGCTCGGGCGGGCCAAGGACAAGGCCCGCGCCATCCAGTGCCTCGGCAACACCAAGCAGCTCATGCTGGCGTGGCTGCAATACGCGGACGACAACGAGGACCGGGTGGTCAACAACTTCGGCCGCATCGAGACCGAGGCCGAGGTCAACAACGGCACCTTCCGCAACTGGGTGAACAACGTAATGACCTGGACCGCCAGCCCACACAACACCAACGCGGAACTGGTCCGCGTGGGCCGGCTCAACTCCTATCTCGGCGGCAATGTGGGCGTCTATAAGTGCCCGGCCGACCAGTTCCTCAGCGCCGGCCAGCGGATGATCGGCTGGACGGGCCGCGTGCGCTCGATGTCCATGAACGCCTTCTTCGGCCCCTACAATCCCTCCTGGCGCTCAGACGCCAATTATGTTTACCCCGCCTACCGCCAGATCCTGAAACTGAGCACCACGCCCAATCCGGCCAACCTGTTCGTCATCATTGACGAGCATCCCGACAGCATCAACGACGGCTATTTCGTCAACAACCCGAACCCGGCCACCATTACCCGGTGGAGCGACGCGCCGGCCTCGAACCACAACGGCGCGGCGGGCATCTCGTTTGCCGACGGTCACTCGGAAATCCACGTCTGGAAAAGCGAGACGGCGAAACCGCCCGTCACCACGGTGCCGTATAGCGGCCCGTATTACCAGGGGCCGCTGTTTGACGCGCTCGGTCTGCGGGATGCGGCCTGGCTCTGCGAACGCACCGCGGTGTTGCGCTGAACGGCCCACCGATTGTTTGGGCAGGCTGCGTTCTCACTTCGCGGGGGCGGTTCCCATCCCCTCCTTTTCTCCGTTTCCTGGCACCAATCCTTCGCGCACCGCCACGGCGACCGCCGCCGCCGCGCAGTTGACGTGCAGTTTGCGGTAGATGCAGCGGATGATGTAGTCGAGCGTGTGGCTGTTGAGCTGGAGCGCGTCCACGATCTGTTTGCGCGGCTGGCCGGCGGCCATGCACCGCAACACCGCCTGTTCCCGGTCGTTCAGCCGCAGATCCTCGGCGGCCGCCGTCGGCGGCACGCGCGGGGCCGGGCGGGTGAACATCTCCAGCACCTGCCGGGCGATGCGCGGCGTCATCACGGAGCCGCCGGAATGGACGTGGCGGATGGCGGCGGCGATTTCGGACGGGGTGGTGTGTTTGAGGAGGTAGCCGCAGGCGCCGGCCTTGAGCGCCTCGAAGATCAGTTCGTTTTCCGCATACATCGTCAGCACCAGGCACTGCGCCTCGGGACAGGCGGCGCGCAACCGGCGGATGAGGTCCACGCCGCTCATGCCGGGCAGGCGCAGGTCCACCAGCACAACGTGCGGCGGGTGCCGGGGGATTTCCGCGAGGGCGGCCTCGCCGGTGGGATAGGTGGCCAGCCAGCGCAGTCCGCGGGTGCGGGCAATCCACTTTTGCAGTTCGCCGGCGAGGGCTTCGTTGTCCTCGACGAGGCTCACGGTGATGACGGAATCGGCGCTCATGCTCGGGAAGAATTTTCATCCAACGGCAGGCGCAGGCACACGCAGGCCCCCTGACCGTCCGGGCCGGGACGGAATTCGCATTGGCCGCCCACCTCGGCCAGCCGCTGGCGCATGTTGTCCAGACCCGAGTGGGTGGAGCCGGTGGCCGCGTGGGACCAGCCCCGGCCATCGTCGCACAAGTCCACGGTGAGTTCGCGGCCGCGCTGGCGCAGGGTGATGGTGACGGTGGTGGCGCGGGCGTGGCGCACAACATTTTGCAGCGCCTCTTTCAGCGTCATGATGAGGGCGTGGCGGCGCGTGAGGCCGAGGGCGAGGGCGGGGTTCTCAATCTGGAGGTCGAGGCGACATTCCAGTTCGGCGGGGCGCAGATAATTCGGCGCGTAATCGGCCAGGTAATCCGCCAGGTCGCCCACCGAATCGTGCCGGGGATTGACCGCCCACACGATGGCGTCCAGCGCGCCCACCGCCTGGCGGGCATGGTCGGCCAGTTCGCCGAGCAGCCGGTGGGATGGGGCATTGGTTTGGCCGGTCTCGTGGGCGGTCTCATGCCGGGCGCGATCGGCCAGCAGGGCGAGGTGCGTGAGGCGGGCGCCCATTTCGTCGTGCATGTCCCGGGCGATGCGCAGCCGTTCCTGCTGGAGTTCGAGCCGTTGTTCCGCCGCGGCGAGCACCCGGCGGATGCGGCCGGCCTTCCAGCGCCACCAGGCGGCCACCACCAGCAGCAGCGCGGTGGCCGCCGCCGCCGCTGTCACGCCCGGTTGCTGCCACCACGGCACGAGGACTTCAACGGCGATCACCTCGCCGGTCGTGTCCCACAGGCCGTCGGTGTGCCGTGCCTGCACCTCGAGCTGGTGATTGCCGGGGGGCGGGGGCAGCGGCCAGACGACGCGGCCTTCGGCGTCCGTTTCTTCCCAATGATCCCGCCAGCCGGCGACACGCCAGCGATAGGCCGCGACGACGTCGTTTGCCCCCGGCGGACGGGCGACGATGCGAAAGCGCACCTGCCGGGCGGTGGCGGTAAGACGAACGTCCGGGCCGTCCCGGGCGGGTTCCCGGCCGGCGGCCAGCCAGTCCACCACGGCGGGCCGGAGGGCGGGATAAACTTCGATTTCCGCCAGCAAGGGCTGATTGCGATGATGACTCTGGTTGTGAATGCGCAGCAGGCGGCCGGCAAAGCGTCCCTCGCCGTGCGCGGCCC
>JBKBTZ010000077.1:0-5608 GCA_046290825.1 Limisphaerales bacterium
TCGTCTGCCGGGCGGGTCGCCCGGCAGAACGGGCCAGTGGCCCGTTCCACCCAGCAGGGAACGGAATCGTTCCGGGTCAGCGGGGGTCATGAAAACCACCTGGCGCCTTCCATCCTGCAATAAACCGAGATGCGCCCTCAGGCGTCGGTCTTTTTTGCCGCTCGCTTTTTGCGTGGGGCGGGTGGCTTCACGCGGGGCGCATCGTTCCACAGGCCCTCGAGGTCATAACGCTGCCGCACGTCGGCGCGCATGAGGTGAACCACGACATCAAAGAAATCGAGAACAATCCAGGCCGCCTGAACCGAGCCGTCGCGTCCGCCCGGAGTCAGGCCGTGTTCGGCCTTGAGCTTGTCGGTGATTTCCTCGTGGATGGCCCGCAGGTGCGGGTCGCTGGTGCCCGAGGCGATCACGAAGTAATCCGTCACCGTGGAAATTTTCCGCACGTCCAGCACGAGGATGTCCTCGGCTTTCTTGTTGTCCGCCAGTTCCCGGCAGAGCAGGGCGAGTTTCTTTGCGTCCATGAATCAGGTCGTCGCCGGAGGGTGGGGCAGGGGCCGTCCGAGATAAAGCGGATTGTGCGCCAGCGCCTCCGCCACCGCCGCGGGCACCAGATGATCCACCGGTAACCCCCCTCGCAGCCTGGCCCGGATTTCCGAGGACGACACCCCGAACGGCCAGCCGCGCAGCGTCCGACCGCGGAACGGCGGCGGCAGCGGGACGGCGGTTTCGCCGGGCCGGGGCACGACGACAAATTCCGCCAGCCGCGCCAGTTCCTCCGCTGCGCGCCATTGCGGCAGGGTGGGCACGTTGTCCGCGCCGATCAGGTAGAACAGCGCCACGCCGGGAAACCGCGCCGCGTAATCGCGCAGCGTGTCCACCGTGAACGACACCCCCGCGCGCCGCACCTCCTGCTCATCCACCGCGCACCAGGACCAGCCGGCCAGTGCCAGCCGCAGCAGCCGCAGCCGCGCCGCTGCCGGGGCGGGTTCGGCGTCCGTCTTGAAGGGCGATTGCGCGGCGGGCACAAAAAAAAGGCGGTCCAGCGCCAGTTCCTCGCGCGCCGCCCGGGCCACGAGGAGATGGCCGTTGTGGACCGGGTCGAACGAGCCGCCGTAGATGCCGAGCCGTTGCATGCCGGCACGGTAGCGCAGGCCGGGCGCTGGCGGGAGTGATTTCGCTTTCCCGCTTGCCGCTTGCTTTTGCGGGGCAAACCCGGACATTGCGGTTATGCCGTTGCCCACGCAACCCGTCACGCTCACCCCCGAGCAGATCGCGGAACTGAACCAAAAACTCTCCGCGATGCGCCACGGCATCAACAACAACCTCGCCATCATCATGTCGGCCGCCGAACTGGCGCGCATGAGTCCCGAGCGCGCCCACGACATGCTGGGCCGCCTGCTGGAGCAGCCGGGCAAGATCACCGAGCAGATCCGGCTTTTCTCGGACGAGTTCGAGCGGCTGTTCGGCATCACCCGGCGTTGACGTCGTCGGCCTTTCGCCGGTTGGTTGTAACCACCTGCTCCCCGGGCGCGTCTGTCCGTTGGTCCGGCACGAAGCCCGGACCAAACGAACCATGAAAAAGACCCTGCCCATTCTGCTGACCCTCTGCGCCGTCGGCCTCTTGTTTCCGGCGGCGGCCCAACCCGCTGACCGTCCCGCCGAGCGCGGCGAATTCCGGGAACTGCGCGAGCGGCTCCGCAACCTGCCCCCCGAGCAACGCGAGGAGATGCTCCGCGAAATGCGCGAGCGATTCCGCGAGATGCCGCCCGAGCAGCGTCAGGAACGTCTCCGCCAATTCCGTGACCAGGCGGGCCGTTCCGAGGGTGGCCCCGGCCAACTGCCACCGCCCGGCGGCGGCCCCCGCCCGATGCTGAACCGGGGTGCCGGTCTGGAACGCGCGATGATGGTCCTGACTCCCGAACAGCGCGAATCGCTCCGCACGAAAGGTGCCGAGCAGCGCGAGCGGGTTCAGGCCCTCGAAGCGCGGCTGGCCAACGCGCGCAAGGACGCCCTCGCCGTGAGTCTGGACCGCAATTTCCAGGAGCCGGCCCTGCGCGAAAAACTCGAGGCCGTCAGCAAGCTCGAAGTCGAGCTGGCCGTTCTGCGCGCCCGGACGCTGGCGCAGGTCGAGCCACCGCTTTCTCCTGAACAAATCGAGCGCATCATGAACCCGCCGCCCGTCGGCGAGGCCCTCCGGGAACGCATGGGGCGGGGGCCAGGGGCGGGGCCGGTGCCGCCCGGCGCGCCGGGCGAACGTCCGCCCCGCCGTGGGCAGGACGGCCCGCGCGACGAACACGGATTGCCGCCGCGCGCGCGGTGATCGGTCGCCGCGATTTCGCCACGCCCGGGCCATGGCGCCCGGGCTTTGGGCTTTGGCCCGCGTGGCCGCCTTGGCATAGTCCGCTTGCATGGAAGCCACCGATGCCGAGCTGATCGCCGCCGTGTTGCGGGGCGATGCCGCCAGCTTCGAGCCATTGGTGCGCAAGTATTCACCGCGCCTGTTCGCCACCGCGCGGCGTTACGCCCGGCGCGAGGACGAAGTTGCGGACATCGTGCAGGAGGTCTGGCTGAAGGCGTTCCAGAAGCTCGCGACCTTCCGGGGGGAAGCCCCGTTCGAGCACTGGCTCATGCGGCTGGCCGTGCGGACCTGTTACGATTTTCTGCGCGCCCACCAGCGCAACCGCGAGGCCGCGTTCAGCGACCTCACCGAGCCGGAGGACGACTGGCTGGAGCGGTTTGCCGCCGAACCGGCCAGCGCCCCCGAGGACGCCGACGCCGCCCGCCAGTTGCTGGCCCGCGCACTCGAGCGGCTTTCCCCGCCCGCCCGGCTGGTCATCACCCTGCTCGAATTGGAGGACCGCCCCGTGAAGGAAATCGCCCGGCTCACCGGCTGGTCCGTGCCGCTGGTCAAGGTCCGCGCCTTTCGCGCCCGCGCGGAACTGCGCAAGGTGCTGGCCACGCTGGCCCGGGAGAAGTATTTGTAACCGCAACCGGCTCCGCCGCGTCTCAAACAATGCCGAAATGAACCTCGCCGAACTGCAACGCAAACTGCTGGCCGCCGGGCGCGCGCAAACGCCGTCCGACGCCGTGCCCTACGCCTTTGAGCAACGCGTCCTGGCCCGGCTGCGCCAGCCGCCCGCGGTGGACGTCTGGGCCGAGTGGGCGCGGGGCCTGTGGCGCGCGGTCACGCCGTGCGTTGCGGTGGCCCTGCTGCTCGGCGTCTGGAGCCTCGTGGCGCCCGCCGTCCGCGAGCCGGCCCCGACGGACTTTGCGCAGGCATTCGAGGAAACGGTGTTTGCGGGCATCACCCTCGAGGGCGATTCCACCTGGTGAACCACTGGAAAGTCATCCTGGCCACGATGGCCATTTTCGCCGCCGGCGTGATCACCGGCGGTTTGCTTGTCCGGCAGGTCGCGCCGCCTGCTCCGGCGCGGGTCGAGCCGGTGGCCGCCCGGACCAATCCGCCGCCCGTCTTCAACCCGCCGCAGTTGCAGCGGATGGAACTGCTCCACCGCGTCCGCCGGGAACTCGATCTCACCCCGGAGCAGCATGCCCGCATCGAGCAAATCATCCGCGAGGGCCAGGAACGCAGCCGCGCCATCTGGGAGCGTGTGGCTCCGGAGATGCGGCAGGAACTGCAGGCCGTGCATGAAAAAATCCGGGCCGAGCTGACGCCCCCGCAACGCCGCCATTTCGAGCAATTGCTTCGCCAGCCCACCCGCCCGCCGGGCGATGGCCCGCCCCCGCCCGGCGAACGATTGCGCGACCGCTTCCGCGCCGGCGAGCGTCCCACCAACGCGCCCCCACGCCTCCCGCGCCGCGAACCGCCCCCGCCGCCCGGCGCGGAGATGCTGCCGCCCGGCCCCGGTCCGAATTGATCGCCGCCGCGCTTCGCCGCAAACGAGACTTGTCGCGGCTCCTTTGCTGTCCGAAGCTCCCGCCACCAAATCATGAAAAACATCATTGCCAGCCTTGCGGCTGCCACCTGGTTCGTCCTGCTCCCCGACCTTTTTGCTGAGGAGGCCGCCAAGCTGCCGCCTCCTTCGGACAGGAAGGACGTGACCTTTGTGGCCGACATCAAGCCCATCTTCGACCAATCCTGCGTGGAGTGTCACGGTCCCAAAAAGAAAAAGGGCGGCCTGCGTCTCGACACCCGCGAGCTGGCCCTCAAGGGGGCCAGCCACGGCCCCGTGTTCAAACCCGGTGACAGTGCCAACAGCGAACTGGTGAAACTCGTGGCCCGCATTGGTGACGAAGAAAACTGGATGCCGCCCATCGGCAAGGGCAAGCCGCTCACCAAGGAACAGGTCGGCCTGCTGCGCGCGTGGATTGACCAGGGGGCAAAGTGATGCGTGAGCCGTGAGGGGTGATGCCGTTGCTTTTCACGCATCACGAGTCTCGTCACGGCCGCACATGCCGTTCCCACAGCCCGCGTTCGACGTGAACCTCCAGAAACACCCGCGGGCGCAGTTGGAAATACCCGGCGTGGAGGTGCGTGTTTTCACTCACGCCCGGCAGCTTCAGCCCCGCTGAATGGATGATGATGGGCGTTCGCGCCAGGTCCGGCAGCTCCCCGTCGGCGTCCCACCAGCCGGTCCTTTCAAAGGCGCGGAGCGACCACGGCAACGGCCAGTAATCCCCGTCGCGCGCCACCACCTGGATCAGCGTCTTCTGACCCTCGCCCGCGCGCGCAACTTCGCGCACGAGGTCCACGAGGTTCGCGAGGTCGTCCGCCGTGTGGGCATACACCCACGGATTGGCGCGGCTGGCGGGATAGGCCCAGTTCTGTCGTTGCGCCTGCCAGCCCAGATGCAACAAACCTGCGAGCAAGAAAAGCGTCACCCCGGCCTTGCCCCACCATCGTTGCGCCTTCTGCCACAACCCGCCTGCGCCCACTCCGGCCAGCAAAATCCAGCCGTGCCAGAAGCCCAGCGCGCACCAGGGCGTCTTGTAGGGAATGAGCGAGTAGAGGAGGCTAAGGCTCACTGTGTAGCCCAGCAGGAAACGCACGAGCCGGACTTCGGAGCCACGGCTCCACGCGGGACGGAACGCGACTGCCGCGCCTGGCAGGGCGAGGGCCAGGATGAACAACTCGCTCCACACCGGGCCGTTACCGCGTTGGAACCACAGCAGCCGTTCGCCGAAAAACCACCACGGATTGACATGCGGCGATGCTCCACCCGCCCGCCCCAGCCACGGCGCGTAGGTGCGGATGGGGTCCAGCAGCGCCGCGGGATGCGCGCCAAATGAGGTGAAGAAGAGGGCCGCGGTCACCATTGCCACCCCTGCGGCAATCAGCCAGTGTCCGCCGGTAAGCTGGCGCAGCGCCTCGCGCGGCGACCGGCGTTCTCCCGCCCAGATGGCCACCAAACCCGCCGCCGCTGCCGCGACGTTCAGCACGAAGGTTTCCTTGGTGGCCGCCATCAGGCCGGCGGCGAGGCCCGTCAGCACGGCCATCGGCCAGGACGGTTTCCGCGCGAGGCGCCACGCGCCGGCGATTGTCAGGAACGTGAACAGCACCAGCAGCGGTTCGTGAATCCAGTAACGACTGTAGAAGACCATCACCGGCGATAGCGCGGTGAGCCAGGCCGCAACGAGCACGGCCATC
>JBKBTZ010000077.1:5618-15902 GCA_046290825.1 Limisphaerales bacterium
GCCAAGCCGCTGACGCCAGAGCAGCACTGCCCCCACCAGCAACACGCCCGCCAGCGCGGTGACCTGGCGCAGACGGGTTTCGTCCAGTTCCCGGTATCCGGGCGCGCCGGTGAGCCGGCACCACGCGGCGGTGAGATAGTGCAGCGTAGGGCCGTGGTATTCGTCGGGATCGTAGCGGTAGCCCCCGCCGGACCAGAGCTGGCCGAATTTCACCGCATTGACCGCCTCATCGTTGTGCATCGGGCGGCGGTCCAGTTCCGCGAAACGGAAGGCCGCCGCGACGAGCAGCGCCGCGAGGGCCAGCAACGAAAACGCCGCCCACGGTTTCAAGAGCAACCTCCTGACGTGGGCGGCGGAAACGGCATCAGTGTGCGCTCAGGTGGCGGGTTTGCCCCAGATTTCCACCTCGGTGTATTCATTGAGCGCGCTTTCCGTGCTGCCCCGGCTCCAGAAGCGGACGAACTGCGCCGTCTCGCCCTTGGCGGGAATCAGCTTGCCCTCGTGCGTCTCGAAATACTGCTGGTCAGTGCCCGCGCCCTGGCCGACGAGGTTCTCCTTGTCGTTGTTGAAGAGGGTGCGGACGTTCTTCGTGAACTCGGCGTCGTCGGCGATCTGCACGACCACGTTGCGATACACTTTGGCGGCGTCATGCGCGTGCCAGACCACCAACGCGTGCAGTTCGGCGGGCTTGCCCAGGTCAAAGGTGATGTGCTGCACGCCGCGCCGGAGCAGGACGATGCTGGTTTCGTAGGCGTCCTTGTCGCCGTCGGTGATCTTTTTGAGGTCGGCGGTCTTGGCGTTGGTGTCGCTTGAGGTGGGAACGAGGCCGGCGGCGAGGTTCACCAAACCGGGGGGGACCATCAGCGGCGGGCGCGGGGTTTCGGAAAGTGGTTCCACGTCCAGGCCCTCGGGCAGTTCCTTGGGGGTGCCCTTGAAGGCGGGGGCGGGAAGTTTCAGTTCCAGCGGCACCAGTTCCGCCGCGCGGGCGGAGCCGGTCACGAGCAGGCCGCCGCAGACGAGGGCGGCCACGAAGGGGAGCGAATTCGGTTTGTTCATAGCGACTGTTCAGAGCATGGCCGCGCGCGGGCCAAAAATCAAAGCCCGGTTTGCGCCGCAGGATCGGACGTTGGCGGGGCGGAATTTGTTCGAGTCAAATCCGGCGGCGGGACGGGCTGCTGCTTGAGTGCGCGCAGGTCGTTGTCCTCCCGCAGCAGCGCCAGCCGCTCGGTCTCGTCCAGCGCCGGGTCCGCCATGCGCTGGCGCAGGGTGGCGCGGTGGGCCTCGATGTGCAGGTTGCGCAGCCGGGTAATGACATCGGCCAGTTGCACGCCGGGGTTGGGAATGGGCCGGTCCAGCGCGGCGCTGGCGGTGATCAACTGGCGCGCGCCCTCGTCGGTGACGGCCGCCAGCAGCGCTGGCGCGGCGGCAGGGCTGCCCGCGTGCTGCGCCGCGAACAGCGCGTCCACCACGGCCCGCGCGGCCGGATGCTCGACCCACTCGGGCGCGAGTTGTTCGACGGCCCACGCCAGCAGGTCGGGTTGGTGCAGCAGGATTTTGACGAGCCAGCTTTCGAGGGGCGGAGGCGGTGCGACGGGTGGGGTGGGGGAGACCTCCGGCGGCGCCCCCTCCGCGGGGCCGGGTGATGCGGGGCGACGCAGTCGTTTGAATTCCGCGCGCACGGCTTCCGGTTGGACGCCGAGCCGCAAGGCGGTTTTTTGGGCGAAGGCGTCCAGCGTCACCGCGCTGCCGGTTTTCCACAGCGCCTCGCCCATTTCGCGGACGACTGTCTGCCGCCCGCGGTCTGTGGTGATGTCGTGCAACCGGCAGAGACGGTCGAGGTGGTAATCAAAGAATCCCTTGGCGGCCGTGATCAGCCCGGCAAACGCCTCGCCGCCCTCTTCCTTGATGAAGCTGTCCGGGTCGTGTGGCGCCGGCACGGTGGCCACCCGGATGGCCAGGCCGGACGCCAGCAGCGCGTCGAGCGAGCGGGCCATCGCGTTCTGCCCGGCCTCGTCGGAATCGAAGCACAGCACCACCTCGTTCACGTAGCGTTTGAGGATCCGCGCGTGGTCGGCGGTGAACGCGGTGCCCTGCGGGGCGACGACATTTTTCACCCCGGCCATGTAACAAGCGATGAGGTCCAACTGGCCCTCGCACACGATGGCGTAGCCGGCCTCGAGGATGGCGCGCTTGGACTTGTCGAGACCGAAGAACACCTTGCTCTTGGTGAAGATGGGCGTCTCGGGCGAGTTGACGTATTTGGCCGCCCTGGCCTCGGGATCGAGCACGCGCCCGCTGAAGCCAATGACACGCCCCTGCTCGTCGCAGATGGGAAACATCAGCCGCCCGCGGAAGCGGTCGTAGTAATGTTCCGCTCCCTCCTTGCGGAGAATGAGGCCGCCCTTCTCCACCTCGGCGAGGTCGTAACCCTTGCTCTTGGCCCAGTTGACGGTGTCGTCCCAGGCCTCGGGCGCCGCGCCCAGGCGGAACAGTTTGATGGCCTCGGTGGAAACCCCCCGTTGTGCCAGGTAATCGCGCGCTGCCTGGCCCGCCGCCTCGTTGGCCAGGCAGTTCTGCCAGCGTTGCGTCAACTGTTCGTGCATCTGGAGCAGCGTGTCCTTGAGCTGGCGGGTCGGTGCGCCGGGGCCGCCCGGCTCCAGTTCGAGGGGGATCTTGGCGCGCTCCGCCAGGCGTTTCACCGCCTCAACAAAGGAGAGGTTTTCGTATTCCTTGACGAACGTGAACACGTCGCCGCCCTTGTGGCAGCCGAAGCAGTGGAAGATCTGGCGGGAGGGATTGACGTTGAAGCTGGGCGACTTTTCCCGGTGAAAGGGGCAGAGCGCAACGAAGTTGGCCCCGGCCTTCTTGAGCGGCAGGTAGGAGCCGATCACGTCCACGATGTCACTCGCGGCGCGAATCCGCTCGAGGGTGCTTTCGGGAATGAAACCAGCCACGCCCGCAGCCTAACGGAGCGAGGACCGGGTGTCAGGCCGCAAACGCCCTCACATGGGCAGCGTGAATTCCTTCCGCTGGAGCGCCTTTCGCTCGGCGGGCACGGGCTTGATGAGGAAGAAGTTCAGGTTCTCGTGGATGGGCGGGCCGGCGAAGGAGTCCTTGAACACGGCGGTCTGCACCTGGTGCAGGCTGGGGAAGAAATCATTGTCGTAGTTCTTCTGCACGTAGAGCCGGCGCTGCTCCAGTTCCTGCGGGGTGAACAGCCGCGCATTCAGCAGCGCCAGACCAAAGAGCAGGATCAGCACATACCGGACGCCGCCCGCCGCAATGCCCAGGTAATACTCCGCCTTCCCGAACACGTCGCTGCCCACGAGCTTCCCGCCCAGGGACCGGTTGAGCACGGTGACCAGCCCCGCAATCACCGCCGCAATCAGCAAGTAGGCCGCGTAGGAAGCAAACAGCCGGCTGAACGCCATCGAGGCGATGAAGTCCGCCACCGGGCGGTAGAGGAAGGCGCAGCCGACCAGGATGCACACCCACTTCAGCAGCGGCACCAATTCCTGGGACATGCCGCGTCGGCGGCCCTTGAAGCATCCGAACGTGATCACCGCAATGACCAGCAGGTCGAACCAGTTGAATGGCAGTTTGTCCATAGCTCAGGCGGCGGTGTCCGCAAACCGGACGCGGCATGCGGCCGGCGGAACCCGCGCTCCTTTCTGAGCCATTGCCGTGCCACCGGCCGTGCGATTTTCCGGCGGTGGCCCGGGGAAACCAACAAAAAAGCCAGGCCGAAGCCTGGCTTGCAAAGTTTCTGGCAGGTGGGGTTTACCGGACCAGCCGCAGGGCGATTTGTTTTTCCAACTCGTGCGCCAGGTCCAGGTCCCGGCCGCCTGCCGTGGTCCGCACCTGCACCACCACGCTGCTGATTCGCGGGTCCACCTCCTCGACCGCGATGAACACCTTGCGCTCCTGCACCCGGCCCTCGAGGGCGCGGATGAACCCGTTGGTCTGGTGGCGCGTCACCTCATTGACCAGCGTGCCGTTGAAACGGACCACCTCCTTGGCCGCCTCGAACACCATCCCCGCCGGGCGCTCATACCGGCCCTCGACGCGATCCTTGACCAGCGGCACCGCCGCCGTCTTGCGACCGCTGACCGTGCCCACACAACCGGCCACCAACAACGCCGTGGCCAGCACACCCGCAATCATTGTCATCCGCTTCATATTCATGCCCGCCATGCAATCACAACGCCCCCGACCGTCAAGCAACTTGTGCCCGTGGACCGCGGCCAGGGCGCATCTCAGTATTTTGCAAGGGGGTGTAAGCGGGAAACAGGTCGTCGGTATGGGTGGAACGGCCAACTGGGCCGTTCTGGGCGGCAACTTGCCGCCCAGTCGTGCGCGCGGCCGCCACCCACCATTCAGTGGCCGCCGCGTGCGTTCGTCTGCCGGGCGGGTCGCCCGGCAGAACGGGCCAGTGGCCCGTTCCACCCAGCAGGGAACGGAATCGTTCCGGGTAAGCTGGGGTCATGACCGCCACCTGGCGCCTTCCATCTTGCAATAAACTGAGATGCGCCCCCGCGGCCATTACCGCGTTTATCACCCGCCGGTGCAGGGGCGGGCTTAATCCGAGTTCCGAGAACCGAAGCCCGAAACGCGGGGGGGCGGGGCGGCATCGCCACCCTCCCGGGCACCCCCTCTTGGTTCCGCGTGCCGACTGAGCCGCCGACCGGACGCGCGCCCTTTGGCCGACCGGCGGGTTTCGATTTTCGGACTTCGGTTTTCGGATTTTTCTTCTCTGCCCGGCGCCAACAGAGCGGCGATGCCTTGGGCTGGCGGGTTGGAGGGCTGGCTGGGTGAATTTTGGTTGGCGCGGGCCTCCCCGTTTGGGGCAAATTGCGGGCATGAGCGAGACCTCCCGCCCCGCCGCCGCGCCGGCCGATCTGGCGGTCATTCAACGCGACTGGCATGAATTGACCCTGCGGGTCGCGGCCCTGGAAACCAGCCTCGCGGCCCAATGCGAGGCGGCGCGCCACCTGCGCGCGCTGGTCGAACAGATGATTGACCATCGCCAGCGGTCGCATGGCGAACTGATCCTCCTGCTCTCCAACCTCGTCAGCAAACTGCCGCTCACCGATGCTGGCGTGGTCGTGGCCAAGCTGGTCGAACACAACAACCACGTGGCCGAGGTCTGCGCCGCGCTCGTCAAGGGCAAGCCCGGCGAGGCCCTGCCGCAGCCCGCGCTCCTCCGCGCGCTCGACCAGTGCAAACGCGATCTGTCCGCCGCGCTCAAACCCGCGGTCGCCGAACTGGTCGCCCTCGATTCCGCCCTCGACCGGGCGATGCTCGAGGCGCTGGTGGACCAGCCGGACCTTGCCTTTTCGCCGCCCTACGTCCGCGCCTTCCGCTGCTTCGCCAAGGGGCAGGTGCCGCGGGAACGCATCGTTCGCGAGTTCGGCGAGGCGGCGCTCGCCTGCTTCAACGACCTGACCACCGATCCGAAACTGAATCCCCGGCCCAAGCCCGAGGAAATCGTCCTTGCCTTCAAGCCGGATTACGAGGCGGTGCTGGCCGCCAACCCGGAACTGGCCGCGCACCGGGCGGCGCTCGCCGCCCTCTATCAGCGTGTGCAGACCGGCAAATCCCCCACCGCCGAGGGCCGCGCCCAGCGGCTGGCGCTGAACAAGCTCATGTTCATCATCGAGCTGCTGCACTATTACGAAAACCAGAACACCGAGCTGCCCGAACCCATCTTCGCCCAACGCCTCCCCGGCCTGCTCGAGCAGATCGGCATCACCGGCCCGACCGACCCGCTCGACGAAAAACACGTCAAGCTCGCCGAGGAATTGCTCGCCCTCATCGTCAACCGCGAGCACCGGCTCACCGTCATCAACAACTCCGGCAAAACCACCCCCGCGGGCCGCTGCCTGCGCTACATCCTCCGGCTCCGCCAGGAGACCAATCCGCTGGCCGACCCCGCCATCGTCAACGAGGTCATTCCCGAGTTCGTCAAGCACCTCCTGCCGCCCCCGCCCCAGCCGCCCATGAGCGCCGCCGCGCTCGCGCAACTGCTGCGCTTCCTCGCGCCCGACTTCCAGAAGTTTGTCCTCCGCGCGCTGATGAATTCCGACCGCCTGCGCAAGGGCGACGCCGAAGCCCTGGGCCGGGCCGTGGCGAAAGAACTGGGCCTGCCCGACCTCGGCGAGGAACCCAAACCCGTCGTCCTTGCCCCCGAGGTCGAGCGGCAACTGGCCTGGGACAAGATCAAGGACCTCCTCGCCAAGCGCGCCGAACCCGCGGCCATCGCCGCCGCCATCCGCGACCGCCTGCACGCCAAATACGAAAGCGACGAGATCAAGCAGAGCTGGGTCACGCTCACCGAGACCGACCCGATGACCTTCATCCGCGTGTTCTGCCAGTTGCCCTACCGGCCCGATGGCAAGACCGATCCCATTGCCAAGCCCGTGCTCGAGGCCTATGCCACGCGCCTGGTTCACGAGAAATACGCCGCCACCTACACCAAGGTGGTCAACAGCCTCAAGGGCCTGTTCAAGGCCCGGCCCGACAACCCGACACTCCAGAACTTCCTCGCCCTCGCCCGCTGGGCCGATCCCACCGCGGCCGCCAAGATCGCCCACGACGTCGGCCTGGCGCAGTAGTCCGCATGCCCCGCGAACGCCTCACCGCCCGGGCCGCCCGCACCCGTGAGATCATCGCGGCCCTTCGCCGTGCCTACCCGGACGCGCACTGCGAGTTGAATTACACCAACCCGCTCGAACTGCTCATCGCCACCATCCTGTCCGCGCAATGCACGGACAAGCAGGTGAACCTCGTCACCGCCGACCTGTTCCGGAAGTATCGCACGGCGGCGGATTTCGCGAACGCCAGTCCGGAGGAGCTGGAGGCGGCCCTCCGCCGCATCGGGTTCTTCCGCAACAAGGCCCGGAACATTCGCGCCTGCTGCCGGAAACTCCTCGAACGACACGCCGGCGAGGTGCCGCGCACCATGGCGGAACTGACCGCGCTCGACGGCGTGGGGCGCAAGACCGCCAACGTCGTCCTCGGCAACGCCTTCGGGATCAACGTCGGCGTGGTGGTGGACACTCACGTCGCCCGCCTGGCGCAACGGCTCGGACTCACCCCCGAAACTGCGCCGGAAAAGATCGAGACCGATCTGATGCGGCTCGTGCCGCAGCAGGATTGGACGCTCTTCAGCCATTGGCTCATCTGGCATGGCCGCCGCCGCTGCGCTGCGCGCAAGCCCGACTGCGCCGCCTGCGAACTCGCCGCGTTCTGTCCGCGCATCGGCGTCTCCCCGCCTCGCCCGGCAAAGGCCGGTGCCACCCGGAAATGAACCCGGTCGCGACATGCCCCTCGCGCTGGCGGGTGCTCGACACCGGCTCGGGGGATCCCGCGTTCAACATGGCCCTGGATGAGGCGCTGATGGAACTCGCGCCGCAACTGGGCCGCCCGGTGCTGCGCTTCTATGGCTGGACCCAGCCTGCCGCCACGTTCGGTTATTTCCAATCGCACGCCACCATCGCCGCGTGGACAAAGCTGCGCCCGCTGATCCGCCGTCCCACTGGTGGTGGCCTGGTGCCGCACGATGCCGACTGGACCTACGCGCTTGCCGTCCCGCCCGCGCACGAATGGTATGCGCTGTCGGCGGCGGAGAGTTACGCGCGCGTCCATGAATGGGTGCGCGACGCCTTCGCGCGGCTCGGCGTGGCGGGCGAACTCGCGCCCTGCTGCCGCAAGACCGCGCCCGGACAGTGCTTCGCGGGTTACGAGAAATCCGACGTGCTGTGGCAGGGCCGCAAGATTGCGGGGGCGGCGCAGCGCCGTTCCCGCACCGGCCTCCTCATCCAGGGGTCGGTGCAGCCCCCCCCGCTGCCGCTGGATCGCGTCGCCTGGCAGACGGCCATGCGGGACGTGGCCATTGGACGTTGGTGTGCAGGCTGGGAGGAGTTGCCGGTGGCCGGGGAACTGCGCGCACGGGCGGAGCGGTTGGCGGACGAGAAATATCGCCGGGCCGCCTACAACGAGCGCCGTTGAGTGGCGTTACGACTCGCGGTGCAGGAGAAACTCTGCCAGCGCCGCCAGCGCCGCCGCGCGCGGGCCGAAGATTTCCAACGCCGCGAACGCCCGCCGGGTCAGCCGCGCCGCCTCGCGCCGGGATTCCTCCAGACCGAGCAGCGCGGGATACGTCGCCTTCTGCGCTTTCACGTCCTTGCCCGCCGTTTTGCCCAGCCGGTCGCTCGACTGCGTCACGTCGAGGATGTCATCCAGCACCTGAAAGGCGAGACCCACATGGCGGCCGAACGCCGTCAGTGCGCGCAGTTGCGCCGGGGAGCAGTTGGCGCTCATCCCGCCCAGCCGGGCCGCGCACGCCAGCAACGCGCTGGTTTTGCGCTCGTGAATGAACCGCAGCGCGGCCAGGTCCAGCCGCCGCCCCTCGCCCTCCAAATCCGCCATCTGCCCGCCGATGAGCTGAAGCGAGCCGGCGGCCATCGCCAATTCCCGCACCAGCACGCGGTGCGGATACCGGGCCGTGCCCGGTGCGCGGGCCAAGAGTTCAAAGGCGTGGGTGAGCAGTGCGTCGCCCGCCAGCAAAGCGATGGCCTCGCCGCGTTTGCGCCCCTCCGGAGTGGCCGCCGGACGAAACCGCACATGCGTCGTCGGCTGCCCGCGCCGGAGATCATCGTCATCCATGCACGGCAGGTCGTCATGCACCAGCGAGTAGGTGTGAATGCACTCCACCGCGCAGGCCGCCGGCAGGGCGGCGGCGCGGCGTCCCCCACACGCCTCGGCGGCGGCCAGACAGAGCGCCGGGCGGATGCGTTTGCCACCCGCGAACAGCGGATGACGCATGGCCTGGTGCAGCGTCGTGGGCCGCGCATTGGCCGCTGGGAGCCAGCGGTCGAGGGCGCGGTTCACCGCAGTGGTGCAGTCCGCAAGATATGCGGGCAGGTCGAAAGGGGCGGAGCGCGGACGGGCCATGGCGCGGTTTCTTTACGGGACGACGCCGGGCCGGGACAAGCCCCGTTTCGAGTCCGGCGCGGGCTGGCGCGACGGCGGCGCGGGAGAATTGGCTGCCGTTCCGCATCCGACCGGGCGGACCGGGACGAACGGTTCCGGAACCGCGAAATACTCAGGCACTGAGTCAATTTACTCAGTCATTGAGTAAAATGGTCGCGCGGAATCAGCCCATCTTCACTCCCACGCGCACAGCCCGGCGACGTGTGCCGCCGAACCGTCCCGCAGCCAGCCGTCCAATTGCGCCTGATCCTTGAGCTGCTGACCCCGCAGCCGCGGCACCACCACGAATTGCGACGCCACCTCCGGTAGGGCCGTCATGTCGCCCCACAACTTCTCGAACTGGCACACCGGGAACACGTCCTCCTGGCCGTGACCCCAGCGTTTCTTCACGTCCTTGATGGTCACATAGGCGGGCAGCCGCGCGGCCACGCGGCGCACGGCGGCGGCGACCGTCTCGGCGTCCTCCAGGTCCGCGCGGCGCAGGCCGAACACCGCGAGCAGCCGGTCAATGTGAATCCAACACGTGTTCGAGTTGTAATAACGCAGATGAAACTCCGCCTCCTCGCGCGGCATGGCCAGTCCTTCGACCAGCCGCACCTGGCCGTTGACGCGGGCCAGGCCGCCGCCGCGGTCTTCGAGCCGGCGGGTGATGACCTCGAACGTCAGGCAGGCGTCGCTTTGGAGGTGCAGTCCGAACAACGCCGGGTCCGGGTCCGCGCCCAGCGTGTCAATGTTGTGCAGCAGCAGGTGCTGGAGTTGCGGCCGCTCGGCCAGCAGCCGCGCGAGCGTGCCGTTGCGGAGCAGATTGGGCACCTCGAACCAGTGACCGACCGGGTGCAGGCACTGCGCCGGCACGTTGTCCGTGTAATCTCCGCCCTCGCCCGCGCTTTTCGCCCAGTGGATCAGCGCGGCGTGCAAACTCTCGCGCACCTTCTGCTGCTGCTCGTCGAGCCGTTGCTGCGGCAGTTCCTCCCACAGGAAGCGCAGGTCGCGCACCATTGGAATCAGCCGCAACCCGATCGAGCGCCCCGGCGACAGGTGCAACGGGCCGGGATAACCGTAATTGCCCCGCGCCCGCAAAAACTCCTCCGTGGCCGCGTGCGTCAGGTAACTCGTGGTGAACACGTGCGGCAGCGGACAGCCGGCCAGCCGCCCGATGCGCCGGCTTTTCGCCAGGTGGGCCTCGAGAAACGTGCGATGCGCGCCGGCGAACGCGCAAAACGGATGCAGCGCCTTCACCACGCCCGCGCCCTGCGTCCACCGGCTGCCCACCCCGGCCGCCAGCGTGAC
>JBKBTZ010000078.1:0-15679 GCA_046290825.1 Limisphaerales bacterium
GGCCAAGTTGGCCGTTCCACCCATACCGACGACCTGTTTCCGGCTTACACCCCCTGGCAAAATACTGAGATGCGCCCCGCCGACCCGCGGGCCGCCCGGCCACAGCGTTCCATTGCCTCGCCGCCCGCTCGCCGCTAATACTCCGCGCATGTCTGACGGCACGCCTCCACCGGCCCCCGCGCCCGCCCCGAGCGATTTCATCCGCGACATCGTCGCGCAGCATGTCGCCGAGGGGAAATATCCGGTCATCCACACCCGCTTTCCGCCCGAACCCAACGGCTACCTGCACATCGGCCACGCCAAGAGCATCTGCCTCAACTTCGGCATCGCCCGTGAGTTTGGCGGCATTTGCAACCTGCGCATGGACGACACCAACCCGACCAAGGAGGAGGCCGAATATGTCGCGTCCATCCAGGAGGATGTGGAGTGGTTGATCAGCGGCTGGGCCACGGACAAATACGGGTTAAAGCCCCGCGGCCGCACGCCCGAGCGACAGACGGTTAACGGTCGCCCGGACTTCCACCTGCCTGCCGTGGTCGGTCACACCCACGAAGACCGCGCCCTGGAACCGTTCTACGCCTCGGATTATTTCGACCAGCTCTACGAATACGCCGTCACGCTCATCAAAAAGGGCAAGGCGTATGTCTGCGACCTTTCCCCCGCCGACACCGACGCCTATCGCGGCGCACCCGACCGGCCCGGCAAGGAATCGCCCTGGCGCAACCGCAGCATTGAGGAAAATCTCAATCTCTTCACCCGTATGAAGAACGGCGAGTTTCCCGACGGCGCCCGCACGCTCCGGGCGAAGATTGACATGGCCTCGCCCAACGTCTGGCTGCGCGACCCGCTGCTCTACCGCATCCGGCACGCTACGCACCATCACACCGGCGACAAGTGGTGCATCTACCCGATGTATGACTTTGCGCACTGCCTGAGCGATTACCTCGAGGGCATCACCCACAGCATCTGCACGCTCGAGTTCGAGGTGCATCGCCCGCTTTACGACTGGATTCTGGAGAACCTGGACCTGCCGCGTCCGCTGCCGAAACAATACGAGTTCGCCAAGCTGATTCCGACCTACATGATCGTCTCGAAGCGCAAGCTCATCCAGCTTGTCAACGAGGGGATCGTCACTGGCTGGGATGATCCCCGCCTGCCCACCATCAGCGGGATGCGGCGGCGGGGCATTACGCCCGAAGCGCTGCGCAATTTCGCCATCGGCGTCGGCGTGACGAAATACGTCAGCACCACCGACATCGCCGTCTTCGAACACGCCATCCGCGACGATTTGAACCAACGCGCCCTGCGGCGCCTGGCCGTGTTGCGCCCGATCAAGGTCGTCATCACCAATTATCCCGAGGGCAAGACCGAGGAACTCGACGCCGTCAACAATCCCGAGGACGAGACCGCGGGCACGCGGAAAGTGCCATTCACCCGCGAGCTTTACATCGAGCGCGACGACTTCGCCGAAGTGCCGCCGCCGAAATACTTCCGCCTCAAGCCCGGCGGCGAAGTGCGGTTGAAATACGCCTACATCATCAAGTGCGACGAAGTTTTGAAAGACGCCGCGGGCAACGTCACCGAACTTCGTTGCACCGCCGACCTCGACAGCAAGACCGGCGGCGCCACGGCGGGGCGCAAGGTCAAGGGCACCATTCACTGGGTCAGCGCCACGCACGCGATCGAGGCCGAGGTGCGCCTCTACGACCGGCTGTTCACGGAACCGGAACCGGACAAGGACGGCCGCGATTTCAAAACCGCGTTGAACCCGAAGAGCCTCGAGGTGGTGACGGCCAAACTGGAACCCTCTTTGCAAGACGCGAAACCCGAGCTGCGTTACCAGTTCGAGCGGCTGGGCTACTTCTGCCTCGACCCGGACAGCGCGCCCGCCAAGCCCGTCTTCAACCGCACCATCGGACTGAAAGACACCTGGGCGAAGGAAGCGAAGAAGGCGTGAGTCAGCCGGCCGCGGTGCCGATGGCTTCCGCGAGGGTGCGGAAGCCTTCGCGAGCCAGGCGTTCCCGCAGGCCCGCCACGATACGCCGGGGCTGCGTCGGCCCTTCGTAGATGTAGCCGGTATAAACCTGCACGAGGCACGCGCCGGCGACGATTTTCTCCCACGCATCGTCAGCGGTGAAAATGCCGCCCACGCCGATGATGGGCAGGCGTCCGCCCGATTGCCGGTGCAGATGGCGGATGACCGCCGTGCTGCGCTCGCGCAACGGCGCGCCGCTCAAACCGCCTGCCTCGGCATAGACCCGCACCAATCGCGGATCGTCCGTGGCCGGGCGGGAAAGGGTTGTGTTCGTCGCCACGATGCCCGCGAGCTGGCGGGTTTGCGCGACCTCGAGGATTTCATCCAGCGCCTCGAAGGTCAGGTCCGGGGCGACTTTGACGAGGATGGGCTTGGGCGTGATGCGGGATGCGTGAGGTGTGGGATTCCGCGTTGCGAATGTTTCCGACGCGGAGGAACCGCGTGTCATCGCTGCGTTGACCTCTTGCAATGCCGCCAGAATTTCATCCAGCGCGGCGCGGTCTTGCAACTGGCGCAGATTGGGCGTGTTGGGCGAGCTGACGTTGACCACGAAAAAATCCGCCAGCGCCCACAGGCGGCGGAACGAATTTGCGTAATCCGCCGCCGCCTCCGCCAGTGGCGTGATCTTCGATTTGCCGAGGTTGATGCCGAGCGGGTGGGTGGGGCGGCGTCCGGCGGCCTGCCAGTGCTCCAGTTCCGTCGCCACGGCTTCCGCACCCGGGTTGTTGAAGCCCATGCGGTTCACCAGCGCGCGCGCAGGCGGGGCGCGGAACACGCGGGGCAGGGGGTTGCCGGGCTGCGCGTGCCACGTCACCGCGCCGAGTTCCGCGTGGCCGAAGCCAAGCGCGGCCCAGACCGGCGCGGCCTCGGCGGCCTTGTCCATGCCGGCGGCCAGCCCGACCGGATTTGGAAAGCGCAACCCAAACGCGGTGACCGGCAGCGGCTCCGCGCCGCACACGGTTTCCACCGCCTCACACAGCGTGGGATGGCGGCCGACGCGCGCCAGCGTGCGCAGGGTGAAATTGTGAACGGCCTCGGGATCGTGCCGGAAAAAAGCGGGGCGGAGGAGATTGCGGTAAAGCCAGCTCATGCAGACCCGCGGGGCGGGCGCGGTCACTGTGGAAACCGCCGTCGCGCGAGTAAAGCCGGAACCCGATTGACGCTTGCCCCGGCTCCGCGCGTTCGTAGCTTGGCCCGCGATGACGCTGGACTTCACCAAGATGAACGGGGCGGGCAATGATTTCGTCCTGTTTGACAATCGTGCCGGAACCATCCACCTCACTTCCGCCCAGGTAATCCGCCTGTGCGACCGCCATCGCGGCGTGGGCGCGGACGGCGTGATGGGGCTGGTGCCGTGCGCCTCGGGCAAGGCCGATTGGGCGTGGCAGTTCTGGAACAGCGACGGCAGCGCGGCGGAAATGTGCGGCAACGGCGCGCGTTGTTTTGCCCGTTTCGTCCAGCGGGTGGCGGGCGCGGGGCCGCGGCTCACCTTCGAGACCACGGCGGGTGTCATCGAGGCGGAATTCCGTGGCGAGCGCGTCAGCATCCGGCTGACCGAGCCGCGCGACGAGCGGCTGAACCTTTCCGTGCCGCTGCAAAGCGCGGGCACGACCACGATTCACTCCCTCAACACCGGCGTGCCGCACGCGGTTATTTTTGTGCCGGACGCCGACCGCGCGATGGTCAGCACCGTCGGACCCGAGGTGCGCCGCCATCCGGTGTTCGGTCCGCGCGGGACCAACGTGAATTTCGTCCAGGTGCTCGGGCCGGGGTCCATCCGCGTCCGCACGTTCGAGCGCGGCGTCGAGGGTGAGACCCTCGCCTGCGGCACGGGAGTGACCGCGTCGGCGTTGATTACGGCGCGGGTTCATGGTTTCCCGTCGCCCATCCGGGTGCGTGTGCAGGGCGGGGATGACCTGGAGGTCAGCTTCGCGCAGACGGAGGGCCGGTTCACCGACGTGCAACTGTGCGGCCCGGCGGATTTCTGTTTCACCGGCCGGGTGGAAGTCTGATTCAACCCCGCGCCCCGCATGGACCGCGAACGCCTCGACACCGCCCTGGAGCGCGTGATTCTTGCGCTGGTGCTGGGGGCGTTGTGCTTCGGCCCGCTGGCCAATGGCGCGTCCGACCCGGTGCCGTTCCTCGTCGTGCAATACCTCATCCTGGCGGCGGCGCTGGTGTGGGGCGTTCGGCTGTGGTTGAAACCCCGGCCGCAATTGCTCGCGCCACCGGTCGCGTGGGCGGTGCTCGTGTTCACGGGTTACGCGGTCTGGCGGTATTGGGGCGCGGACATCGAATACGTCGCCCGGCTGGAGTTGGTGCGCATCGTCGTCTATGCGGTCGCGTTCTTCCTGATCCTGCAGAACCTGCACCGGCAGGAGACGGTGAACCTCATCGGCTACACGCTGGTGTTCCTGGCGATGGCGGTGGCGTTTTACGCGGGCTACCAGTTTTTCACGGGCGACTACCGCGTGTGGTGGCTGCCGGGCAAATACGCCGGGCGCGGCACGGGCACCTACATCAATCCGAACCACCTCGCCGGCTTCCTGGAACTCATCCTGCCGCTCGGCCTGGCTTACACGATTGCGGGGCGGATGAAGCCGGTCCTGCGCATCCTGCTCGGGTATGCCACCTGCGTCATCACCGTGGGGCTGGCCGTGAGCCTGTCGCGCGGCGCATGGGTGGCGACGGGCGGCGCGCTGTTCCTGTTTTTCGGCATCCTGCTGTTTCATCGCGGTTATCGGCTGGCAGCGGTGCTGGCTTTGGTGGTGATGGTGGCGGGGGCGTTCATCGTTGTGCCCAAGGCCGACGTGCTGCGGCAGCGCGCAGCGCGGGCGGTCGAGGAAATGCGCGGCCCGGAATACTCGCGTTACCTGCTCTGGGGGCCGGCTCTGGATTTGTGGCGGGAAAGTCCTTGGGTGGGCACCGGGCCGGGGCACTTCGATTACCGTTTCCGCAGCGTGCGCCCGCAGGAAATCCAGCTCCGCCCCGACCGCGCGCACAACGACTACATCAACACGCTGGTGGACTGGGGCGTCATTGGTCTTGGCCTGGTGCTGGGCACGCTGGCGTTGCTGGGGGCGTTGCTGGCGGGTGCCTGGCGGCATCTGGGCGGGGCGGCGGCGGACCTCGGGCACCGGCGGAGCAATCGCTTCGCCTTCGCGCTGGGCGGCGCGACCGGCTTGGTGGCGCTGGTGCTGCATTCGTTTGTGGACTTCAACATGCACATTCCCGCCAACGCCCTGCTGGCGGTGGCGTTGCTCGCGCTATTGACGGCGCATTTGCGGTTCAGCACCGAACGTTGGTGGATCAACTCGCCGCGCGCGCTGACCGCCGCGGTCACGCTGCTCGTGGCCGGAGCCGTCACCTTCCTGGGCGTCACGTTCCGGGGACAGGCGGTCGAGCAATGGTGGTTCGCGGAGGCCCGGCGCCTGCCGCTCTACTCGGCCATGCAGGCTGCCTATCTCGAGGCCGCGTTCGAGGCCGAGCCGAGGAATTTCGAGACCGCCGCCCGGGTCGGGGAGTGTTACCGCATCCAAAGCTGGGAAGGCGGGTTTGATTACCGCGAGCTTGCGGGCCAAGCCATTCAGTGGTTCGAGCGCGCAACGCAACTGAACCGGTTTGACGACTACAGCTTTCTCCGGCTGGGCATGTGCCTCGACTGGGTCGGGCGGCGCGGAGAATCGTGGCCCTACTACGCCCGCGCCGAGGAACTCGACCCCAACGGTTACTACACCGTGGCGCACGTCGGCTGGCATTTTGTGCAGCAGGAGAACTACGCCGCCGCGCGGCCGTGGTTCGAGCGTTCGCTGCGCTTGCAGTGGAAGCACAATCCCATCGCCGCGACCTACCTCGAAATCTGCAACCGCCGCCTAATCGAGGCCGCCAGCGGCGCGGGGCCGGCCGGACTCAGCCTGCCGGCGCGTTGAGCCGGGTCAGGCTGCAAGGCTCGAGCGGTTTCATAATTACTGTAGCCGCAAAGCACCCATCAGCCCGTCCCTCTTCCCATCCGATGGGGGAGGGTGGCCGGAGGCCGGGTGAGGGGGCGGCGAGCAATCTGACGGCTACGTCATCACTGGAACCGCCCTAACGCCCCGGTAAACGGTGACGGCGGAACCCTCCGCCAGAAAAGCCGAAACGGGGCGCTGGGCGAGAGCCGCGCGGAAGCCCTCGCCATACAGGCCCGCCGCGTCACAATCCAGACTGGCCGCTTCCGCCTCCTGCACGCGCCAGCGCGGATGTTCCACCCGGTATTCCAGCGTCGTGCCATCCGGTTGGGCGTTGTAGCCCCAGTAGTGCTCGGTGATGAATTCGGCCTCGGAGCCTTCGACGAGCGGCTGCGCCGGGCCGCGCGTGGTCAACGCCAACTGGTTCCAGTGTCCGCCGAAGCGCCACCGGTATTCGACCGATTGCACCGCTCCGTCTTCCCGTTCAATCCGGTGCGTCATGGGCAGCGCGATGTAGGGTTCGTGATACAGGTTTCGTGCCACCCAGGCGATGGCCGTGCGGGGAACGATTTCCTTGATGAAAACCACTCCGCGCCGCCATCCATCCGCCGTTTTGCGCCGGACGTAAAAGCGCAGGTTCACCTCCTCGAAATTCCGGTGAAACGGAACCGGCACGCCCCGCACGCGGGTGTTCAAAAAGAGAAAACCGACGACCGAGACCAGGCAGCGGCCCTGCCACAGATCCAATTCGGTTCCCGGCGGAACGTGCGGCGCGAGCAAGGCTGGCTCGACCGCGTAGTTCAGCATCGCCAGATGCCGCCACTCGGCGGTGAGAAAAACCGATGGCTTGGCAGGGGCGGGGTTGGGGGATGGAGGCGTGTTCCTTTGCATTTTGAGCGAGGCGCAACGGCCCGGTTCGCCGCAACTATCTGACCGGGCTGAGTTGGAAACAAGTCAGTGCCGACTGACATTCACCTGTTCGCGAAGCATCACCCTGATCCGAGGGGAGGGCGAGGCGACGGGGAACGGAAACGCCGTCTCCGCTTCCGTGATGGCGCCTTTCTGTGGGGCACCCGCTCCGACCATTTCAGCGGTGTCTCTTTGCCGGCTCATGCGACGGGCCGTGCCTTTCCAAACGGGAACGTTCCGACTAGGCTCCGCGCGTGATTGCTTTGCTCGATTACGGGTCCGGCAACCTGCGCAGCGTCCACAAGGCGCTCCTGGCGGCGGGGGCGGACGTGCGGTTGGCGAAACGTCCCGACGAAATCGGCGACGCGCGCGGCCTGGTGCTGCCGGGCGTGGGCGCGTTCGACGACTGCCTCCACGCCCTGGAGCGGCAGGAGCTGCTCGCCGCAAGTCGCGACTTCATCCGGTCGGGTCGGCCCTTTCTCGGCATCTGCGTCGGCTACCAGGCATTGTTCGAGCGCAGTGAGGAGTTCAACAGTTGTGCCGCCGGTCTGGGCATTTTCCGGGGTCCGGTGGTGCGTTTTTCCGACCGGCACGGTCTGAAGATTCCGCAAATTGGCTGGAATCAGGTGCGGCTTGCCCGCCCGGATTGTCCGCTCTATCGCGGCATTGCCGACGGCACGCACTTCTATTTCGTCCACAGTTTTTTTCCCCGGCCGGAGGATGAATCCATCGTCGCGACGCGCACGGAATATGGCGACGTGTTCGCCTCGTCGGTCTGGCGAGACAACGTGTTCGCCACGCAGTTTCACCCGGAGAAAAGCCAGAAGGCCGGTCTGCAACTGCTGCGCAACTTTGTGACGCTGGTGCGGTGATCCCGGGCGCCGCTGTCGCCGACCAGGATGGCCGGCAAAGATTTTGAAGACGGCTGACCACGCATCATGAGCGCCGAACCATCACCCCGGACGCCCGCGGGTGGGCCGCCTGGCACCCCCGGGCCGCGCCCGGATGACCTGTTCGGCGAGTCCACCGAGCTGAACCGCAAGCTCGGTCCGCTGGAGGTGCTTTCCATCGTCATCAGCCGCATCATCGGCTCCGGTATTTTCCGCACCCCCGGGCCGATCATGATCGCGGTGGGCTGTGTCAGCCTGTTTTACGGTGCGTGGATCATCGGGGCGGTGGCCACGATCCTGGCGGCCATTCTTTACGCGGAACTGGTGGCGATGATGCCGCGTTCGGGCGGGCCGTATGCCTACCTGAAGGCGGCGTTTCCGCCGTGGTGGGCGTTCCTCCGCGGTTGGGCGATGTTTTTCGTGTCTGAAACCGCCGCGATCGTGGCGGTGGCGCTGGTGTTTTCGCACTACAGCAATTCGCTTTACGAGGTGGTTTTCCAGCAGCCGTTCGCGCCCGGCGTCGAGGCGTTGCTGGCGCTCACCATCATCTGGCTGCACACCGCGTCCAACCTGTTTGGCGTGGGATTCAGCGGTTTGTTGCAGGACATTTTCAGCTTCGCAAAGATTGCCGCGCTGCTGGTGATTGTGGTGGCGTCGTTCTCGACGGGGGTGAACACGGGAAACTTCACGAACGGCTTCTGGCCCGAGGGCGGGTTCTGGACCTCGCTCGTCGGCGTCTTCGGGGCGTTGCGCTACGCCTTCTTCGCTTACAGCGGGTGGGAGGGGGCAACCTATGTGGCCGAGGAGGTGAAGAATCCGCGCCGCAACCTGCCGCTGTCACTGTTCGCCGGCATCGGCGGCGTGATGCTGCTCTATCTGCTGGTCAACACCGCGTATCTGAACCAGTTGAGCGTGCCGGAGATCATCGCCAGCGGCCGCAGCATTGCGGCGGACGCCATGCAGCGCGCGAGCGGGCTGACCGGGCTGGTGCTCATCTGCCTGGCAGTGATGATGAGCACCTTTGGCAACGTGGGCACGCAGATCATGGTCAAGGCGCGAACCTGGCATGCGATGGCGCGCGACGGCATGTTCTTCACGCGGCTCGGGCGGATTCATCCGGTGACGAAGACCCCGAATGCGGCGCTGATCGCGCAGGCCACCTGGGCCTCGGTGCTGCTCTTTTTCGCGTCGCAGGCGGAGAACGCCTACGAGACGGTAATTGATTTCTTCTCGTTCGTTTCGGCCATCTTCAACATTTCGACCTTCCTCGTGATTCCCGTGCTGCGGAAAAAGTATCCCGATGCGCCGCGGCCCTATCGGGCGTGGGGCTATCCGTTCACGCTGTGGGCAGTGGTCGGCATATATGCAGTGTTCGCGATGGTGACGTTGTATGACCGGTTTGTGCCGTCGCTCTGTGGGCTGGGGCTGACGCTGACCGGGCTGGTGTATTACTTCCTGGTGGTGAGGCCGCGCCTGCAGGCGGGCGGGGCAGGGTGAGCGCCAGTCACAACAATCTCCCGCCCGACAAACCCGCCTCGAAAACGGCGAGCCGCCGGCCTTCCAACAGGGAACCTGGTGGAGCGCTGTCCGGCGCGGGCCTTTTTCCGGCTCCAAGGTTGTCATCCCCGCGATTGCCGTTAACTTGGCCTGCATGAAATGGCTTCTTCTGGCCGGCCTGTTGGCCGCGGGCGCGACGCTCGCCGCGGACACGGTCCACCTGCGCGACCGCGCAGCCGTGGCGGGTCGCCTGCTGTCCGAGAAACCCGACTCGGTGGCGCTCGATATCGGCTACACCGTGCTGGTGATTCCGCGCGCGGAAATCGAGCGCATCGAGCGCGGTAGCGAGGGGGCGATGCCCGGCGTGGTTGCGCCGACCGCGACCAACGGCCTCTACCGCATCGCCCCCACGAATGCGCCGGTGCGCACGGTGCGCGAGCTGGTGGCGGAATTGGGTGAGGCGGTGGTGCAGGTTCGCACGCCCGGCGGCCTTGGCTCCGGCTTTTTTCTGAACGAGGAGGGGTTTCTCATCACCAACTTCCACGTCATCGAAGGGGAAACCCAGATCTGGGTTGAGGTCTATCACCAGCGGGAGGGGCAGTTGGAGCGGAAGACCTACAAACAGGTTCGCATCCTCGCGATGAACAAGTTCGCGGACCTGGCGCTGCTGCGCATCGAGGAGGAGGGCGCGCCGCGGTTCCGGTCGGTGCCCCTGGCACTCGGAAGCGAACCGGCCGTCGGGGAGCGCGTGTTCGCCATCGGCAGTCCGCTCGGTCTGGAGCGCACCGTGACCGAGGGCATCCTGAGTTCCAAGGCCCGGCCCATTCAGGGCGCGCTGTATTTGCAGACCACCGCCCAGATCAATCCCGGCAACAGCGGCGGCCCGCTCTTCAACCTCGCCGGTCAGGTGGTGGGCGTGACCAACATGAAGGTAACGTTCGGCGAGGGCCTCGGGTTTGCCATTCCCGTCGCGGCGGTGAAACATTTTCTCGACCATCGCGACGCCTTCGCCTACGCCGCCGACCATCCCGGCAACCCCTACCGCTATCTCGAACCCCCGGCCCGGATGCGGCGGTCGGCGGAGCAACCTTGATCTCCGGTTTCCCTGCCCATGAAGTTGTCTTCTCTCCTTGCCGCCGGTCTCGCCGTGGTGGTGCCCGCCGTCGCCGCCGTTCCACCGGCCGAACAACTGCTGCCCGACGACACCTTGGGGTTCATCACCGTGCCGGATGCCCGGAAACTTCGCGCGGCGGGCGGGGCGTTGCCCCTGCTGCGCCTTTGGCAGGATGACGCCGTGCGGCCGCTGCGGGAGAGTTTTGTCGCGCAGCTTGATGAGCGGCTGCGTCAGCCGCTGGAGCGGGAATTCGGCGTCAAACTGGCCGCGCTTGCCGAACTGGCGCAGGGCCAGGTGACCCTGGCGCTGCTGGGGAACGGATGGAACGGCGAAGGCTCCGCGCGCCCGGGCGGATTGCTGCTGGTGGACACCGGCTCGCGTGCGCCCGAGGCGGAACAGGCGCTGGCCGCGTTCCGCCAGCAATGGGCCGATGCCGGGCGCACGCTGCGCACGGAAAGGGTGCGCGGCGTCGAGTTTGTGGTCGTCACCGTCACCTCGAACGACGTGCCCGCCAGTTTGAAGCGGCTGCTGCCCGGGCCGGATGACGTGCGGGAGCTGGGCGACGACCCGGACGAAACGCCGGCCCCGAAGACGTTCTGGCTGGGGTTGAGTGAGTCGCTGTTGCTGGTAGGCAGCGAGCGCGCGGCGTTGGAACGGCTGCTCGCGCGGCTCGGGGAATCCGCCGGTGGCCTGGGCGAACAACCGGAATTCCGCCGGATACGGGATGAATTCTTCCGCGATGCGGAGGTGTTTGGCTGGTTCAACACCCGGGCGGTGATGAGCACCTGGCAGGCGGCATCGGCGCGGCGCGAGGCGGCGATGGCCGGTGCCCCCGACCCGTTCGCCACGATCCGGCCCGAGCGGCTGCTGGGGGCGGTCGGCCTGGGCGGGGTGCGGGCGGCGGCGTTCGCGTTCCGGGCTGCGCCGGAGGGATGGCTGGCGCAATTTCATCTCGCCGTGCCCGAGGCGGAGCGCCAGGGCGTGCTGCGATTGTTCAGCGTTCCGCCGCAGGAGACGCTGCCGCCGCCCTTTGTTCCGGCGGACGCCGTGCAGTTCACGCGCTGGCGGATGGAGGGGCCGAAAACGTGGGCCACGCTCACGAACGCCGCCAACGCCATCACTCCGGCCATCATGAGCACGGTGGACTGGATTCTCAACACCGCCGAGGAGGCCGGGCAGGCCGCAAATCCGCAGTTCAACCTGCGGCGGCAACTGGTGGACAACCTCGGCGACGACCTGATTCTGTTTCAACGTCCATCGCGCGGAGAAACGGAGGCGGAGCTGGCCAATCCACCGGAGTTGCTGCTGATCGGCTCGCCCAAGCCGGAGGAGATGGCGGGCGCGCTCAAGGTGGTGCTCGGCGCGCTGGCGGGCGGCCCGCCGCCGCGCGAGCGCGAATTCCTTGGGCGCAAGATTTACACCGTAAGCTCGATGGCCGGGCCGCAACTGGACCCGACCAACCCGCGTTACCGGGCGCTGCACGTGAGTGCCAACAGCAGCCATGTGCTCGTGGCCAATGAGGCGGGGATCCTGGAGGATGTCCTGCGCGCCGCCGAAACCCCGCCCGCCGCGCTGCGCGACGCGCCGGGTCTGGCTGGGGCGCTGCAACAGGTGACGCGCCCGGGCACGCTGTTCGCCGGCTACCGCAACCGCCGCGCCGAGCAGCGCGCCGCTTTTGCCCGGTGGAAGGTCATCGCAGCCGGAGGCAGGGAGAGCACCATCAGCGGAATGACGCCGGTCACCGAATCACTCGGTTTGTCCGCTCCGGAGGAATCCGTGCTGCAATGGGTGGACCGGGAGAAGCTCCCGCCGTTCGCTGCTGTGGAAAAGTATTTCCACTTCACGGTCTTCGCCGGGACTGCAACGACAGACGGTCTCACGTTCCGCGTCTTTGCTCCAACGCCGCCGGGCCTGAAGTGACGAGGCGCGGGGCGGTCGGGTTGCAACAGGGGGGGCGGCTTACAAGCCCACGAAGACGCGCGCGTTGCCGCTGCAGATGTTGCGGATCATCGGGCCGACCAGCGCGTCGTCATCGGGAACCTCGCCAC
Source organism: Limisphaerales bacterium (assembly GCA_046290825.1). GTDB lineage: Bacteria > Verrucomicrobiota > Verrucomicrobiia > Limisphaerales > DSYF01 > JBKBTZ01. The sequence goes on from JBKBTZ010000078.1 coordinate 12,441, forward strand.
TTTCGATGTCGCGGCCCAAGAGATTGCAGAGCGTGCGACGAAAATACTCGTGGCGCGGGTAGCTCATGAACGAACGCGAGTCGGTGATCATGCCGACGAAGCGGGAGAGCAGGCCGAGGTTGGAGAGCGCGTTCATCTGCCACTCCATGCCCTCTTTCTGGTCGAGGAACCACCAACCGGAGCCGAGTTGGATCTTGCCCGGGATCGAGCCGTCCTGGAAGTTGCCCAGCATGGTGCCGAAGGCGTAGTTGTCCGCCGGGTTCAGGTTGTAGAGGATGGTCTTGGGCAGCGCGTTCTCCTGGTCGAGCCAGTCGAGGAACTTCGCCAGCGCGTCCACCTGGGGAAAATCGCCGATCGAGTCGAAGCCGGTGTCGGGGCCGAGCTGCTTGAACAGGCGGGTGTTGTTGTTGCGGCGCGCGCCGAGGTGCAACTGCATGGTCCAGCCCTTCTGCGCGTTCCAGCGCCCCACGTGGAGCATGAGGGAGGTGGCAAACTGCTCGCGTTCCAGGGGGCTGGCGGCGGTGCCGGCGCGGGCCTTTGCGAAGATGGCCGCCGCCTCCGCCTCGGGGACGAATTCCGCAAAGCACCGTTCCAGACCGTGGTCGGACATCCGCGCGCCCAGCGCGTGAAAGTCATCGTGGCGCTGCTTCAACGCGCCGAGCAGGTCGTCGTAGCTTTGGATTTTGCGCGCGGCGGTTTTTTCCAGCGCCGCAAGCCATGCGTTCCACGCGGCAGGCTGATGAACATTCAATGCCTTGTCCGGTCGGAAGGTGGGCACGACACGGGTGGCAATTCCAGCCTTCGCCAGTTGGACGTGATAAGCCAGGTCGTCAGCGGGATCATCCGTGGTGCCCACGAGCAGCACCTTGAATTTCTTCAGGATGCCCTGGGCGGAAAGTTCCGGGCTGGCCAGTTTCTGGTTGGCGTGGTCCCAAATGCGGCGCGCGGTCGCTTCGTTGAGCGGCTCGTCAATGTCGAAATAGCGTTTCAGCTCGAGGTGCGTCCAGTGATAGAGCGGGTTCCGGAGGGTGTGCGGCACGGTCTTTGCCCACGCCATGAACTTGTCGAACGGGTCGGCATCGCCCGTGCAAAAGCGCTCGGACACGCCGTTGGAGCGCATGGCGCGCCATTTGTAATGGTCGCCCTCGAGCCAGATCTCGAAGAGATTTCGGAACTGCCGGTTCTCGGCGAGGTCCTTGGGCGGCAGGTGGCAGTGGTAGTCAATGATCGGCTCGTCCTTGGCAAACTCATGATAGAGGCGGACGGCGGTCCGGGTGCTCAGGAGGAAGTTGTCGTGGATGAACGGTTTCATGGCGACGCCGGTGGTGGAAGGATGCGGTGAGAGGGTTTCGGGTTTCAGACGACGATCTTCTTGAACTTGGGCACCAGCAGGTGCATGAGGAACCAGGCGGTCAGATACGCCACACCGCAAATGACAAACATGATGCCGTAGCCAACCTCGACCTTGCCCAGGTTCTTGAAGTGCTGGAGAAGCTGGCCCGCGGCAAACGCGATCAGAATGCCGCCGGAGGCGCCCGCCATGCCGCCGATGCCCGTCACGGACGCGACGGTCTTCTTCGGGAACATGTCGGAAACCGTGGTGAAGATGTTCGCGGACCAGGCCTGGTGCGCGGCGCAGGCCAGGGCGATCACGCCCACGGCATACCAGGTGTTGATGTTCCCGAGTGTCGAGGCGAGCAAAACGGTCAGCGGGAACAGGGCGAAGATGAACATCGCCGTCTTGCGCGCCCGGTTGGCGTCCATGCCGCTGTTGATGAATTTCTTGGGCAGCCAGCCGCCGAAGATCGAGCCGACGGTGGACACGGAATACACGATGGCCACCGCCAGCGGCCAACTGATGATGCCGGGGATTTCCACGCCGGGAATCTTGTAGAGGTCGCCCTTGTAATCCGGGTTGGCGGCAAGAAATTCCTGGATTTTCAGGGTGTTCGGATCGCTGACAAACGCTGCCATGAACTCTTTCACCTTGCGGGCGTTTTCGCCGGAAAGGAAGGCCGGCAGCCAGAACAGGTAGAACCACCAGATCGGGTCGGTGAGGAACTTGCCAAAGAAGAAGGCCCAGGTCTGGCGGAACGTCAGCAGCCGGAACCAGGAAATCTTCTCCTTCTTTTCCTCGGCCTTCTCGGCCTCCTGTTCGTCCACGTCGCTGTGGATGTAATCGTATTCGCGCTGCGAGAGTTTGCCGGCGGCCAGCTTGGCGGCGGGGGAGGCGTAAACTGGCAGCCAGAAGGCCAGCCAGGTGAAGCCCACCGCACCGGTGATGACAAACGCCCATTCCCAGCCCCATTTGGCCGCAATGAAGGGCACGGTGAGCGGGGCGACAATGGCGCCAATGTTGGCGCCGGAGTTGTAGAGACCGGTCGCGAAGGCGCGCTCCTTCTTGGGGAACCATTCCGCCACGGCCTTGTTGGCCGCGGGGAAGTTGCCCGCCTCGGTGACGCCCAGCGCCGCGCGCCAAAATCCAAAACTCCACGTGTGATGCCCAAAGGCGTGGCCGATGGCGGCGATGCTCCAGCCGACCAGTGCCCACGCATAGCCGGCCTTGGTGCCGATCCAGTCAATGAACTTGCCGGCGAACAGCATGCCCACCGCGTAGGCCACTTGGAAACAGATCACGACAAAGGCGTAATTCTTCTCCTGGTGTGCCGCGTCGCCAAACACCCCGTCGTCCGTAAGCGTCTGCTTCAGCAACCCCAGCACCTGCCGGTCGAGGTAGTTGATGGTGGTGGCGGCAAAAATCAGCGCGCAGATCGTCCAGCGGTGCCGGCCGATGGCCTCATTGACGGCGGTAAAGCTCATGAGTGGATGACTATGGATGATGGTTGCTGGTCTTGGGACTCGTCGGTTCAGACTACGGGGCGCAACCCGCGTTGGAAATGCCGGAATGGGCAGAGCGCTTTGAAATTTAGGCAACTCCCGTCACCTGCCGCCGATATTCACCGGGGGGCATCCCGGTGGCCTGCTTGAAGGCCACACAAAAACTGTTCAGGCTTTGGTAACCGCAATCCAGTCCGATGGTTTCAATCTTGTCCGCCGTCTCCGTGAGCTGTCGCTTGGCCGCCTCCAGTCGCACCCGCCGGATTTCTTCGCCCGGGGGCCGGCCAACGTGTTGTTGAAAGGCCAGGTGCAGGCCGCGCCGTGACATCGCCGCCACCCGCGCCACATCGGCAATGTCTATCGGCTCGCGCGCGTGCTCCCGGATGAATCGCAGGGCGCGG
>JBKBTZ010000007.1:0-52147 GCA_046290825.1 Limisphaerales bacterium
GACTGCCGACGAAGAATACGCCGGCGCAGATGTAGGGGTAGATCCCGAAGAGGAAGTCGTGGAGATAGTCGGTGAAGCCGTTCCAGAGGGCATACATCGCGGCTCTCCTTCAGGTCCGGGCGGCGGCCTGGCGCGCGGCGGCCATTGCCTACTACCTGACGAACACCCCGCCAACGCTCGGCGTCACGCTGGACCCGCTGTCCACCGCGCTCACGCTCATGTTCGAGCAATGGGTCACGAAGCAGTTGGTTCTGCGCGGCGTGTTGCCCTCGAGCTATTTGCCAACGGCCGGCAGCGTGAACACCAACCGCCTTACGCTCACGGCCTATCGCGCCTCGGAGCCGGCCAAACCGATTCCCGCCTCCGGTCCCGTGAGCGGTCTCGTCCTGCCCACGCCCGAGCAACTCGCCGAACTCGAACAATACCGCTCCAGCCTCGATCGCGGCTACAAGCTCGGCGAGGTTGTCAAAGTCCTGCGCGAAACGCTGCGCGACTCGAACGATCCCAAAATGGTTGCCCTCCGCGCCGTCACGCTCGAGGTCCATCGGATCAGCGCCCGCTGGGGCGGCCAGTTCCCGGGCGCGTTCCCCGCGCCACTGGACGCGCTGCGCGAATTCTTTGCCACGGGCGTCCTGCCGGTGGCGTATCGCAACGACTGGACCAACGGCCTGCCGCCCGCTTTCGGCGGGGCGTTGACCGCGCTGACCACCAACGATTACGCCTCGGCCTACGCCGGGGTGGCGATGCTGGTGAGCCTGCCCGCGCCGCGGGCCGTTGTCGTTCGCGACCTGCTCGTGCGCCCGGACTCCATCGGCTTGAACTGCACCGTGCTCAATCGCGTGGGAGTCGGCACGCCGGTGGCGCTGGTCACGGCGGAGGGGCGTCCCTTCCGGTTCCCCTCGTCTTTCAGCCTCGTGCCCGGGGTGGCCGTGCGCGTGACCGCCTTTGCGGACGCCCCGTCCACCGGCTGCGCCGCGGAAACGCTCGAAGTCATCCGGCTCGGCGATGAATTGCTGGCGCAAGTGACCGGCGTCCCTTTGCCCTCACCCACCGACACCGACGGCAACCTGTTGGATGATGATTGGGAACGCCTCTTCCTGGGCGGCCTGGGCAATGATCCCTTTGCCGGGCTGGGCGGCGGGCACACGCTCTTGCAAAGCTATCTCGATGGCACGGACCCCATGCTGCCGGGCAGTTATGGGCAGTGGCCCCCGGCCAGCCTCGCGCCGCCGACGGTCGAAATCCGCCGGCTCAATCCGACGACCGTCCAGTTGCGCTGGCAGTTCGCGCCCGCCTACGCGCCGCGGCTGGACTTCAAACTTCAGGGCACCACCGCGCTGGGTGCCGTATGGGAAAACCTGCCGGCATCGGTGGAGGACCTGGGCGGCGGCCAGTATCGGATGCTGGCGAGCAGCCCGACCGGCAACACCGCCTTCTGGCGGCTGACTCTGCGCCTGCGTTGAAGCGCAGCAGCGGTGCTGCCGGGCGCCATGCCAACACGCGAGATTTCTCCGGCTGCGGGTTGCCGCCCGGCCGCCCGCGTTGACCCTCCGGGCGTGATGACCTAGCCTCGCCGCCATGCGCATTTTGTCCGGCATCCAGCCCTCGGGCGCGCTGCATCTCGGGAATTATTTCGGCATGATGCAGCCGGCCATCGAACTGCAATCCCAGGGCGAGGCCTATTATTTCATCGCGGATTACCATTCGATGACGTCGCTGTTCGACGCGGCCCAGCGCCGCCAGAACACGCTCGACGTGGCGCTCGACTTCCTGGCCTGCGGCCTGGATCCCCAGCGCGCGGTGTTTTTCAAACAGTCCGACGTGCCGGAGGTGTGCGAACTGGCGTGGCTGCTCTCGACGTTGACGCCGATGGGGCTGCTCGAGCGCGCGCATTCGTTCAAGGACAAGTCCGCCAAGGGCATCCCGGTGAACCACGGCCTGTTCGCCTACCCGGTGCTGATGGCGGCGGACATTTTGATTTACGACTCGAACGTGGTGCCGGTGGGCCAGGACCAGAAACAGCACGTCGAGATGACCCGCGACATCGCCATCAAGTTCAACGAGCAATACGGCCCCACGTTTGTCATCCCCGAGCCGCGCATCCGGGGCGAGGTGGCCAGGGTGCCCGGCCTCGACGGCGAAAAGATGAGCAAGAGCTACGGCAACACGATCGAGATTTTTGGCGACGAGAAGACGCTGCGCAAAAAGGTCATGGCCATCAAGATGGACAGCCGCACCCCGCAGGAACCCAAGCCCGACGCGGACCAGAACCTCGCCATCCAGTTGCTCAAGGTGATTGACCCGGCGACCGGCCGGGAATACGAGGCGAAGCTCGCCGTCGGCGGGCTGGGCTACGGCGACCTGAAAAAGAAGCTCTTCGAGGCGTATTGGGAACGATTCGCCCCCGCGCGCGCCCGCCGGGCGGAACTGGCGGCGAATCTGGATTACGTCCATCAGGTGCTGCGCGACGGCGCGGCGCGGGCGCGGGCGGTCGCGCGAACCGTCCTCAACCGCGCGCGACGGGCGAGCGGGCTGGACTGACCGGGGCGACGTTCCAAGAGTCGCAACCCAAAAATCCGCCGACGGCGGGAATCGTTTTTTCAATTACCTCCGCCGCCGCATCAAATCTTCGACCGCCTCCGCCTCGATGGGAATGTCCGCCATCAGGTCCACCGGGCCGTTCTCCGTAATGAGGATGGTGTTTTCCAGGCGGATGCCGAAGCCCTCGTCCTTGAGATACAGCGCCGGTTCGCAAGTGAGCACCCAGCCGGGCGCGATCTTGAAGTGGTTGTAGGTGACGTCATGCACGTCCAGCCCGATGGGATGCGCGACGCCGTGCATGAACCACGGGCGCACCGCCGGGTTGTCGGGGGTCTGCTTTGTCAGGGCGCTGCGTTTGAGCAGGCCGAGGCCGACACATTCCTCCGCGAGCAATTGCTCGCATTCCGTCCGCAGGTCCTTGGTGGTCTTGCCCGGCGTCATGGCCTGCACCATCTGGCGGAACACGCGCAGCACGGCGTCATAGACCTGGCGCTGGCGGCGCGTGAAGCGGCCGTTGACGGGAATGGTGCGGGTGAGGTCGCTCATGTAATTGCCGAGACTGGCGGCGACATCGAGCAGCAGCAGGTCGCCGTTCCGGCAGGGCTGGTCGTTCTGGTTGTAGTGCAACACGCAGTTGTTCGCGCCGCTGGCGATGATGGGGTTGTAGGCAAAGCGGCCCCGCGCGCGGATGAATTCATGCGCGAACTCGGCCTCGACCTCCGCCTCGTTGACGCCGGGTTTCACGAAACGGCACACGCGCTGGAAGCCGCGGCCGGTGAGGTCGCAGGCCGCGCGAATGGCGGCGATCTCGGGTTCGGACTTCACCACGCGCAGCGCATGCAGCAGCGGGGCGAGCCGGTGATAGCGGTGCAACGGATAGCGGCGCTGGCACTCGCGGATGAACCGCGCGTCGCGCGTTTCCACTTCGATGACGGCGCGCTGGTGTTCGTTGGTGTTGAGATACACGTTTTCCGCCTCGCACATCACGGTGCGGAAGACCGTGGGAAACTCCGAGAGCCACTTCACGGTGGCGACGCCGGACAGCGCCTGCGCGGCCTCCTTGGTGAGCTTGTGTCCCTCCCAGGTGACGAGGTGTTCGTTGGTCTCGCGGAGAAACAGCACCTCGCGGTGCGCGGGATCAAAGGCGTCGGGCGCGAGCAGCAGGATGGTCTCCTCCTGGTTGACCCCGGTGAGGTAAAACAGGTCGGCGTTCTGCACGAGCGGCAGGCTACCGTCGGCGTTGGTGGGCAGAACGTCGTTGGCGTTCAGAACCGCGACCGAACGGGGCAGCAACTTGGCGCGGAGGCGGTCCCGGTTGGTGCGGAAGAGGCTGGCGGGGTGGGCAATCGGTTTCATCATCAGGGAGCCGCCAATCTAGGGAAGAGGGCGAATGCGCGAAAACAAAATCCGGGCCGGTCCTGGCGTTCGCAGCCCCTGTGCGCGACCTGGGCCAAGGGCCAGGATCCGAGCGCTACAGGCTCTCCGCTGTAATCCGAAACTCACCGGCCCGGTGCCAGATTGCTGAACGGGAATGAGACGCGCATTGAGCGGAATCGAGACATCGCGCCCGGCGCGGGCCGGAACTGGGGATGGTCGCTTGCCAAGGCCGGACGAGACAAGCGGACGCTCCAACCTGCTTGCCTGTGGAGACTTCGGAGGCCGGGTGGGCGGCTTTCCGGGCGGGGGCCGGCCAAAAAAACTTGTTGTCAACCTGCGGCCGACCGCTTAACTATGCCCGCAATTGCACCCCCCGTTGGGGTGCGGCGGGTTAACCGTTTTAACCCTGCCTCGATGTGCAAAAGCACTGCTAGACAACCAAACAAACCGGAGGAACTAAATGAAGATCAATCAATGGACAATGGGTTTGGCCGCCGTTGGCGTGGTCAGCCTGGCTTCTGCCGTCAAGGCGGAGGAAATGAACGCGCTGCAGACCGCTCTGTCTGCGACCACCATCAGTGGTTATGTGGACACCTCGATCGAGTGGGCCGAGAACGACTACACCAGTGGCTCATTCCCACTCACCATCCCGTTCCGTGACTCGGGCAGCACCAAGTCCGACGGCTTCAACCTGAACGTCGTCAAGCTCAGCATCGAGAAGGCGATGGACGAGTCCGAATGGGCGTCCGGCTACAAGGTGGACCTGCTCTTCGGCCCCGATGCGGTCGGCTACAATGCCGTCGCGGGCAGCGCCGGCGGCGACCTGGGTATCAAGCAGGCCTATGTTGCCCTGCGCACTCCCGTGGGCAATGGCATTGACTGGAAGGTCGGCGTGTTCGACACGATCATCGGCTACGAAACTTTCGAAGCCGGCAACAACCCGAACTTCACCCGCTCTTGGGGCTACTCTGTGGAGCCGACCCAGCACGAAGGCGTGCTCGCGACCTATCGCGTGAATGACATTGTTGCGCTGGCGGCCGGTGTGGCCAACACCCACGTTGCCGGCATCGGCAACCGCGACGGCGGCGGCACGGACGACTACTGGGACAAGACCTGGATGGGCGCGGTTGCCATCACGGCTCCGGATGACGCCGGTTTCCTGGCCGGTTCCACCCTGTATGCCGGCATCGTTGACGGCTTCGCGGGCGGTTCCGAATACCAGCGGAACATCTATGTCGGCGGCACGATGAACACGCCGGTGGCCGGCCTGAAGGCGGGCGTTGCCTATGACAACGTCTCCGACCTGTTCGGCACCAGCGGTTTGGACGTGTGGACCCTCGCGGGCTACCTGTCCTACCAAGCCACCGAGAAGCTGAGCCTCCACGGCCGTATTGAATACGGTGAATTGGAGTTCGGCGGCCTCGACGGCGAAGTCCTGAGCCTGACCGGCACCCTCCAGTATGACCTGTGGGCCAACGTCGTCAGCCGCCTCGAAGTGCGCTGGGATGACGTGGACACCAACATCGGCATCGGCGAGGACATGGTTGGCGTCTATGCCAACTTCATCTACAAGTTCTAAGCTGATCTAGCTTACCCAACCCCTCCCGGGCAACCGGGAGGGGTTTTTTGTTTGGTCATGCGGGAACCGCGAAATCGGTTTCTGGTTCCAAGTGGAGAGTGGCGATTACCGCCCGCCGCGAATTACGAACCAATCGGATGGCGAATCCGCTGGAGCCTGCGTAGCAAGTATTCCGATTCCGCACTCCCCCGAACGTGGAGGGTGTCACGCGCCGAACCACCGGCTACCCTTTGCAGAATTCTCCAACATGAACTGCACGCCTCGAATCTGGATGGACCTGACCCGCCGCTGCGAAGCGACTGCCACGCCCCGCCCGCCCGGAGTCCGGGCCGGTCGTGCTGCCCCTCCTTCCATCCGCCGCCGTGTCCTGGGGATTGGCCGGCTTGCCCTGCTGGCAACCTTGCTGGATCTCGGTCCCGCAGTTGACGCGCAAGTCCCGGACCCGGCCCGACCGGTCCGGGATTTGATGGAGCGGATTCTTCCCGGTCGCTCGGGCGAGTTCGTCCTGGAAACGATGCCGGCGGAAGCGGGCCGCGACGTGTTCGAACTGGAATCGCGCGGCGGCAAGATCGTGTTGCGCGGCAACAACGGCGTGGCGCTGGCCTCCGCGTTCAACTGGTATCTCAAATACACCGCGCAGGGGGAATTCAGCCCGTGCGGCACGCAGTTGCGCCTGCCCGCCGCGCTGCCCCCGGTGGCGGAGCAGGTCCGGCACACGGCCACCGTGCCGCACCGGTTCCTCTACAACTACTGCACCTTCGGCTACACGATGCCGTGGTGGGACTGGCCGCGCTGGGAACGCGAGCTGGACTGGATGGCGATGAACGGCATCAACCTCCCGTTCATCCTGACCGGCCAGGAAGCCGTCTGGATCAACACGCTGACCAACTTCAATTACTCCGATGCCGAAATCCGCCAGTGGCTCGGCAGTCCGGCGCATTTCCCGTGGATGTTCATGCAGAACCTCGAGGGGTTCGGCGGCGAGCTGCCCTCGGCGTGGGTGCCGCAGCGGGTGGAACTGGCGCAAAAGATCATCCGCCGCGCCCGCGAACTGGGCATGAACGTGGCGCTGCAGGGTTACTACGGCATGGTGCCCCCGGATTTCGCCCGGCGGAATCCGGGCGCGAAGGTGCTGCCGCAGGGCGGCTGGTGCGGCTTCAAACGCCCCGACATGCTGGACCCGGCCGACCCGCTGTTTGACCGGATGGCGGCGGTGTTCATGCGGGAGCAGGAAAAACTGTTTGGCCGGGCGGGATACTATCTGGCGGACCCCTTCCATGAGGGCGGGAACTCGAAGGGCGTGGACATGACGGATTGCGGCCGGCGGGTCTTCGCCGCGATGCGCGCCGCCGATCCCGAGGCGGTCTGGGTGAAGCAGTGCTGGCAGACCGACAACGCGAAGCTGCTGGCGGACATTCCGCCGGAACGCGTGCTGGCGCTGGATTTGTGGGCCGAGGCGCGCCCGTTCTGGCCGCGCGGCGCGTTCAACGGCAAGAACTGGACCTGGTGTCTGCTCCAGAATTTTGGTGGCAACAACGAACTCAACGCCGACCTCGCGCATCTGGGCCGGGCCTTCGCGGAGGTCTTGAACAGTCCCAAACGGGGCAGTCTCGCCGGCCTGGGCTTGGTGCCCGAAGGCCATCACAACACTCCGGTGGTGTATGCCCTCCTGCCGGAATTCATCTGGCGCCATCAGCCGGTAGATGTGAAGACGTGGATTCCCGATTATCTGCGCCGCCGTTACGGTGCCGATTCCATTCACGCGCGCACGGCGTGGGAAGGGTTGCGACAGACGGTCTATGGCGTGCGTTACGGCTCGGAGACGCCCGCCAACAACATCTTTGCCGCGCGTCCGCTGCGCGGCGAAAAGGCGCGCACCTGGAGCACCACGCGCATTCCCTACGAGCCGTCGGAACTGGTGCCCGCGTGGTCGGCGCTGCTGGATGCGGCGGCGGAATGTGGCGGGTCGGACGCCTACCGTTACGACCTGGCCGATGTCACCCGGCAGGTGCTGGGCGACCTGTCGCACGCGGTTTACACCCGGATCCAGCAGGCGGTGGAGGCCAAAGACCGTGCGGCCTTTGCAAAGAACCGGGCATTGTTCCTGCAAATCCTCTCCGATTTGGACGCCCTGCTCGGCACGCGGCGCGAATTCCTGCTCGGGGCCTGGCTGGCGGATGCGCGCCGGTGGGGCACCACCGAGGCCGAGAAACGCCAGTTCGAGTGGCAGGCCCGCACGCTGCTCACCACCTGGGACGACCAGCCCGGCTCCAGTCTGAATGATTACGCCAACCGCGCGTGGAACGGCCTGGTGAAGGATTACTACGCCATGCGCTGGGCGCTGTATTTCGACGCCCAGGGACGGGCGCTGGAGGCGGATCGCCCCTTGGACCAGGCGGCGTTCCTCAAGCAGCTTGCCGCCGCTGAACAGGCCTGGACGAAGGCCAGCAACACTTACCCGGCGGAACCCGCCGGCGAAGTCATTCCCGCCGTGCGCGCATTGCGGGAGAAATACGCGCCGCTGCTGCGCGATGCCTATCCGCCGCCGTTGATCCCCACCCGCGCCGATGTGCTGGGCTGCTGGCAGTATGCCGCCGAGGGCAGCGAATATCTGCGGGAGTTTCGCGCGGATGGCACCGTGCAAAGCTACCGGACCAACGGCGTCAAGCTCGCGTGGTTTGAGGGCTTCCACTGGCGGATCGAAGGGGCTACCATCGTCGTCGAACGCCCGTCCGACGGGAAAGTCATCACGCACAAGCTGGCCGGCCCGGGCGTGCTTGAGTTCAGTTCGGAAGGATTTGGCAAGGCCCGCCGGGTGCCGCCGCCCAAGCCGGGCCAATCGGATGGATGATGGCCACGCGCACAGACAGTTCCGCCACCCGCCAACCGGGCGGAGCGAGGAAAATGGACCGGGCAGAATCTCCCTGCGGTGACCGGTTGAGCCGGTCCATGCCGATGCTCGGTGGCCGGAACCTTGCGCGGCCGCGTCGAGCTTTCCCTTTGATCCTGCTCGCGGGCCTGCTGTTGGGTTCCACGGGGTCCGCCTCCGCCGCCATGCTGTGGAGCCGTCCTGAGAAAATCCTGGTCCGCACCAATGGTGCCGGCGAGGACCTGCTGCACGGCGCGGTCAAACCGCAGGGGCGCGACTCCAGCAGCACGCTTTACTTCCGGTTCACGGTGACGCCGCTTTCGGACATCAGCACGGAACGGAATCCCACCAACGCCTATGCGGCGGGGCTGGTTTTTTTCGAGGCGGGCAAGGAGCGGCTGGGCATCGGCAACGCCCTGCGGGCCTGGGGCTACAGCGCGTTCAACGTCACCAGCAAGGGGCCGGATAACGAGACGCCGGGCGAATGGAATCTGATCTCCGCGAACTACGAGCCCGAGACCACCAAGTTTTACGAGGCGCCGCGGCGCGGGACCTCCCGCACCATTGTTTTCAAGGTGCAATATGTTCCCGGCAATGATGCATCCGTGACGGTGTGGTTAAGCCCGAACCTGGAGGTGGGGGCCACGGAGTTTGGCCAGAGCGCCAACCGGATGACGCAATTCAAGGCCAATGCCTGTTTCGACGAAATCCGCCTGCTCCACCGTGGCGGCGGCGAGGGGTGGGAGTTCAGCAACCTCGCGATCGCCACGGCTTTCGAGGATTTCGTTCCGCTGCCCTTCTGGCGGAAGTGGTGGGTCATCGCCCTCGCCGTGCTGATCTCCTGCGGCGCGGCGGTCGGTTCCGTCATGATTCTCGAACGGCGCCGCGCGCGGCTCCAGATTCAGCGGCTCGAACAGGCGCGGGCCGTGGCGCAGGAGCGCGCCCGCATCGCGCAGGACCTGCACGATGACCTGGGCGTGCGCCTCACCGAGATCGCGTATCTGGGCGACCTCGGGCGGAGTGAAAACGCCGAGCCGGGGCAGCTTGCCGATTCGCTGCGGCGCGTGGCGCGGATCGCCCGCGAGTCCATCGAGACGGCGGACGGCATCGTGTGGGCCGTCAATCCGCGCAATGATTCGCTGCACCATCTGGCGAACTACCTCGTCCAGTTCGCGGAGGGATTCTTTCGTCACACCCCGGTGCGGTGCCGCCTCGATGTGCCGGTGCAAATGCCGGCAGCGGCCCTGTCCACCACCTACCGGCATCAACTGCTGCTCGCCATCAAGGAGGCCTGTCACAATGTGGTCCGTCACTCCGGCGCGACCGAGGTGTGGCTGCGCCTCGCGGTGGCCGGCCATGAACTCTGCGTGTGCATCGAAGACAACGGGCGTGGATTCGATCCCGGGCAGGCTGCGGGCGGCGGTGATGGATTGCGCAACATGGAGGCCCGCATGACCAGCCTCGGCGGGCGTTTTGAACTGACGAGCCGGGCGGGCGAGGGCACGTTGGTCCGGCTGGTGGCGCCGTTGCCCGCCGCCGGGTGAACGCCATGTCCATTCCTGTTGCCATCGTCGAGGATGAAGCGCGGCTGCGCAGCCAGCTTGTGGCCATGCTGACGGCCGCCGCCGAATTCGAGTGCCGGGGCGCCTACGGCTCGGGCGAGGAGGCGTTGCGCGAAATTCCGCGGCATCCGCCGGACGTGGTGTTGATGGACATCAACCTGCCGGGCATGTCCGGTGTGGAATGCACCTTCCGCCTGAAACGGCTGCTGCCGCGGTTGCAGGTCGTGATGCTGACGGTCTATGACGACAGCGAGCAGATTTTCCGGGCGCTGGAGATGGGCGCCAGCGGCTACCTCCTCAAGCGCGCGACGCCCGAGGAGATTGTGCGGGCCGTGGCGGAGGTGCATCGCGGCGGCGCGCCGATGTCGAGCTACATCGCCCGCCAGGTGGTGCAATCGTTCGCGCGGCGTTCGTCGGCGCGGGAACCGGGGTTGACGCCCCGCGAGGAGGAGGTGCTGGCCCTGGTCGCCAAGGGCTACATCAACAAGGAAATCGCCGACCAGCTCGGGCTGACGCTCGAAACGGTCCGAACCTACCTCAAGCTGATCTACGAAAAGCTCCATGTGCGTTCCCGCACGGAGGCTGCGATGCGGTTCTTCGGATCCAAGGGCGATTAGAGCGTTTCCACAAATGTCGTAGCGCCCCAAACGTCCGCCGCCCCTCACCCGCCCTTCGACCCTCTCCCCTTCGGAAGCGGAGAGGGATGGGATGAGGGGCCCCGCCGTGATAGTTCGCTGCATGATTCACGGAAACGCTCGAGCGGTGGCTGGTGGGCGGGCCTCCGCCGGTTCTTCAAGCCGCCCCGGTTCCACCCTCCCCGAACGGGGAGGGTTCTCAGCCTGCGGGCGGTCTCCTACACTGATCCTAGTTCACCTTATGTTCACCGCGCCCCTTCGGCATCAAAGGTTCGCCGGCCACCCGCGCCGGGCATTCACCCTGATTGAACTGTTGGTGGTCATTGCCATCATTGCCATTTTGGCGGCGATGCTTCTGCCGGCCCTGGCCAAGGCCAAGGAGAAGGCCAAGGCAATCCGCTGCGTCAGCAACCAGAAACAAATCGCGCTGGGCTACCTGCTCTACTCCGACGACAACAACAGCTACCTTCCCGTGGCGGCCGAGGACCGGGGCGGCGGCAAGGCCTGGCCGGCGCAGTGGTTCAAGGAAATTTCCCCTTACATCACCCAGGAGAAGACCAACATCGCCAGCCTGAACGCGAAAGGCACCGTCTCGGAATGTCCCTCGGCCAAGCTCGATCTGCTCGTCAAAGTGACGGGCGGCGACCCGAACAAGCTCTCCTACGGCGGCTACGGTCACAACTACCTCTATCTCGGATACACGGCCTCGGGCCGCGTCAAAGTCACGACCGTGACCAAGCCGGTGGAGACCGCGATGAACAGCGATGCGCTGGATCCGCTCCCGACGGATGTCGGAACGCCGGCGGAAATCTTCGGCTACTGTTATCCGCCGAGCATCTATTCCGTCGGCTGGTTCATTGGTTTTGGTGGCCCCAACCACACCTTCACCCGCCACGGCAAGGGGGCCAACTACTCGTGGGTGGACGGTCACGTGGAACTGGCCGCATGGAAAAAGATGTCCACCGGCCTGAACGGCAAGTTGGACTGGTATTACCTCGCCATAAAGTAGGCGTGCCCCCTTTTCGGAATCGGTTTCAACCCCAACGCAACAATCAAACCACATGCCCACATGAACTCAATAAATCGCATCATCGCACCATCGCGCCAGGCGGGCCGTTTGCTGTTCGCCGCCATTCTGGGGCTGGCCTCATGGACCAACAACGTCCAGGCCGCCACCGTGACCAAATCCGCCACCGGCACCGATCTCACCGACGGCGCAAGCTGGGGCGGGACGGCTCCCGGAGCGGGTGACATCGCCGCCTGGGCCAGCACCTCGCTCGGCGCGGGGCTGACCCTGGAGTCCGCCAGTTCCTGGGGCGGCATTCAGGTGTCCGGCGCGCTGACGGACATCAGCATTACCGGAGCGGGATTGCTGACGCTGGGCAGCGACGGCATTGACCTGAATGCCTCCGCAAAGAACCTCACCCTGGGCACTCCGGTCGCTTTGGGCGCGAACCAGGCGTGGAAAGCATCCCTCGGGAAAACACTGACGGTTTCCGGCGTCGTGTCCGGCACCGCCGGGCTGACCGTCGGTGGCGCGGTGACGTCGCAGTCCTTCACCAACGCCACCTTTCTGACCACCACCGCCCAGACACTCTTCCCGAATCTCTCGCTGGCTACCATCACCTCGGTGGGCGGCAAAATGGGCGGAGCCTGGGTCAACGCCGGCACGCCCCTTGACGGCAGCGGATACTGGTTCACGAACAACGGCACCACCGCCAACTACTGGCTGCAGGTGCTGGACGGCGGCTTCACCAAGGGCGTCAAAATCCAGTTGGACCAGGTCGGACCGGACGTCACGGTCCGCTCCGTTCAGGCCAAATACGTCAGCGGCTCCTTCCTGGGCACCAATTTCAACCTCGGCGGCATTGTCGGCACCCTGGCGCAGTCGCAGACTGCCAGCGGCTACGGCGGCCACACCACCATCCTCACGGCCGAGTCGGGTTCCGTCGGCACGGTGACGCTGGCGGGCGCCAACACCTATTCCGGCGGCACAACGCTGGTGGCGGGACGGCTCAACCTGAACCACGGCGGCAGCAGCGCGGCCAACTCCGCCATCGGCACGGGCACGCTCACCATCACCGGCGGTTCGCTGGACAACACCAGCGGCGCCGAAGTGACGCTGCTGCCCAACAATCCGCAGAACTGGGACGGCGATTTCACCTACGTCGGCTCCGCCACCAACCTGAACCTCGGCGCGGGCGCGGTGACCTTGAGCGCCGACCGCACCGTCACGGTCACCGCCAACCGGCTCACCGTGGGCGGCAGCATCGGCGGGAGTTACGCGCTCACCAAGGCGGGGGGCGGCACGCTGGCGCTCACGGGGGCCAACAGTTACACCGGCGGCACCACCATCAACGCGGGCGTCCTCCAGGTCGGGGCGGGCGGCACCACGGGGGATTTGGGCAGCGGCCCGGTCACCACCAAGACCGCTGGCACCGCGGCTGCACCCTCGTTGCGCTTCAACCGCAGTGACGCGCCCACTTTTACCAACGACATCACCACTTCCGGCGGCGGCAACAACTTCATCGGCGCAGCCCCCGGCACCACGGTCACGTTGGCCGGCGTCATTGACGCCAGCGGCGGCCAATACTGGGTTTCCGGCGGTGGCAGGACGGTGATTGCCGGCACGGCGAACAACTTCAGCCAGGGCATTGTCATCGGCGGTGGGTCCACACTGGAAGTGGCCAGCCTGGCTTCGCTGACCGGCGGCGGCTCGATGTTCTTCAACAATGTGTTGGGGGGGACGACGCTGCGTTACACGGGCAGCGGCAGCGAATCGCTTTCCATGTTGAGCGCGCCTTTTGGCATTTCGGTGGGCACCAGCACGTTTGACGTGACGCAGGCGGGCGCCACCCTGGTGTTGCCCAACGGCCACGCCAACAACAGCGGCGCATCCGGCATCGCCAAAATCGGCGCGGGCACCTTGGAACTGGCGGGCGACAACACCTTCACCGGCGCGAAGCGCGTCAGCGCCGGCACGCTGCGGGTCAGCGGTTCCACCGCTCCCACCTGCCCGATCACGGTGCAATCCAACGGCGTCCTGTCCATCGTGCCCGGACCGGGATCGGGCTGGGTGCAGGGCACGGTCACCACCACCAACGGCGGACGGGTCAATGGCGTGGGCACCATCAGCGGGGCGGTCACCATCCAGAGCGGCGGCGTTCTTGCGCCCGGCACGAATGGCGCCATTGGCACGCTGACTATCAACGGGCTCCTGACGCTCGCCGCCGGCAGCACCAACGAGTTCGTGATTGATGTGAATGACCTGACCTGCAGCCAGGTGGCCGGTCTCCCGGGCGTCACCTACGGCGGCACCTTGAAGGTGACGGCGATGGGCAACCCCGCCACGCTGGTGGATGGCAACAGCTTCCAGCTCTTTGCCGTGGGCGGCACGCCGGGCGGCGCGTTCAACAGCTTTGACCTGCCGGCCCTCGCTGGCGGCCTGGTCTGGGATCTCTCCGGGTTGTATGTGAACGGCTCGATCAAGGTCAGCGCGGCGGTTTCGACGCCCATCTTTCTCCCGCCCGCTGGCGGTTACGTCAGTCCGCAGTCGGTGCAAATCACCTCGGACCCCGGCGCAACCATCTTTTACTCCACCGACGGCTGGGTGACGACCAATGTTTATGCGGGGCCGGTGACCCTGCCGGCGGACACCACCGGGTTCACCCTTCAAGCCTATGCCACCAACGCCGGCTATGCGGACAGCGCAATGGCCACCGCGACCTACACGACCACGCCGGTGCCGACCTGGCTGACACCGTATGACAACACCTGGACGGGCAGCTACAACTGGTCGAACAGCGTCATCGCCAACGGCAGCGGCGTGACCGCGGATTTCAGCCGGCTGACCTTGCTGCAGGACACCACGGTGACGCTGGACAGCGCGCCCACGGTGGGCCACCTGCTCTTCGCCGATGAAGGCGGCGCCTACAACTGGAGCTTGCTCCCGGGCACGGGCGGGCCGCTGACCCTGCAGAGCGCCTCCGGCACTTCGATCGTCAGCGTCAGCAACACGACGGTAAATCTGGGCGTCGTGGTAACCGGCACCAACACCCTGACCAAAACCGGCAACGGCACGCTGGTGTTTTCCGCCCTCAACACCTTGAGCGGCGGGGTCACGGTGAATGGCGGGACGCTGGCGCTCACGACGGGCGCGGCGTGGAACGGCGGGGCCGGTTCCATCGGCACCGGCCCGCTCACCGTCAACGCCGGGGGGACGGTTTCCAACACGGTGGCGTTCGCCCTCAGCGGCAATGCGGGCAGCCAGACGGTGAATCTCAACGGCGGCACGATGTATTCCTTCCGGGCCGACTACTTCCGGACCCTCAACCTGACCGGCGGCACCTTGAATCTGGATTATTCGGCCAACGCCGGTGACCGGTTCCGCCCCGTGAACGCAGCCGGCGCGGGCGGCACGATCAATTCCTTTGCCGCGCCGACCACGGCCACGATCGCCCGGACGGGCGGCATCCGCGGCCTGGGCGTGGACGTTGGCCCGTTGACCTTCAACGTCGCGGCGGGCACAACGCCGAGCGGCTTGGATCTGCTGGTCAGCGCGCCGATTGACAATACCGGCGGCGGCGGCGGGACCTTCCCCGTGGTCAAGACCGGCGCGGGGACGCTGGCCTATGCCGACACCAACACCTACTCCGGCGCCACCACGGTGAGCAACGGCACGCTGCTCGTGAACGGCAGCCTGCCGAACAGCCCGGTCACCGTGGTCAGTGGCACGCTGGGCGGCACGGGAACGGTGGGCGGGGCCGTGACGATTACCAGCGGGGGCACCCTCGCTCCCGGCGCGTCCATTGGCACGCTGACGTTGAACAACGCCCCGTCACTCGGCGGCACCGTGTTGATGGAAATCAACCGCACCAACAGCCCGAACGCCGACCTCCTGGCGCTGGCCGCCGGCACGCTCACCTACGGCGGCGCGCTCACGGTGCAGAACACCGGCCCCGCGCCGCAACTGGGCGACACCTTCCTGCTGTTCAACGCGCCGGGCGGTTTTGCGGGGAGCTTCACCACGACCAACCTGCCCGCGCTCGGTTCCGGGCTGGCTTGGAACTGGAATCCGGCGGCGGGCACCCTGTCCGTGATTGATGCCGGCTCCGGCCCCGCGACGAATCCAACGAACATCGTCGCCAGTGTTGTCGGCAACCAGTTGACGCTGACCTGGCCCGCCAGCCACATCGGCTGGACGCTGCAGGCGCAGACCAACAGCCTCGCCACCGGTCTGGTGTCCGCCTCGAATGCGTGGCACTCGCTGGGTTACGCCACGACGAACACGGCCACGCTCACCATTGACCCGGCGCAGCCGGCGGTCTTCTTCCGCCTGTCGCTGCCGTAAGCGCGCCGCAAGCCGGACTGATTGGGTTGGTTGGTAAAGTGGGGCGCCCCCGGTTGGGTTTGCCGGGGGTGCCCTCATTTTGGCTTCACGCTCTCCGGCTGCCGGGAGCTGGACCGGCGGAAACTGGATTTGAAATCCATGGCTGAATTTATGACCACACGCACTGTTTGCAGGAACCTGCTCGCGCTGTCCGGACTCCTCTGGGCGGCCGGCGCCCATGCCGCCCTCATCGCCTACACCGGTTTCGACACGGCCCCGGGCACGGTGGGGACCAATCTGACCGCGGCCATTCCAAGCAACGCGGCGGACGCCTCCGGCACCGGGTGGACCAACGGGTTTCAATACACCAGCCATTACGGCAACGGCATTCTGATCAGCGGCAGCAGCCTGGCCTTTGGCTCGCAGATGACGCAGGGTTACTCCGCCAGCGCCACGGCCAGCGACGGCGGCAGTTATTATCGTGATTTCAGCGCGGCGGCGCGTCAGGCCTGGCTGGACGCCGCCAGCACTAACGGGGAGATTTGGGTGAGCTTCCTCGTCCGCGCCAACACCACGACCAGCGTTCCCGGCACCAGCGGCGCACTGGGCCTCGTGCTCCGCGCCGACCCGGGCTTCAACGACGTGGTCCTCGGCGCGGGCGCCTACAACGGCACCCGCTGGGGTTACAGCGACAGCCTGATCTACGGCTCCGGCACCGCCTCCGGCGTGACGCGCGACCAGAACACCGTCAAGTTCACGCTCCGCTTCAGCTACCAGAGCAGCGGCACAACGGTGCGCGGTTATGTCAGCACGAACAGCGATCCGTCGGTCCTGCCCGCCGCCATCGGCAACAACAGCCTGACCATCAAGCCCACGTTCCGCGGCATCGCGCTCACCTCGTCGGCGGCCAACAGTTTTCAGTGGGATGAAATCGCCGTGGGCACCAGCTACGCGGACGTCGCCTTCGCCGCGCCCCCGCCCACGAATGTTCCGGCGGGCATCGTTGGCGGCCCGCTGGGCGGCACGGTCAGCCTGGGCGGCTTCCATACCTTTGCCGTCAACGCCTCCGGCACGCCGCCGCTCTCCTATCAATGGCATCACAACGGCGTGCCCGTCCCCGGCGCGACCAATCGCACGCTCACGCTCACCGGCCTCACCCCGGCGGAGGCCGGGAACTACCACGTTGCCGTGACCAACCTCTTCGGCGCGACCAACAGCCCGGCGGCGGCGCTCGCGCTGCGGCAGTTCTCCGGTGTGGGCACCAACCTTGCGGGCGCGGCCGGCCTGATTCAGCGCCTGCTGCCGCATCATGCGAACTCCTTCATCCTGGAGTTCATCCCGCGCGACGCGGGACGCGACGTGTTCGAGATCGAAAGCGCGGGCGACCAGGTCGTGCTGCGCGGCAACAACGGCGTGTCCGTCGCCTCGGCGCTGAACCACTATCTGAAGAACTTCTGCCACGCCGACGTGTCGTGGAACGGCGACCAGTTGTCGCTGCCGTATCCGCTGCCAAGGGTGGCCCCCAAGGTCCGCCTCGCCAGCCCGCACAAATACCGCTTCGCCTACAACTACTGCACCATCGGCTACACGATGGCGTGGTGGCAGTGGGCCGATTACGAGCGGGAGATTGATTTCCTCGCGCTCAACGGCATCAACGTCGCGCACGTCCTTCCCGGCACGGAGGCCGTGTTCCAAACGGTGCTGCGCGACCAGTTCGGCTATACGGATGCGGAGGTGGCGGCGTGGTTGTGCATGCCGTCGCACCTGCCGTGGATGCTCATGGGCAACATGTATGGCTTCGGCGGCCCGGTGCCGCAGTCGCTCATCCATGCGCGCCGGGAACTGGGCCAGAACATCAGCCAGCGGATGCGCGAACTGGGCATCGAGCCGATGCTGCAGGGCTGCTTTGGGATGGTGCCGCAGGATTTTTCCGCGCGCTTTCCGGCGGCCAGCGTCAAACCCCAGGGCGGCTGGGGGCCGTTCACCATGCCGAACCTGCTGAACATGACCGACCCGCTGTTCCCGCAACTGGCGACGAACATGTATCGCGTGGAAACGAATCTGTTCGGCCCGGTGCGCTTTTTCGCCGCCGACCCGTTTCACGAGGGCGGCACCACGGCGGGCATCAATCTCCCGGCCGCCGGAACGGCGATTCAAAACGCCATGTTCACCGTGGCCCCCGACGCCGTCTGGGTCATCGAGGCCTGGTCCGGCCAGCCCAACCAGACGATGTTGAGCGGCACGGTGCGCACCCAGGTGCTCGTGCTGGACCTGCAATGCGAGGACAACGAGCAATGGCGTTCGACCAGCAATTTCAACGGCACGCCCTGGTTGTGGTGCGCCATCCAGAATTACGGCGGCAACACCGGACTTTACGGCAAGCTTGCGGTGCTCGCGCAGGGACCGGTCGCGGCGTTGACGGACCCGAATCGCGGCCTGTATTCCGGCATCGGCATGCTGGCCGAGGGCACGCAGACCATCCCGGCGGCGTATGCCATGCTGTTTGAGAACGCCTGGCGCACCAATGCGCCCAACCTCCATCAGTGGACGCGCTCTTATGCCCGCCATCGTTACGGCAAGTCGTTGCCCGCGCTGGATCAGGCCTGGACGGTGCTGGCCGACACCGTGTATGGCGCGCGACGGACGGACATTCAGGGGCCACATAACAGCGCGCTGAACGCCCGCCCCACGCTCAACGCCGCCTTCAACGCCCGCACGTGGTCCACCACGGTCATTCCCTACGACCCCGTCCGGCTCGCGTCCGCGTGGCAATGGATGCAGTCCGCTGCGAGCGACCCCGGGTTGCGGCAGGCCGACACCTTCCGCTTCGACCTCGCCGACGTGACCCGGCAGGTGTTGTGCGACCTGGTCACGCGCCACCAACAGATGCTGGGCCGCGCCTACACCAACGGCAACCCCACCGCCGTGCGGTATCACGGCGACCAGATTTTGGAGCTCATTGCCGATCTCGAAACCCTCACCGCCACGCGCCGCGAATGGCTGCTCGGCAAATGGCTGGCCGACGCCCGCGCCTGGGGGGCAACCACCGCGGAAAAGGATCTGTGCGAATACAACGCCCGCGTGCTGCTCACCACCTGGGGCCATTCCATCAGCGACCTCAACGACTACGGCAACCGCGACTGGTCCGGATTGATCGGCGGCTTCTATCTGCCGCGCTGGCAGCAGTTCCTGACCAACCTGTATGCCGCCGTGGACGCCAGCCAGCCGTTCAACCAGACCGCCGTGCGGAACCAGATCGCCGCGTGGGAACTGCAGTGGCTCACACAGCGACAGACTTATCCGTCGGTGCCCGTCGGCGACACGCTGACCGTCGCCAGCAACCTGTTCGTGAAATACCACCCGCTGGCCGCCAGCCATTTCGACCGCACCAATTACACCGTGGGCGCCACCTGGTCGCCCGCCGTCTGCAGCGTCACGCCCGTGGTCTGGAACCGCGACGTGACCGCGCTGCTGTCCGGTCCGGGCGATTACTATGCCCGGTTCCAATACACCTCCGGCAACAACGCGCTGGGCGTGTTCTCGGCGGCGCTTCAGCAGGGCGGGACGAACGTCAGCGCCGACGCGCACTTCGGCTGGACCGGCTTCGCGACCCACCTGAACAACTACTATTTCACCCTCACGAACACCGCACCCGCGACCACCCTGAGCGTCGTGGCTGCGTCGCAGGGCGGCACGAATTCATCGGGCAGCATCACCTTCCAGAAATGCAACACCCGGACCATCAACGGCGCGTGGAGTCCGGTTCACTGCGCCACCACCCCGACCATCTGGACGTGGGACGTCAGCGCGCTGGTCACCAACACCGGCGATTACCGGGTGACGTTTCAGTTCACCTCCGGCAGCCACCTGCTGAACGTGGACCGCGCGTGGCTGGTGCAGGAGAACGTGGTGCTCGACCAGGATTTGCATCCCGCGCAGGTCTTCACCAACAGCACGAACCCGGCCTACTGGCTGCGCGTGCGTTCGCTGGCGCCCGGCGCGCCGCTGCTGCTCAAGGCGGCCATTTTCACCACCGGCGGCACCAATTCCAGCGGCACCCTCGCGTTCGAACGTCTCGCGCCATTGCCTGCCAACGCCCGGACCTTTGCCGACTGGTCGGCGTTCTGGAACCTCGGCCTGACCAACTTCTCCGGCGACGTGCCGCCTGCGTATGTCGCCAGCTATTTCAACGGGGAAAATCCCGCCACCGCCGCCAGCGCAGGGATGCCCGCACTCCAACTGGCGGAGTTGACGGTGAATGCGGCCACCAACCTTCACGCCGTGTTCCACTACACCCATCAGGCCGACCTGACGGGCCTCACCGCCACTGTGGAAACCTCCACGGATCTGCAAAACTGGAACGCCGTCAGCGGAGAACTGGTTTACCTCGACGAAACCACACTTCCGGATGGCCGGCGCCAGGCCCGTTACGCCACGGATCTTCCGGCAGTCGCTGAAGGCCAGCGCTACTTCCGCCTGCGGGTGTCGCTTCTGTAGCCGGATTTCCAGGGAAGCGAAGCGTCCCGGGCGGCGGGTTATTTCCGGGCCAGGTGCGAGGGGAACGGCCCCGAGTTCAATCTGCGGGGCGCATCTCGGTTTCTTGCAACCGACGAGCAGGTCACCCCGCGCAATCCCAACGGGATTGCCTCCCCCAACCCAGGGTGGCGAGGAACGAGCCACCCCGGGTTCCGCGTCCGGAAGGCAGGCAACCCTGAAGGGGGTGCCTTATCCTTCGCGCGAGGAGGCAACCCCTTCAGGGTTGGATCGTTGCCGAATCCCCACCCTGAACGCTGCAACCCCTCCGGAGTTGGGCCATGACCCCCTCATTCCCTCTGCAAGGAATTCAGATGCGCCCAATCTGAAGCAGCGAGAAAGAAAGGATTGTGCAACCAAGGGGAGGCAGCAAAAGATGGGACCAATGACCTCGCGCCGATGGTTGATCCTGGCCGGCCTGCTGCTGCCCGGAACATTGAGCGCCGCGTTGCTCGTCCATCTGCCGTTTGACCGGGATGGATCGGATGTCAGCGGGCATCGGCGGCATGCCCAGCCGCACAACGGGGCGGTGGTGGATCCCGCGTCGTTCCGGCTGGGCGGCGGCGCGGCGGCATTTGACGGCCTGTCCGCGTTCTACAATCTGCCCGCCTTCACCCCGGTGGAGGGAAACGGACCGCGGTCGGTCTCACTGTGGGTGCGCAGCGACCGGGCGTTGCGCTCCAAACCGAACGTGGTGTTCTGCGGTTGGGGCACTACTTCCCGGGATCCAGGGGTGCGGTTCGACCTGGCGCTGGAAAATGAGGATGAAACCCGGCTGCGCGTCGAGTTCAACCTGGACTTTGTCGTGTCCACCGCCCAGCACGTCAACTTCTGCGATGGCAAGTGGCACCATCTGGTGGTGACTTACGACGGGGAGGCGGTTCGATTTCATGTGGACGGCAAGGCCTACGGCAAACCGGTCAAGGTGCGGGAGCCGCTGCGCACCGGTCGGCACATTGCGGGCATGGTCATCGGAGCGGGCGTGCGGGAAGGCACGGGTTTGATGGGCCGGAACGAGCGCTTCTTTGCCGGCTGGATTGACGACCTGGGCATCTGGAACCGGGCGCTGACGGCCGAAGAAGTGGCCCTGCTCCACGGGCTGGCGGCGGTGGGGGACAATGATCTGCGCTGGTTGGAGGCCGCGGCCGCCCTGTGGCAGCGGCCGGTGGGCGCGACCGCCCGCATCAATGGCCACACCTGGCGGCGCGTCAACGGCCTGCGAGGGGATCCCGGGGACTGGATGCGCGTGGTTACCGCCAACGGTGCCGGTTCGTTTGTCGTGCTGGATGCGCAAGGCGGCGGCCTCCAGATCACGCCGTTCTGGTGGGAGGAGCAGTTGCTGCAATCACTCGGACTGGTCGCGGCGGTCGCGGCGGGGTTTGCCGGTCTGGTCTGGCTGGCCGTTCAGGTTCGGTGGCGCGTGCAGATGCGGCGGATCGAGGCTCGCGAGCAGCGGGAGGCGGAGCGCCGCCGCATCGCCCAGGATTTGCATGACGATCTGGGCAGCGGCTTGACGGAAATCATTTCCCTTGGGGACCTGGCCGAACGGGAATGCCGCTCGCCCGACGAACTGAAAGCCCGGCTGGCGGACATGACCCGCAAGACCCGCGAACTGGTCGGGGCCGTGGACGAAATCGTCTGGACCGCCAATCCGGTCAATGACGTGGTGCCCAAACTGGCGGGCTACCTGTGCGATTACGCGGAGCGTTTCCTGCGCGCCAAGGGCATCCGCTGCCGGCTCGAGGTGGCGGAACAACTGCCGTCCCTGCCTGTCAACGCCAAGACCCGCCACCATCTCCTCATGGCGGTAAAGGAAGCCCTGAACAACGCGGTCAAACACAGCGGCGCTTCCGAGGTCTGGCTGCGGATTCACAGCACCGGCGACGAACTCTGCATCCGCATTGAGGACAATGGCTGCGGATTTGATCCCGGAGCCGCCAGCCAGGGCAACGGTCTCGTCAACCTGCGGTCCCGCCTCACGGAAGTGGGCGGGCGGACGGAAATCGAAGCCGCGCCGGGACAGGGCGTGAAGGTTTCCTTCCGGCTGCCCCTGAAGGGGGCCGCCCCTTGAAAAACATCATGTTGATCAAAGTCGCCATCGTTGAGGACAGCAAGGCCGTGCGCGAAAACTGGGCGCGGCTCCTGAGCGTGTCACCGGGGCTGCGCTGCGTCGGCGTCTGTGCCAGCGGCGACGAGGCCTTGAAGCGCATCCCGGAGTGGAAGCCGGACGTGGTGTTGATGGACATCAACATGCCGGGCATCTCCGGCATCGAGTGCGCCGCCCGCCTCAAGCACCGGCTTCCCGCCACGCAGATTCTCATGGTCACGGTATATGGCGACAGCGAGAAGGTGTTTCAGGCGTTGCAGGCGGGAGCCAGCGGTTATCTGCTCAAGCGCACGCCGCCCGATGAACTCGTTGACGCCATCAAGGACGTGTTCGCCGGCGGCGCTCCCATGACCAGTGAGGTGGCGCGCAAGGTGATTGAAACCTTCCGCCGCCCGGCGCCCGCCGGTGTAACCGGAGCCTCCTTGAGCGAGCGCGAGAAAGAGGCGCTGGCGCTGCTCGCCCAGGGCTACTCAGACAAGGAAATCGCCGGCCACCTCGGCATCAGCTTCGACACCGTCCGCACCCACCTCAAGCACATCTACGACAAGCTGCACGTCCGCTCGCGCACCGAGGCGGCCGCCAAATACCTCCAGTCCCCGGAAGCCGCCGATCCCCCATCTCGGAGTGGCTGACGACTTTCCGCCGACGGGCGGGGCCGCAGCGTTGGTCATCTGCTCTGTGGCGAACCAGCGGCAAGGTCCCGGATGGATTTGAATGGTTCATCACGGAATTCCCGTGACGCCAGGTCACGGGGTGGCTGGCATGCGCCGGGATTGTCCCCCCCGTGCCGAAGCCGCGGCAGAGGGGCTGGAAACATGGTCCAGCAACACTTCCGGACTCGCCGCTGCGTGGACCCGCCCGCCGGCCCATCACTCATTTGAGTGATGGCGAAGCTTGGGTAGGGTGGATTAGGAATGGGACATGATTCACCGCTCCCAACCCGGAGCGCGCCCGGCGGTCCATGCCGCCGGACGGGTGAATTGCCTGAACCAAACACGCCCCCCAAACCCACCCATGAAAACTCCGTTTCTCAGGACTGCCGCCCTGTTGCCGCTGTTCGCCGCGCTCCTTGTGTTGCCTGGCCCCGCCCGCGCGGTCACCACCCTGACGCCCTACGAACTCACCTTCGACGGCATGACCACGACGAACGTCGTCACCACCAACGACCTGAATGCGGCGGCCAGTGGCGCTACGTGGACCATCAACTACGCCCGCGGCATTGACACGGTCGCCATTTCGGATGATGCGGCCGGCACGTCCGACAAGGCCTTCACCTGTGATGATGTCTCGGGCAACAACAGCGGTGCCCTCGAGTTTTACCGGGTGGTTCTCGACCAGCCCATTGCGCTGGATCCAGCGACTACCGTGACGGTGAACTTCCGGTTTCTGCCCACGCGCTCCGGCAATAACAAGGGGCTTCGCTTCATCCTGGAGGACAGTGCGGGCGGGGCGGTCGGCAATCTCTATTGGCAGGATTCTACTTCCGGTGTCGGCCCCAATGATCCGGTCCAGTTGAACAACACAACCATCGGCAACAGCGTGTTCTTCAATTCCACCACTTGGAACTCCACCAATATCAGCGTGCGTTCGGTGACCTTCACCATCACGAGCACAACGCTGGCGGTGGATTTCGTCGGACCGACCAACACCGTCTCCGGTTCCGCCAGCCATTCCGCCACCAATTTGGGGCGATTGCGTGTAGTTTCTGGTGGCTCGGACACCGTCAATCGGGGACTGCATCTGGCGGACCTCAAGTTCACGCGGACCGTCTCGGCGCCCAATCCGGTGTCCAGTGGCGCTTCCCCCGCTGACTTCGCAACCGGTGTAGCGGTGGCGCTGCCAAGCCTGGCGTGGGATCCGCCGACGCTCGACGCCACACACGACGCCCCCACCAACTACCTCGTCTATTTCGGCACCAACCCCACGGTGACCGCTAATCCGTCCTACCCCACCACGACCAACTCGCTGCCCACGCCCGGCCTGCCGCTGGCGGCGAGCACCACCTACTACTGGCGGGTGGACGCACAGAACGAGGACGGCACCACACCGGGAACACTGTGGCAGTTCACCACATTGGGCGCTTCCGTGCCGGACATTGACGTGACCTCGCCGCTGACGTTCGGCGAAACCGCGCGGGAACGGACCAACACCCTGAATCTTGCCGTCAACAACCTCGGCACCGGACCATTGACCATCACCAACGTGCAACTCACGGCGGGCGACACCACTCAGTTTGCCGTTGCCAGTTGGCCGGCCACCGTCGCGGCAGGCGCAGCGAGCAACATCGTGGTGCGCTACCAGCCCACGACCGCCGGCCCGCACTCGGCCACGTTGAGTATTTCGTCGGATGACCCGGACGAGGGCACGGTGAACGTGACCCTCAACGGCACCTGCGTTCCGCAGATCCGCTGGACGCCCGGCAATGGTGATTGGGACTTTTTCACCACGAATTGGATGACCCTGGGCGGCGGCGGCACCTATGCCTACGCGGATGGCGACCACGTGACGTTCAACGACGCCGCTTCCGGCACCAGCCCAATCACGGTAACGCTCACAGGCTCGGTCAACCCCGCGTCAGTGACCGTCAGCAACCAAACCAAGGATTATGTGTTCGCGGGTCTCTACAACCTTTACGGTTCGGCCCCGCTCCGAAAGCAGGGCGCCGCCAAACTGACGGTGGCCACGGACAACAACAACACCGGTGGCACCACCATCAGCGGCGGCACGCTCCAATTGGGGGACGGCGGTTTCACGGGCAGTCTCACCGGAGCCATCACCAATGACGGCCAGTTGGTGATCCATCGCGCCGACGACATCACGCTGGGCAATACCGTGCGCGGCACGGGGTCGGTGCTGAAACAAGGGGGGAACACCGTGACCTTGGGCGCGGCCAACACCTTCTCCGGCGGCGCAACCATCGAGGCCGGCACGCTCAAGCTGGCCAACGTGGCCACCCCGCTTGGCGCGAACGGCAACACCATCACCATCCAATCCGGCGCAAGCCTGGACTTCAACGGCACGCAAATGGGAAGCGTGGCCACCCGCGGTTACCGCTACGTCGTGGGCGGTAGCGGGCCGGACGGGAACGGCGCCATGATCAATTCCTCGGCGAACAACGTCTTCGCCTTTGCCAACGTCTCGAACCTGGTGCTGACGGCGAACACGGTCGTGGGCGGCAACGGCGGCCGCTGGGACATCGGTAATGGCGGCAACACCAACGGCCTCTTCGACGGCCAGGGCTATTCCCTCACGGCAACGGGCAGCCTGCTGTTCAAGATCCGGATGGCAACCATCACCAACGTGGCTCGGATCATCGTGGCCAACAACCAGCTCACTTACGAGGACTTCGATCACACCGGCCCGACGACCGCAAACCTGACCAATGAAGTGCAGGCCGGAAAGACGCTGCTGGCGCGGGGAAATCGCACCTTGAATTTCCCGCTCGAACTGGACGGAGCCACCCTGGCCAACGAAGGCGGCGTGGGTGTTCCGACGTGGACCGGGCCGGTGCTGCTCAAGTCCACCTCCGTGTTCAGCTCGGCGGGAAGCAACCAGGTCATCGCCGGTCCCATCAGCGGCCCCGGCGGTCTCACCGTGACCAACGGGAACTTTACCGTCATCCTCAACGGAAACAACACCTACACCGGTGAGACGACCGTAAGTCAGGGACGCCTGCGGGTGAACGGCACGCTCGCTGCGGCCAGCACGGTTACCGTTGCCGCCCGGGGCTTCCTCGAGGGCACCGGCACCATCGGGGGGGCCGTAACGAATTTTGGCACGCTGTCGCCCGGCAGCGGTGGCATCGGCACGCTGACCATCAGCGGACCGCTGACGTTGGACGCCAGTTCCACCAACACCTTTGAGGTGAACGGCAGCGGACCGGCCAATGACAAGGTGGTGCTCGGCAGCACCGTCAGCTACGGCGGCCAGTTGAACATCGTCACCAACGGCACCTTCACGCCGGGCCAGAAATTCACGCTGTTCAGCGGCGCGGGCGCAACCAACACCGGCAACTTTGCCAGCCTCGTCGGCAGCCCCGGCCCGGGCCTGTTCTTCACCTTCACCAACGGCGTGTTGAGCGTAGGCTCCACGGGCCCCAGCGAACCGGCGGTGCTGACCAACAGCGTGAGTGGCAGCACCCTGAGCCTCAGTTGGCCGGCGGGGCAGGGCTGGCGGCTGGAATGGCAGACGAACACCCTCGCTACCGGCCTGGGCACCAACTGGCTGCCCGCGGCGGACAGCTCGGTCAGCAGCACCAACATCACGCTGGATCCGACCAAGCCGGCGGTCTTCTACCGGCTGGCGTATCCGTAAGCCCCACCTTGACGGGGCGGCGGTGCGAACGTGCCGCCGCCCCGTAACGGCTGGCATCCTGCCTGTGCCCGCCGACCGGGCTTCCAGCCTGGCGGAAAGAACAGTGCGGATCAGTGGGCGCATCTGAACTCGCCCGAAGCCGTCGAATTGCACGCGCGCCTCGTCCCCAAACTTTCGGGAGCCTGCCTCCATTCGCACGCCGATCCGGGCGGCAGAAATGCCGCCCTCTACGTTCGCCAGGATGGCCGACGCCGCCACCAAAGTCCCGCCGGGACACAACAGGAATAGCCGTGGGCGGCCATCCACGGAATTCATCCCAACCACATTCGCCCCCGCCGGGGGCACACCATTCCTCTGCACGCATACGGTGGATTTCCCCCACGGCTGTTCCTGTTGGGCCGTTACGCGGCCTGCCTTGCGGTGGTGAGGCAAAATCCGCCCCAAACGCAGATGCCTCATTCGGCCGCCCGCCATTCGCGAGCCTTCTTTTGGTAGCGGCGCAACCGTGCGGGGACCGTGCGGGTTGCTGCGTGGTTCAAGCAAATTACCAGCGCACGGCCCGGGCGAATACCCCGGTCGAGCCGTGTCCGTCCGCCTTATCACTCATTTGAGTGATGGCGGCGAAACACCCGCGTGTTAGGGAGAAGGCATGATTCACCGACCCCATCCCGGTCCTGGCCTGGTGGTTTCCAGTGCCGCCGGGCGAGTGAATCGCACGAACCAAATACACCCTAAAATCCCACCTATGAAGACTCCGTTCCTTGCGAATGCCGTCATGTTGCCGCTGTGGACGGCGCTGCTCGCCTTTAACACCGCGCAGGCCGCCCTCGTTCAATGGTTCAAGCTGGACGAAGGCGCTGTGGATCCGACCACAAACATCGTCTATTCGAGCGTTTCCACGAACACCGGCACCACCAACGGCAATAGCGGAACCGGCAACTTGGGCTGGGCGACGACCGGCCTGGCTCCTGTGGCCTTGGTGCCGCCGACCAACAGCACCCGTGGGACAGTAGCCGCATTATCGTTGGCGGGCACGAATGCCATTCGGACGACGGCGGGGGGCGTGCTGGGAGGGACGGCTGTTCCCCGGTCGGTCGCCGCGTGGATCAAGGTGGTGGGCACGCAGAATGCCAATCCCACAATCGTCGGTTGGGGGCCGAACACCACTGGGCAACGGTTCGACCTGCGCATTATCGCCAGCGGAACCAATTTCTTGCCGCGCATCGAACTGACCGGCAGTGGAAGCTTCTCCGGCACAAAGAATGTCGGTGATGGAAACTGGCATCACGTGGTCGTCAGCTACGCGAACGGCACCGGCAACTCGAAAATCTATGTGGATGGCGAGCTGGACACCAGCGGCACACTAACGCCCGTTGCAACGACGACCTCGACCAACATCTTGATTGGCGATTCCTGGGCGGGCACGGACCGCAAGTTCAGGGGGCAAATTGACGACGTGCGCATCTACGACCACGCGCTCTCACTTGAGGAAGTGCAGGCGCTGGCCCTTGCGCCGGCCATCACCAACGTGATGGCCAGTCAGACCAATGTCACCGGCAATGCCACGTTCAACTCCGGCATCACCGCCTTCGGTGCCGGCCTGACGGGATTGACCAACCAGTGGAGCCTCAATGGCGTGGATCAGCCCGGGCAGACCAACAGCAGCTTCACCATCACCGGCGCAGCGGTCGGCACCTACGCCATCTCCGTGCGCTCCGGCAACGGCTATGGCAGCATGGTGACCAACAGCGCCACGTTCGTTGTGGAGGAGCCCAGTGCGGTGATCACTGCGCCGTCCACCTTCCCCGCGTCGGTGAGCACCACCTACGGCACCGCGTCCGCCTCGACCAGCGTTTCGGTTTCCGGCAGTGACCTGACCGGCGACATCACGGCAACGGCACCGACCGGATTGGAAGTGTCGAACGATGACAGCACCTGGGGTGCAACGACCACCTTCACCCAGAGCGGCGGCAGTGCCAGCGGCACCTTGTATGTGCGACTTAAGAACAATGCGCCCGTCGCCGGCAGCTACAACTCCGTCAATGTAGTCCTCAGCAGTCCGGGGGCAGAAAGCGTGAACGTGGCCACCACCGCCAGCGGCAATACCGTCAATCCCAAGGCGTTGAACGTGGTCAACGTCACGGCGCTGGACAAGATGTATGACGGAACCACTGCCGGCATCGTCATCGGCAGCCTGGACACGCCGGTGGCCTTCGGCGAGGGCAACAGCGCCGACGGCCGGCCCTATATCGGCGACGCGTTGTCGCTCAGCACCGCCACCGGCACCTTCGCCAGCCCGGACGTCGGCACGGGGATTTCCGTGACGGCGGGCACCTTCACCCTGAGCGGGGCGGCGGCAGGGAATTACACGCTGACCCAGCCGACCGGGAGTCTGACCGCCGCGATTCGCGACACGGCGGTGTGGACAAACCCATTGGGAGGCAGTTGGACGAACATCAACAACTGGCAGAATGGCTTGATTGCCACCGGCACCAACAACACCGCCGATTTCACCACCCTGTCCCTGACGGCCAACCGCACCGTGAGTTTGGATGGCGCGCGGCCGATTGGGAACCTGTGGTTCGGCGACCAGAGCACGAATAATTACGGCTGGACGATTCCCTCCGGTGGCGGGCCGTTGACGCTGGCGGTGAACAGCGGCACCCCAGTGGTCAGCAACAGCACTTTCACCACCATCACGGTCCAGCTCGCCGGCAGCCAGGGCTTCCAGAAAACCGGCACCGGCATCCTGCGGCTGAACAACACGGCCAATCCCATCACCGGCGAAATCCTCGTCAGCCAGGGCTTCCTGCAGATTCGCGACGGCACCGTGAACAGTCCCACGGTCTTTGCCGCCGAAACCATGAACGAGCGATCGGTGCGAACCACCGGATCCGGAACCACCGACCTGTTCCGCATCGGTGCCGCCAATAACACAACCGTCACCTGGTCCATGCCGGCTCTCACGCTGGAAACCGGTGGCACGCTCCGATTCCGGAACGACAATACGAACACCATCACCCACAACCTGAACGCCGCCATCGCCGTCGGCACCGGGGGCGGCAAGATTGTCAACAGCGGCACCACCGCCACAGGCACTCAGACTGTGAATCTCAGCGGCGCCCTGTCGGGCTCCGGGGCGCTCGAATATTTGGCCAACTCCGGCACCACCCGGCGGCTCACCATTTCGAACGCCAACAACAGTTTCAGCGGCAATTGGACGGTCGCCCATACCAGCACGGGCACGGCCTTCCTCCGCGCCGGTGCGGCCAACTCGCTGGGCACGGGCACCGTCACGCTCAACGCCGGTGCCACGCTCGAGAACAACGCCGCCAATGGCCTCGACAGCCTGGCCGGTGTGACCCTCAACGAGACCAACTCAGTGCTCGACTTGAGCTCGAACGCCTGGAACAACGCCAGCGCCACCCTCACCGCCAGCAACGGCACGATCCAGTTGGGCAGCGGGGCCAGCGAGGTCGGCCCCTTCACGGTGAACAGCACCGGCACCGTCACTCTCACCGGCACCGGGGGGTCGCTGCTCGCCACGGATACGGATGTCCAAGCGGGCACCCTGGCGCTGGCTGACGGCGCGCAACTCAAATTCCGGATCGGCAATAACGGGGTGAACAACCAACTCAAGGGCGTTGGCGCAGTGAACCTCGACGGGGCCTTCGTCTTCGACCTGTCCGGGGCCGCGATCGCGGACGGCAACAGTTGGAACATCGTCAACGTCGGCACGCTCACAGAAACCTACGGCGCAACCTTCCAGGTGCTCAGCCCCTTCGTAGAAACCAGCGCGGGCGTTTGGACCTGGGCGGATGGCGCGCGCAAACTGTGGACTTTCACGGAAGCCACGGGTGTTCT
Organism: Limisphaerales bacterium; assembly: GCA_046290825.1. Lineage (GTDB taxonomy): Bacteria > Verrucomicrobiota > Verrucomicrobiia > Limisphaerales > DSYF01 > JBKBTZ01. The sequence continues at coordinate 30,711 of JBKBTZ010000007.1, forward strand.
GGGCCTGGCGGTGGTAAACACCCCGCCCACCGCGCAGGACATCACGCTGGGCACGGTGCAGGGTGGCAGCGCCACCCTGGCGATCCTCGGCGGGAAGTATGCGCCCACCGATGCGGATGGCGATACGCTCACCCTCTCGCTGCCCTCGGCCACCACGGCCAATGGCGCCGCCGTCTCGACCGACGGCAGCAGCATCACGGTGAATTACAGCGGCGTCTCCAGCTACACCGGCACGGACAGCTTCGCTTACACCGTCAGTGACGGTTTCGGGGGCACGGTCACCAAGACGATCACCGTGATTGTTTCCGCCGGAGGGACCGGGCCCAACATCACCAGCGTGTCGGGAACGTGGCCCAACATCACCGTGAACTTTGCGGGAATTCCCGGTTCGACCTATGCGATTGAACGAGCCACAAGCGCGAGCGGTCCGTGGACGGAGATTGCCGCCAGCGTCAGCACCGGCGCCAATGGCCTGGGCAGCTACACCGACACCTCCGCGCCCGAAACGATGGCCTTTTACCGGACGCGCTACGTCAGCACGCCCTGAGGGAGCCACCCGCCGCGCTGTTTGGCGGGAAGGTTCGAGTTGGAAAAATGTTTTGGTTTGGTTCGGTTGGTTGGGTGAGGCAGGAGCCGTCGGTTGGGGCGGCTCCTGCCCGTTTTGTGCCATGCAAGCATCAAAAACAAATCTGAGCCAGTCGTTCCGCCGACTGTCGGTGGTCGCCGCGCTGGCGGCCTTGATTGGCGTGCTGCCGGCGCGGGGCGTCGGCGCGGGAACCTTCGTGATTGGCGAAAAGGACTTTCTGCTCGACGGAAAACCCTTCCTGATCCGCTGCGGCGAAATGCACTTCTCCCGCATTCCCCGCGAATACTGGGCGCACCGGCTGCGCATGGCCCATGCGATGGGGCTGAACACCGTCTGCGCCTACCTGTTCTGGAACGTGCATGAGCCGCGGCCCGGCGAATTTGTTTTCTCGGGCGGCGCGGACGTGGCGGAGTTCTGTCGGCTGGCTCAGGCGGAGGGCTTGAAGGTGATCCTGCGGCCCGGGCCGTATTCCTGCGCGGAGTGGGATTTCGGCGGGTTCCCGTATTGGCTGCTCAAGACGCCGGACATCCAGGTCCGCACGCAGGATCCGCGCTACCTCGCCGCGTGCCGGCGTTACCTGCTGGCGGTCGGCAGGGAACTCGCGCCGCTGCAAATCACGCGCGGCGGGCCGATCCTCATGGTGCAGGTCGAGAACGAATACGGCTCCTACGGCAAGGACAGGGACTACATCGGCATCCTGCGCGATTACTTGAAGGAGGCGGGCTTCGAGGTGCCGCTGTTCACCTGTGACGGGCCATCGCAGCTCAAGAACACCGTGCGCGATGACATCTTCAGCGTGGTGAACTTCGGGAGCAACCCGGAGAACGCGTTCAAGGCGTTGCGCGCCGTCCGTCCGCAGGGGCCGCTGATGTGCGGCGAGTATTATCCGGGCTGGTTCGACAGTTGGGGCAAGCCGCATCATACCGGCGCCCCCGCCCGTATCGTAAGGGAAATCGGCTGGATGCTCGAGAACAATGCCTCGTTCAGCATCTACATGGCGCATGGCGGCACGTCGTTTGGCTTCACCGCGGGCGCGAACTCGCCCCCGTTCTCGCCGCAGACGACGAGTTACGACTACAACGCGCCCATCAGCGAGGCAGGCTGGGACACGCCCAAGTTTTACGCGCTGCGTGAATTGTTCCTGAAGCACCTCGCGCCCGGCGAGAAGTTGCCCGATGTGCCCAAGCGCAATCCCGTAATTCAAATCCCGGCGATCCATCTCACTGAATGCGCGCCGCTCTTCGCCAACCTGCCGCCGGCCAAACACGCCGAGCAGCCCCAGTGCATGGAACTCTACGACCAGCCGCACGGCGCGATTTTGTATCGCACGAAACTCCCGCCGGGCGACGCCGCCTTGCTCAAGATCACCGAACTGCGCGACTACGGCCTGGTGTTTCTCGATGGCGAAAAGCTCGCCACGCTGGACCGGCGGCGCGGGCAGAATTCCGTCCGGCTGCCGGCCCGCGCACAGGCGGCCACGCTGGACCTGCTGGTGGACACGTTTGGCCGCGTCAATTACGGCCCGCACATCCACGACCGCAAAGGCATCACGGAGAAGGTGGAGCTGATCGCCGCCGGCACGACGAACGCGCTCACGGGCTGGGACGTGTTCAACTTTCCGATGTTCCCGGGCGACCTTGCGGGGCTGAAGTTTGAATCCGGCGCGACGGACCGGCCCGCTTTTTATCGCGCGAGCTTTGAACTGGCGGCCGTCGGCGACACGTTTCTCGATTTCAGCACCTGGGGCAAAGGCGTGGCGTGGATCAACGGGCACAACCTCGGGCGCTTCTGGAAAATTGGTCCGCATCAGACGCTATATTGTCCGGGGCCGTGGTTGAAGCCGGGGCGCAACGAACTCGTGGTGTTCGAGTTGAACGGCGCCGCCAACCGCACCGTGCGCGGTCTGGCCCAACCCATTCTGAATCAGGTCAACGAACAGGCCGCCGCCCGGAAGAACCGCCAGCCCGGCGAGACGCTGAACCTGTCCGGGCTGCCCGTGCTGGCTGCGGGTGCGTTTGCGGATGGGAAGGACTGGCAGACGGTGAAGTTCGCGCCGGCGACCGGTCGTTACTTTTGTTTTGAGGCGCTGAATTCACACCCGGGCGATGCGTTCACCACCTGCGCGGAACTTTATCTCCTCGGCCCGGACGGTCACGAACTGCCGCGCGACGCGTGGAAAATTGTCTATGCCGACAGCGAGGAGCTGGCGGGCGACGACGGACGCGCGGACAACGTCTTCGATTTGCAGGCGACCACTGTGTGGCACACCCAATGGCAGGGTGCCCGGCCGAAGCATCCGCATCAGATCGTGATTGATCTCGGGAGCGCGCAGACGGTGGCGGGCTTGCGCTACCTGCCGCGCCAGGATTCGCCGAATGGCCGCGTGAAGAACTACCGGTTGTTCCTGAGCAAGGAGCTGTTCCCCGGATTGAAGCGATGACTCCGATTGGCCCGCTGTTTATTCCCATGAATGAATGCCGTTTGAATCTGAAGTCCGAAGTTCGAAGTCCGAACTCCGAAAGAACTCCGAAGCCCGAAGTCCGAAAGGTCGGGTCTCGAGGACTGGCGACAGGGTTTGATTTTGGTTCCTCCACGCTTGTGGCGGGCAAACCGTTTGGTGTCGCGAAGCGACGATGGAACTTAGCCAGCCACGAAGTGGCTGGGACCGTCCGCAGAACGTTCACGTCCCGGAGGGACGAAGGGGGCAGGCCGTTTTTACCGGCGGTTCCACCGTCCCTGCCGGGACAGTCTCGATGTGCGGCTCACCCAGGGACTTCGTCCCTGGCTAATTTCCCGTGTCGCTTTGCGACGGGCGTGAGCGTTCACTTGCTGCAAACGCCAAGGGACCATGCTGCACAAGCGCCGAATAATGTCAGACTCGGCCTTCGGATTTCGGGCTTCTTTCGGAATTCGGAGATTCGGAATTCGGGATTCTCGGCCATTCCCTTCGCAGGCGGGCTGGCCTCGCTGTGGGTCGCCGGTTTGCTGTGCTTGACGGCGGCTCCCGCCTTTGCCCAGACGCCGCCGCCCACCCATTTCACGCAGGTCATCAGCCGGGGCAGCACCTCCTTGACCGTGGATTTCACGCTGCGCCCGATTCGGCACGCGAACTTCGACGTGCTGGTCCAGCAGGAGGATGGCAGCTTTACCAACTATGTGCCCGACGTGCCACGCACCTATCTCGGCACGGTGCGCGAGCGGCCGGGCGCATTGGCCGCCGGCCTGTTGCGCGCCAATGGCACGCTCTGGGCGCGCATCAGCTTCGAGGAGGGCGCAACGTGGGTTACGAAGGGCGGGACGACCACCGCCTCCGGCTACAATCCCACACCGCAGTGGCCCACCTCGGTGCTCGGCGAGGGCGGCGCGGGAACCAATGTGTTCGGGGTCGAAGTGGGCATTGACGCCACTTACAACCACTTCAACGCCGCCGGGGGGACGCTGGTGGGCCTCCTGGATGGCGTGGAGTTCTCCATCATTTGCGGCAACCTGCCGTATCTGCGCGACGCGGGCATCGAGCATCAGTTGGGGAAACTCGTCGTGCGTGCCAGCCAGGCCAGGGATCCCTATGTGCCCGATGGCAGCAATACGAGCAAACTACTGGAACGGGTCCGGGCGATCTGGAACAACCAGCCCGACACGATCGGCACCACGCACAAACAGGCCACCGTCATCCACAGCGGCTTGAACGGCGGCCTGGCCTATGTCGGCACGATTGGCACGATCGCGCGTTATGCGGTGAGTGATTCCGACAACAACGATTTCTCGATCGTCTGGCGGCACGAGGCGGGCCACAACTGGGGGGCCAGCCATTTTGAGGGCGGCGGCCAGCCGGAGGGGGCCACGATCATGTCCGGCAACTCGCTGTCGCGGTTCTCCAGTTCCGAACTGGTCAAGATTGTTGCTCATCGCAAGACGCGGGGTGGACTCCAGTATCTGGGGCATTATCCGCTGCCGCTGCCGCCCCGCGCCAACCAGGACACCGCTTCCTTCCTGCGCAACACGCCGGTGACGATGGACGTGCTGCGGAACGACTCGGACATGAACGGCGAGGCGCTGACCCTCGTGACTTCCAATCTCACCACCACGCTCGGCGGCACGGTCGTCCGCCTGCCGGGCGCCGGGTCGGCCGGACAGGATCTTTTGCAATACACGCCGCCGCCCACGCTGGGATCGGGCACGGACTGGTTTCAGTATCGCATCCAGGATACGTCGGGCATGCAGGCGGTGGGCTTTGCGATGGTCCGTCCGCGCGCCAGCGTGTTGACCTTGGCCGATCACTGGCGGCTGGATGACGGCATTGGGACCGTGGCGGTCAACCAGGTCCGCTCCAGCCATAACGGCACGCTGCAAAACGGCGTGCTGCCCGGCCAGCCCGGCGCCACACTGGTAACGCGCAAGGGCATGTATTTCGACGGCGTGGATGACCGGATTTCGATCCCCGCGCCCAACTACGACACCGTTTCGCTCACCATCACCGCGTGGATTAAGCGGAATGGAAATCAAAACGCGTGGGCGCCGGTGGTCTTTTCCCGGGCCGGTTCCACGGTCGCCGGGTTTGGTTTCGGCGTGACGAATGAACTGCGTTACCACTGGGATAATACGGGTTACACCTGGCAGCCTTCGCCGGCACTCGTCCCGCCGGACAACGAGTGGTGCCTGGTCGCGCTGCGCATCAGTTCGAGCGGCGCGCAACTGTTTCTCCGCGATTCGACCGGTTTGCGCAGCGCTGTAAATGCGGCTTCGCACGTGGCCGAGGCCTTCAACGGGGTGATGTATCTGGGCTATGATTCCAACCCGAGCAGCCGCTACTTCAAAGGCTGGATGGATGACGTCCGCGTTTACAAAAACACGCTGACCGCGGCGGACATCGAGTCGTTGTATCAGCAGGCCATGAACCCGCCGGCCGTGGCGGTGACCTGGCCGACGAACGGGGCCGAACTGCCCGGGCTGAACCTGCCCGTCGCCGCCGAAGTGAGTTCGTTCAACGAACTGGTGGACAAGGTGGAGTTCGTCGGCGACGGCACTGTGCTCGCCTCGGACACCACCGCACCCTATGCCACCACGATTCCAACGTGGGCACCGGGCGAGCGCACGCTCGTCGCCCGGGCCAGTTTTGGCGATTGGGGCTATCAAGTGGATTCCGCGCCGGTGGTCTTGACGGTCGCGCCGCCTTATCCCCCGGTGGTGAGTGTTACGGCCTCGCCGCCCGCGTCCAAGTGGGGGCCGACGCCGGGCAGCTTCACCTTCACCCGCGACCACGGCTACGGTGCCATCACCGTGGGCTTCACCCTCTCGGGCAACGCCGTGGCGGGCGTGGATTACGAACCACTCCCCACCAGCGTCACCTTCACCAACGGCCAGTTGACCCAGACGCTGGTGGTCATGCCCATTGCGGCGCCGCAGGACACCAACCGCGAGTCGCTCACGCTCACCCTCTCCCCCGGCGCCGGCTACACCGTCGGCGCGCCCGCCGCCGCCACGCTGGTGATTGGCGATTTCGCCACCTACGTCTGGACCAAAGACGCGGGCGGCAGTTGGGACGTCGCGACCAACTGGGACAGCCATCCCAACGTGCCGGTCTGGGGGCCGGACACGGTGGCGGACTTCTCGCAGGTCAACCTCACCGGCAACCGCGACCTGAACCTCGGCTCCACCGGCAAGGTGGTTGGCCGCCTCAAGTTCGGCGACACCACGCCCTCGCACCAGTGGGACATCATCGCACAGAACGGCCCGCTCACGCTGGAAACCACCCTCGGGCAGCCGGTCATCGAAACCAAAAACTGGCAGGCCGTCATCACCGTGAGGCTGGCGGGCAACCAAGGGTTCGAGAAAACCGGCTTCCACACCCTCCGGCTCGACAACACCGCCAACGACATCACCGGCGAAATCCGCGTCAGCCAGGGCACCCTGCAATTGCGCAACGGCTCGGTCAACAATCCCACGGCCTTCAATGCCGCGACCATGAGCCAGCGCTCGCTGCGCGTCACCGGCCCGGGCGCGCTGGACCTGCCGCGGCTGGATGCCACCGGCACCCAGACCATCACCTGGACCCTGCCCGCCATCACCCTGGAGCAGGGCGGCAACCTGCGCTTCCGCAACAACAACGCGGCCACCTACAACCACGCGCTGGCGGCGCCCATCACCGTGGGGTCCGGCGGCGGCGTGATTCAGAACAACAACGGGAGCGGCGTGCAGACCATCACCCTCAGCGGGGCGTTGACCGGCAGCGGTGCGCTGGCCTGCACAGCGAACGCGGGCACGACCCGCCAGGTCAGCCTCACCAGCGCCAGCAACACGTTCAGCGGGAACTGGTCCCTCAGCCACGCGGGCGGCGGCACAACGATTCTTCGGGCGGCCGCGGCCCGGGCCTTGGGCACCGGGACGGTCACGGTGGGCAACGATGGACAATTGCTGAACGACCACGCCACGGGGTTGAATTCACTGGCCGGGGTGGTGCTGGACGGCACCAACGCCACGCTCAAACTCAATCAACCGTGGAGCAACTCGGCCGCCGGTCTGGCCCTGAACGGGGAGGCGTCGGTGGCGGAAGTGGGCAACGCGCCGTCCGTGATCGGCAATCTTTCCGGCGCTTCCTCCGCCACGCTGCGCGGCACCAATGCGGCGTCGGTGCTGACGGTGAACCAGACGACCAACGGGGAGTTTGCCGGGGCCATCGGGCCGGAACTGCATTTGATCAAATCCGGCCCGGCGGAGCTGAAACTGTCCGGGGTGCTGGACGAAAGTGTGCAGCTCACCGCGGCGCAGGGGACGCTGGTGCTGGCCGGTGAACCAGCGGTGATCACTGCGGTCACGCAAACCGGCGGCCTCGTGGCCTTGCGGCTGGTGGATGACGCCACGCCGCCGCTGACGCTCACCGGCAACTACGCGCACACCAGCGGCGTGCTGCGGGTCAGCCCGCCGGCGGGCGGATATGCCACCGGCATGCCCTACCCGCTCGTGGCCTATGCGGGGCAGTTGACGGGCCAGCCACCGGTGGAGTTCACCGAACCGGTGCCCGCCACGGTGAACTACGGCACCGGCAGCAACTCCGTCATCACCGTCACCTTCGCAGATGCGGTGTTGCTGTCCCTCGTCGCCTCCCCCGCGCAGGGTGGCACGGTGAGCGGCGGTGGGTTTTACCCCATCGGCACCAATGCCATCATCACCGCCACGCCGGCGCCGGGCTGGCAGTTCGATGGCTGGGAGGGCGAGGGCTTGGTGGAGGCGGAAAGCGCGGTCAGCGAGGTGGTCATGGACGCCTCCAAGACCGTCACAGCGCATTTCATCACGGACTATCAGGCGTGGGCGCGGGGCTACGGTTTGGCGGACGCCGACGCGCTGCCCGGCGCGGATCCGGACGGCGACGGGATGAACAACGACCTGGAGTTTCGCTTCGGTTTTGACCCGACCGATCCCGAGTCGCGGCTCCGGCTGGCGATGGCACGGGGCGCGGGCGGCACTTTGAAAGTGATCATCAACCGCGTGATCCCGGAAGGCACGTTCGTGTTGGTAACGGCCACGTCACCCGCGGGGCCGTGGGGTGGCGACATCCCCGTGCCCGTGACGGCCCCCGAATGGAATCATGAGGTGCCCGTGCCTATGACCGCACAGCCCCGCTTCTTCCGCCTGCGCTATTCGCCATGATTGCGGCTCGACAGAGTTCATTCTCCGCCTGGTGCGTGGCTGTTTGTTTATTGATCGCGACGCCATTCGCGGCTCATGCGGAAACCAATGCGCCCGCCGCCGCGAGCGCGGTCATCCAACGGCTCTTGCCCGCCCACGCTGCGAACTTTGTCTGCGAGATGCTTCCGGCTGCGGATGGGCAAGACGTCTTTGAAATCGCGAGCCGGGACGGGAAAATCGTACTGCGCGGCAACCGGGCCATCGCCATCACGTCCGCCTTCAACCACTACCTCAAGCACGTCGCGCGCGGCCATCTGTCATGGTGCGGCGACCAGTTGAACCTGCCCGTCCCGCTGCCGTTGCCGGCGGAAACCATCCGCTGCGAAAGCCCCTACCGTCATGGCTTTGCCTTCAACTACTGCACCTTCAACTACACGATGGCGTGGTGGGACTGGCCGCGTTGGGAGCGGGAGATTGATTTCATGGCGGCGAACGGCGTGGACCTGCCACTGGCGATCACCGGCACGGAGGCCGTCTGGCTGAATGTGCTCACGCGCTTCGGCTACACGACCAATGAAGCGAAGGCGTTCATCCCCGGCCCGGGCTACACGGCGTGGTGGCTGATGGGCAATCTTCAGGGGCGCGGTGGTCCCGTCACCGACGAATGGATTGCGTCGCGGGTCGAGTTGCAGCGGAAAATTCTCGGACGGATGCGCGAACTGGGCATGCGGCCGGTGCTGCCCGGTTTCGTCGGGCTGGTGCCCACCACGCTGGCGGCGAAGATTCCCGGCACCCGGCTGTTGCCCCAGGGGAAATGGCTCGCCGATCAGCGGCCGGCCGTGCTGCATCCCGATGATCCCCTGTTCGATCGGCTGGGCGCGGCCTGGTATGAGGAACTGGAGAAGCTCTACGGTCGCGCGGACGTTTTCGCGGGGGACTTGTTCCACGAGGGCGGCAATCCGCACGGACTGAGCGTGCCCGCCATTGCGCGGCGTGTGCAATCGCTGATGCTGGATTACAACCCCAACTCGGTCTGGGTGCTGCAAGGGTGGGGCGGAAATCCGCGCGCGGATTTGCTCGCGGCATTGCAGCCGCAACACACCCTCGTGCTCGAACTGTGCAGCGAATTTTATCGGAACTGGGAGCCGAATCAGGGCTTCGGTGGCACGCCGTGGATTTTCAGCACGGTGGTGATCTATGGTGGCAATGTCGCGTTGCACGGGCGGTTGCAGGCCATCGCGGACAATCTGGCCGCCGCGCGCCAGTGCCCGAATCCGCCCGCCGGGCTGGGGATGACGTGGGAAAGCATTGAGAGCAATCCGGTGGTGAATGATTTCCTCTGGGATTTGCGCTGGCGCTCCGAAGTCCCGTCGTTGACCAACTGGATCGGCGACTATGCGGTCCGCCGCTATGGCCGCGATACACCCGCCGTGCGGGAGGCTTGGACCCGACTGCTGCACTCCGCTTATGGCACGTTCCCAAATCACCGGCGTCCCACCGAATCCATCCTCTGCGCGCGCCCTTCGCTGGACGTGAAAAAGGTTTCGCCCTTCGCGGCCTCAATTCACGTGCATTACGACCAGCGCGAGTTGCGTGACGCCATTCTTCAGTTGCTCACGCTCGCGCCCGAATGCGGCGGGCAGCCGACCTACCGTTATGACCTGGTGGATTTCACCCGGCAGTTCCTCGCGAATCTGGCCCAAATTCCGTATCGCGAGATGGTGGCCGCTTTCAAGCGGGGTGACCGGGCCGGGTTCGAACGGGCCGCGACGGATTTCCTGGCGGTGCTGGATGACCAGAACCGGTTGCTCGAAAGTGATGCGCACTTCCTGCTGGGCAAATGGCTGGCCGACGCCCGGGCCGTTGCGCCCAGTCCCGCGCAGGCCGATCAAAACGAGCAGAATACCCGCTGGCTCATCACCACTTGGACGCGCGAGCGTTCGGGCCTGGGCGATTACGCCTGGCGCGAGTGGAACGGCCTCTTGCAGCGCTATTACCGGCCGCGCTGGGAGCTGTTTATCACCGATCTGCTGAACCAATTGAACGGGGCCAAACCGCAGCCGCTGAATTACTTCCGCCTGGAATCAGAGTGGGCGGCCCGGACGTGGGAAAGGGATGACTATCCCACACGACCGCGGGGGGATCCGGTCGCGCTGGCCCGGCAGATGATGGAGCGCTGGGGCCCGGTGCTGGACGACCCCGCCCGCTATACGCCCCCGCAACCGGCGGCTCTCGCCCAGGCTCCGGAGTCCGCGCAGGATGCCCGGTGAGCATCCCCAATCTGAGTGATGGCAGGGGTGGTCTCGCGGGGGTATCAAAAAGCCATGAATGACTCCAATTCGCTCATGACGGGAGGCAAACTGCTTCCGCAACGGACCGGCGTGGGACCACGCGCCGGCTTTACGCTGATCGAGTTGCTGGTCGTCATTGCCATCATCGCCATCCTGGCGGCGATGCTGCTGCCGGCGCTGTCCAAGGCCAAGGAGCGCGCGCAGCGTGCGGTTTGCCAGTCGAACATCCGGCAGGTGGCCCTGGCGGCCATCATGTATGCCGGGGACAATCGCGAGGTGTTCCCCAACAACGTCCGCGGCGACGGCACCCTGCACGCCAGTTGGCTCGGGCCGGCGGCCTACGATTACTTCGTCAACGAGATGCGCATCCAGACCAACGTCTTTGCCTGTCCCAACATCGTGAAGAAATTTCCCGACTGGATGCGCGTCCAGCCCGGCGGCACCCGCATGGGCTATTACGCCCTGTGGGGCCTGCCCACTGCCCTGGATCCGCGTCCGCGCGACGGCAACTACGGCACCTCACCCGCGCCCTTCGATTCGCCCCGCAAAACCACGGATCGGTTGACGCCCTACTCCGTGCTGGTGGCCGATGTCATCGAAAAAGGCACGGACCTGGTGGGCACCAGCGCGAATGTCACCTTCGCGCCCCACGCCCGGACCGGGGTGGCGGTCAGCCCCAGCGGACAGATGATTGAGCCAAACCTCATTGGCTCGGAAGGCGGCAACGTCGCCACGCCCGACGGCGCGGTGGCGTGGCGCAATCAGCGCGTGATGCGCCCGCACTCCGTGGTGTTTCCCAACCCCGGCCAATACACGCCCAATACCAAATACGCGGGTTACTGGTGATGAATAAACGCATTCGCTTTCGGGGACTGGCCACGCTCCCCGCCGTCCTGCTGGCCGGAACGCTGGCCGCGTCCTCCGCCCTTGCCGCCACCAACCGGCCCAATGTCCTCTTCATCATGACCGATGACATGGGCTGGGGGGATCTCGGGGTGTTTTACCAGAACAGCCGGGGCTTCGCGACCAATCGCGCCTCACCCGCGTTCACCACGCCCCAACTCGACACGCTGGCCGCCGAGGGAATGCAATTGCGTCGGCACTACAGTTCCGCGCCCGTTTGTGCCCCGGCCCGCGCCTCGTTCTTGCTGGGCGTGCATCAAGGCCATGCGAACGTGCGCGACAACCAGTTCGACAAGGCGCTCGAAAACAACCACACCCTCGGGACGGTGTTGAAACAGGCCGGTTACACGACGGCCGTCATTGGCAAATGGGGCCTCCAGGGCACGGGCACCCCCGCCGAGGCGCATCCCCGCTTCCGGGGATTTGATTATTTCTTCGGCTATCTGGCGCACTTGGACGCCCACTATCACTACCCCAAGGAAACTGGCGCCGACGTTTATGACAACTTCGCCAACGTCAGCGCGGACCTGGACAAGTGTTACTCGACGGACCTGTTGACCGCCCGCGCGAAGCGATGGATTCAGGACCACCGGGCCACCAACGCCGCGCAACCGTTCTTCCTGTTCCTCGCCTACACTGCACCCCACGCGCGGCTCGATGTTCCCACGCAGGCGTATCCGGCGGGCGGCGGCACCAACGGCGGTGTGCAATGGGTCGGCACGCCCGGCCAGATGATCAACACCGCCAGCGGCACCATCAATTCGTGGATTCACCCCGACTACACCAACGCCACGTATGACCACGACAACAACCCGGCCACGCCGGAGGTGGCCTGGCCGGACTATGCCAAGCGCCACGCCACCATGATGCGGCGGCTGGACGACGGCGTGGCCGACCTCGTGCAGACGCTGAAGGAGCTCAACGTGGACACGAACACGCTCATTGTCTTCACCTCCGACAACGGTCCGCATAACGAGGCAGGCGCGGGCGGTAGTTTCACTTACAACCCCACATTCTTCGATTCGTTCGGTCCAATGGACGGCATCAAGCGCGATTCGTGGGAAGGGGGGATGCGCGAGCCGACGCTGGTGCGCTGGCCGGGGCGGGTGGCCGCCGGCACGACCAATTTCACCGCCTCGCAGTTTCAGGACTGGCTGCCCACGTTCCTCGACCTGGCTGGCCTGCCCGCGCCGGCCCGCAGTGATGGCGTCTCGCTCGTGCCCTTGTTGACCGGTGTTGGAGTTCAGCGCCCGCCCACCGTCTATGTCGAATACTACGTCAACGGCACGACGCCGAACTACGCGGAGTTTGAAGCCAGCCGCCGCGGCACCACGCGGAACCAACAGCAGGTCATCTTCCTCGATGGCTACAAGGGCATCCGCTACAATGTCGCCGCCAGCACGGACAACTTCAGAATCTACGACACGCTCACCGATCCCAAGGAAGCCACCAACCTCGCCGGCACCAGCGCCTTCTTTACGGAGCTTCAGCAGCGCATGAAGGACCGGGTGTTGCAGTTGCGCCGCCCGGGCGGCGGAGTCACGCGGCCTTACGACGCCGCGCTGGTTCCGGCCGTCGCAGTCCCCGCCGTGGTTCCCGGATTGGCATACCGCGCGTTTGAGGGCGCCTTTCCGTGGGTGCCGGATTTTGCCCCGCTGACCGCCGTGACCAACGGCACCTGCACGGGCGTGGACCTGTCGGTGCGCACCCGGGACCAGGACATTGGCCTGGAATACAGCGGGTATCTGAATGTTCCCACCGACGGCACCTACACGATTTATTTGACGACGGACGCCCGCGCTTTCCTGCGGCTGCACGATGCGGCCGTGATTGATGCGGACTTCGGCTACACCGGCGGCACGGAGGTTTCCGCCTCCATTGCTCTCCAGGCGGGACGGCATCCGCTGCGCTTGAGTTACGCGCGGGGCACCGGCACTGCGCCGTCGCTTTCCTTGCAATGGAGCGGCCCCGGCATCGTGAAGCAGGCCATCCCGTCCGCCAGCCTGGTGCGCGTGGCCCCGGGCACCAACCAGCCGCCCACCGCCGCCAATGACGCCGCCGCCACGCCACGCAATGTGCCCGTCACCGTGAACGTGCTGGCCAATGATCTGCCCGGCAGCGGGCCGGGCCCGTTGCGGGTCGTGAACGTCGGCGCGCCGGCGGCCGGTTCCGCCGCGACCAACGCCTCCGGCCAGATTGTCTATACCCCCAACCCGGGCTTTCTGGGCGAAGATTCGTTCAGCTACACCATCACCGACGGCCTGAGCAACGCGACGGGGAGGGTGCGGATACGGGTTTTTTTTGCCGACGGCCTGATCTGGTTTCCGTTCAACCAGACTTCAGGCCTGACGACCGAGGACGCGGGCGGGGCATTCACGGGCAATCTCACGGGCTTTAACAACGATCCGGCGCAATGGGTGCCGGGCCGCTGGAATCGCGCGCTGGAATTCAGCGGCGCCAATCACGTCACCATCGCCGGCTTCAACGGCATCCTCGGCGCGAGCAATCGCACCTGCGCCGCGTGGGTCAAGACCACGGGCACGGGCCAGATGCCCGTCATCGCCTGGGGGCCGAACAGCACCGGCAACAAGTGGACGTTCCTTGTCCAGAACGGCAATGCCCGGCTCGAAGTGACGGGCGGTTTCCGGCAGGGGACGACGCTGGTCAACGACGGCCGGTGGCACCACATCGCGTGCGTCTTTGCCAACGACGGAACGCCCAATGCCACGGATGTCCAGCTTTACGTGGATGGGGTGCTGGAAACCACTTTCAACGCCAGCCAGGCCCAGGCTATCAACACCACGGCCAGCGGCAACGTCAACATCGGCGCGGACCTGCCCTCAGGTCAGAACCGTTACTTCACGGGAGTGATTGACGAGCCGCGCATCTATAATCGCGCTTTGAGCGCGGCGGAAATCGCCGCGCTTTACGCCGCCGGGAATCAGTCCGCCGCCGCGTGGCACCGGCGGTATTTCGGAGACGCACCCGAGGACTGGCTGGGAGCCAACAGCGCGGGGCTGCCGCGTCTGCTGGATTACGCGTTTGGCGGGCAGCCGGGGGTGGCGGCCACGGACTTTTTCCGCGTGCGTGGCGGTCTGACGGGCGATCGTTTTCAGTTGCGGTTCAACCGCCGTATGAGCGGCACCAGCGAACTGACCTACACCCCACAGGTGTCGCGGGATCTGCTGGCCTGGGATTCATTGGGCGTCCGTTTCGTCGGCGGCGAGGCATTGACCGAACTGGCCGGATTCGAGGAGGCGGTCTTCGAGACAGAGGCGCGGGTGCCGGACGAAGCGGCGCAGTTTTTGCGCGTCCGCGCCGCGTTGCCGTGATCAGAAGGTCAGCCCGAGCGAGGAGCGGAGCTGGAATTCGTTGCGAGTGACGCCGCGCGCGGGCCGGGTGTCGTAGAGGTCCAGCGCGGTCAGGTTGAAGCTCAGGTTCTTGACGAGACCGAACGCCAGATTGGCCTCAAACCGCAATTGGTATTCCTCCAGATCCTCCAAATTGGAAAGCAACGTCGCCTTCTGGCTGAGTGTGATCCGGTCGTAAACCCGCCAGGTCAAATCCTGTCCCAGCCGGCTTTGCCATGCCTCAATGTCAGGGCTGAGTTCGCGTTCCTGCATCTGATAGTTGAGGCCGGCCTCGAGATTCAGGGCGAACTTCGGCGTGCGGATCAGTCGGTAACCCGCGCCCGGGCCGACCTCATACTGCAGGTCAATCCGCCGCACGTCGTCGTAGCCAACCGCCATGAAGTTGTAGAGAAAGAGCCGCTCACTGAGATCGAAATCCGTCTTGTTGCTGCCAAACATGCGGTCCGAGGTCTCACGGCCATCGGTGGTCGCGTAGTCGGCCCGGTAATCCGTGCGATTTCGGAAAAACAGCTTCGGATTATCCTCGTAGGGACGGGCATAGGTCACCGCCAGGGTGCCGAAATAGATGTCGCGGTCCCGCGCGCCGCGAATCATGTCGGTGCCGAGTTTCAACTCCGTTTTCCAGCGGGAGGGTGCCTTGGGCTGCGGTTTGGCAGCGGCCGCCGTGGTGGCGGGCGGGGCCGGTGGCGCGGAGGGCGGCGCGGGCGCGGCCGGTTTCGGTGCGCCGGGTGGAGGCGCGGGGGTGGCCGCCACCGCGGTGGCGGGCGCATTGGTGGCGGGAATTTCGCGCCGGGCAATGGAATCCAGCGGGATGGTCAGGGCGGGATTCCAGCCGGTCGCCAGCACCACGCCGTTGGTGGATTCGGAAACCAGCGTGCCGGAGAGCCGGTCGCCGTTGTGCAAATGCAGAATCAGCGGCTGCGCCTCGCTGGGAGTTGCGGCAAGCAGCAGCCCCGCCAGCAGGGCGCCGAAACAGGCGTGGCAGGCGGTCTTAGGGTGCGTTTTGTTTCCCGGTGTCATCCTTCGCGACAGCGGCAGGGCCAAGGTCCGTGGCGCGCGGCACGCGCACGCCGCCGGAAACCTGCCATTCGCCGGCATCGTCCAAACGCAGACGCGGCCGGGTGTCGGTGTATTCATGCGTCTGCCGGATTTTCAGCTCTCCGTCGGGATCAATGACCAGATACTCGAAGGTCTTCGGGCCGCTCTGGTAGAGCAGGTGCAGCCGGCTGTGCCGGTCCACGCGCGGATCGGGGTGACTGAAGGAAATCATGGGGCCTGCGTTGATGAGCTTGAGCACCGAGCCGTCCGCTGCCGAGACGCGCACAAACAAGCGGAGTTGCTGGCGGTTGAAGTTGGCCTGCTGAAGCGCGTAGCGCCGCATTTCCGGCGGCTGGCCCGGGGTGCTGCCGGGCACGCCGAACTCCTGTTCCCACAGCCGCGTGCCGTCCACCACCTCGAACTCGACCGGAGTCGTGGTGAACGCGCGGTTCCACTCGGCGATCGCGACGCTCGCGCTGATGCGGTAACGGCCCGGCCGCCGCAGATCGAAGTGGGGCGCAAGGTCCACGCGCAACGTCCCGCGCTTCGTCGAATCGAGGGTGAAAGGATTCTCCACCGGCGGATCGCTCCGCTGCGGCACCGCCCGACCGTCCAGCGTCTCGATGTTGAACCGCACCCAGTCCGGCGAGGTCCCCAGTTGCAGGGACTGGCCGGAATTGTTGACGATGCGCACGGCGGCCTCGAACTCTTCGCCCGGGAGGAACTTGTCCTGCGGCAATTCCACCTGCACCGCCACCTGCCCGGAGGCGGCCAGTGTCATCAGCAAAACGAGCAAAAGCCCGGCAATACGACGGTCTTTCATGGCGTCACTCTAGGCACCCCGGCGGACGCGGCAAGCGGCAAACGATCCACAATCCGGGGCCGCGGCGCTGCCCTGCGCCATTTTCATCGTAAATCCCGAAATTTTCTGCGGGCTGAAAATCCCGCGGCAACGCCGACACGCCCTGGCCGGCGAGGTTACCCGCTCGCGCAGCCCTTGCTCGTCCGCGTCCAGGTCAGGCTTGACTGACTGAGCCTGCTTTATGCGGCTGGCGAAATCTGTTCCGCCAGTTCCTCCGCCGGATAGGTCCAGATTTCCGCCAGCGTCGGGTGATAGTGCGGCATGACGGCAAGCTGTTGCACCGTCATCCGCGCGTGCATGGCGGCGATGATTTCATGGATGAGTTCCCCGCCGGACGGCCCCACACAGGCTCCGCCGAGGATTTCCCCGCTGCGCGGATCCGCCAGCAACTTCACGAAGCCGTCCAACGCCTCCATGATGAGCGACTTGCCGTGGTCGTTGAACGGATAACTGGCCGCGAGGAAGGGAATGCCGCGCGTCCTGGCCGTCTTCTCCGTCAACCCCACGGTTGCCACCTGCGGATCGGTAAAGACCACGGAGGTGAGCAGCCGGTAATCCATGCGGAACGAGTTGTTGTGACCGGGGCCGCCCCGCACTCCGGCCCGCTCCCCGTCCGACGGGGAAAGCGTGTCCGGAGGGCGGGAGAGGGACCGCGTTGACCGCAAAATATTCTTCGCCGCGGTTTCACCCTGCTGGATGGCGATGTGGACAATCTCGTAAGGCCCCGTGCAATCCCCCGCCGCGTAGATGTGCGGCGCACTCGTCCGCATCGTGTCGTCGGCAACGATGCGCGCGCCGTCCGTTTGCACCCCGGCGGCCGCAAGGTTGAGCGGTGCGGTGTTGGGCGTGCGCCCCAGCGCGAACAGGATTTCCTCCGCCTCGACGCGCATCGTCTTGTCGCCCTGTTGAAACTCCACGAATTTGCCACTGCTCGTCCGCCCCGCATTCGTCAGGCGCGTGCCGGTGTAAACTGCCATGCCCTCGCGACGCAACGCGCTCTCCACGGCAACCGCCGCGTCCGGGTCAAAATCGCGGAGGATGTGCTCACTGCGTTGGACCAGCGTGACGGCGACGCCGAACCGCTGGAAAAACTGCGCGAACTCGACCGCCACCGCGCCACCCCCCAGCACGATGAGCGACCGGGGCGGCTGCGGCAGATGGAGCGCTTCATCGCTCGTGAGGTAGCCCGCCGCTTTCAACGCGGCCAGCGGCGGTTCGGACACCACCGATCCAGTGCTGATGACGAAGTGTCTGGCGGTCAGCGTCCGGCCCGATGCCAGCTCCACCGTGTGCGGATCGCGAAATCGGGCATGGTCGCGGACGAACGTGAAACGGCCGTCGTTGAGCTGCTTCACGCGGAAATCGGCGAAGTCAGCGATCATGCGGTCCTTGCGGGCGATGACCGCGGGCCAGTCGTAGCCGAGGCTGCCAACCTTCACCCCCCAGGTGCCAGCGTGGCGGGCCAGATGCATGACCTCGGCAGCGTAAAGCAGCGCCTTGGTCGGCATGCACCCGCGGAGAATGCAGAGGCCACCGACCTGCTCGCCTCCCTCAATCACGGCCACTTTCAACCCGCCTGCCGCCGCCGTTCGGGCCGCCGCGTAGCCGCCGCTCCCCGCACCGATGATGATGACGTCGAAGTCCGTGCGCATGGCTTCAGCGATAGCGGAAGCCCGCAAGGAAGACGAGGGGGAACGTGGCGCGTAATCCGTGATGCGGGATGCGTGAAAAAACCACGCCACGCACAACGGATTTCACGCATCACGCATCACGAGTCACGCACCTCCCGCGCTCATTTGAAGAAACTCTTCACCACCTCCGCCACCCGCTCGATTTGCGCGTCCGTCATCTCCGGGTAGATCGGCAGGCTGAGGCACTCGCGGGCGGCGCGTTCGGACACCGGGAAATCGCCGGGCTTGTAGCCGAGGCCCGCGTAGCACTTCTGGAGGTGCAGCGGCAGCGGGTAATGCAACGCGCAACCCACGGCGTTGGCTTCGAGATGCTTTTTGAGTTCGTCACGCTTCGGATGGCGCACAACGTAAAGGTGGTAGGCGCTCTCCGCCCAGGCTGCCTCGCGCGGCAGTTGCAGCGGCGTATCGGCCAGCAGTTGGTGATACCGCCGGGCCACGCGCTGACGGGCGGCGGTCCAGGCCTCGATGTGCTTCACCTTCACGCCCAGCACAGCACCCTGAATACCTTCCATGCGGTAGTTGTAGCCCACTTCATCATGGTAGTAGCGCACGGTCGAGCCATGCTCGCGCAGAGCGCGAGCGCGGGCGGCCAGGGCGTCATCGTTCACCAGCAAGGCCCCGCCCTCGCCGGCGGCACCGAGATTCTTGCCGGGGTAAAAGCTGTAGCACGACATGACGCCAAAGGTGCCGACCGTGCGGCCCTTGTATTTGGCGCAATGCGCCTGGGCCGTGTCTTCGACCAGCGGCAGGTTATGTTTGCGCGCGATTTCCAACAGCGGGTCGAGGTCGGCGGGGTGGCCGTAGAGATGCACCGGCAGGATGGCCTTGGTGCGGGGCGTGATGGCCTTTTCCACCAGCTTCGGGTCGAGGTTGAAAGTCGCGTCGTCAATATCCACATACACCGGCTTTGCGCCGACGTAGCTGATGGCCCAGCTCGTGGCCACGAAGGTGAACGGCGTGGTGATGACCTCGTCGCCCGGCTTGATGTTCAACAGCAGCATCGCCACGTGCAGCGCGGACGTGCCGCTGTTCATGCCCACGCAGTGCTTGGTGCCGATGAGTTTGGCGAAATCCTTCTCGAACTGCGCCACGTCCGGCCCGAGGCAGAACGAGCAGTTGTCGAGCGTCCGGGCAAAGGCGGCTTCGAGTTCGGCGCGGATGGGGCGCATCTGCGCCTTGAGGTCGAGGTAGGGGACGGGTTGCATGGGTTGGTGGTGGGTTCCTTGGTTCCTTGTTTGTTGGCAGGCGCAGGCTAGGACAGCGTGGCCCGGGGAACAATTCCAGATTACCGCCGAACCCACCGCCGGGGCCGCCCCGGGAATTCGTCCAGGAACCGGGCATTTCCCGGCTTTCAGCATGGCACGGGCTGTGCCATGCTTTACGCCATGAAAGCGATCTGCTTTTCCATCATTGCGAGTTTCAGCCTGGCTTTGGCCGTGGCTGAGGAAACCAACAATCCCCCGCCCCCGCAGGTTGCCACGACGAACCTGATGAAGATTCCGAACTGGGGCACGGACATCCTGCATTACTTCGTGCGCGAGGGTTTCACCAACACCGGCGCGCTGTCCAACGCGACCGGCTTCGTGGACTTCCGCGAACAGCACCAGGGCGGCTCCCACCAGTGGCACTTCCTGCTTCAGGCGCGTAAACTGGTCCCGACCAACACCTACACGCTGTGGTCGCTCCTCGCGGGGGAGACGAATTACACCGAGGTGGCGGACTTCCAATCCGACCGCAACGGGAACGCGCAGGTCCGCTATCGCGCCATGGACAACGGCAAGCCCGTTGCCAAGGGCAAAGGCCCGCCCCCTGGCAAAGGGCCGGGTCCCAAGGACAACAAGGATTATTTTCCAACCAACCTGGTGGAACTGACGAAACTGACGGAGCTTGCCGTCACGGACACCAACGACACCGTGCTGCTCGGTGCCGATCTCACCCGGCCCGATCGGCTGCACTACCATGTGAAGCGGAAGCTCGTCAACGAGCCGGTTGGCGCGCTGCTGCACGTGCAGGGCACGGCAAACCGCACGCATTTCCGGCTGCAGGTGCTGAACCTGCTCCCGACCAACAGCTACTGGCTGGCCTTCAACGACGTGGTGGTCTCCACCAACCAGACGGACAGCAAGGGCCGGTTGAACATCAACACCATGCTGCTGCCCACCAACTCCCCCTTGGAACTCAAATCCGTCACCCTCCTCGACAACACCACCAACGTGCTGCTGCACACGGTGCTGCCGAAATAACCCACAGGCAGGACATTTTCACTCCGGGTGGCGGGCCAGCCACTCGGAGATTTTTTTTGCCCACGACTCCCAGTCCGTGCCGTGGTCCTGCTCCATTTGCGCGGCCAACATCGCCCGCGCGTCATCATGAAAACATGCATGCCTCCGTCCCCGCAACGGACCGGCAGGATTGGGGGCTTGGCGGGAAACCACCTCTTCGGATTGCCCTGGGATTGCTGAAGACAGTGACACCCGCGCTCAGGTGCGTCTTTGAACCTAAAAACGGCAGTTGAAGGCGAAGCTCCGCCGCGCCGGTGACGGGTCATCACCGGCGGGACGGGTTGGAGGGGGGAAGGGGGCCGGTTGGGCTGCCGATTTTAGCCGCTGGGGCCGGGGATCAGACCCGCCGGGCACAGCCACGGTCGCAAAATCCGCTCCCAGATCCGCTCCCATCGCTGGGCTGCGGTCAACTGCTCCGCAGTGTTGAGCAGGCCGCTCAGGAACAGGCTCACGCCGGTCAACAGCCGTTGCGCCCGCGCCGCCTCGGCATGGGTGCTGGTCAGCCGCAGCGTGATTTGCCGCCCGCTCGCAATGACCCGCCCCACCGCGCACAACAGCAGCGGTCGGCTCGTCACCGCCTCGCGGGGACGCGCCGGTTCGGCGCAGCGCACAAAGAGATTCCACCAGTTGTAAACCAAGGCCACATTTCGCGCCGCCACCTGGCAACGCAGCAAATCCTTCGTCGTGAACCCGCCCCAACCCCATTGGTTCTTCAATTCGTCATATACGTTCTCGGCGTCGGCCCGTTGCGCGTAGAGGCCTGACACGCTCACCAACTCCTCCGTCAGGT
>JBKBTZ010000079.1:0-15604 GCA_046290825.1 Limisphaerales bacterium
CCAAGAAAACCTTTCCCCCCCGCGTCCGCCGGGCCATGCTGACAACGATGGCCGCCAGTCCGCCAATGCCGGGCAGGCCAGCAGCGACAGCGCCGTTTGTTCGGGTGGTAATCCTGGCTGCCACAGGCCGCCGACGGGCCGGAAAAACGAGGCCGGCAAGAGGCTGCCATTTGCCCGACATACGATCGTCACTCCATGAACCCGGACCAGATTGATCAGATTGTGCAGGAAGTTTTGCGTGCCCGTGCGGGCAACCGCTTGGCGACCGTCACCAACGTCGCGCCGCCCGGCGGTGCCGGTGGCCCGCCCAAGGTCGCCCGGGCGGCAGTGCTGGTAGCCAAGGAGCGGCTGGAATTGCGGGAGTTTGCGTTGCGTCCGATTCGGGAGGATGAACTCCTCGTTCGCGTTGAGGCCTGCGGCATCTGCGGAACCGATGTGCATTGCTACAAGAACGATCCCTTCCATTTGATCCCGGTGGTGCTGGGGCACGAGGGCACGGGAGAGGTCGTGCAGGTGGGCCGCGCCGTGAAAACGGACAGTGTGGGCAAGCCCGTCCGGCCGGGGGACAAGGTGGTCACCAGCACATTTGCAACGTCGGACGCATGCATGATCGCTCGATACAACCCCGCCAAAGCCAATTTGTGCGATGACCTGCGGATTTACGGACTGCTCCCCGATGAGCCGGACAATCATTTCAACGGGTATTTCGGCGAGTATTTGATCATCCGGCCCGGCTCGTCCTTTTTCGTGGTCAACGACCTGAGCCTCGATCTCCGCGTGCTCATCGAGCCGGCGGCCGTTGCCGCGCACGCCCTCGAGCGGGCGAAGAAGACGGGGCTGATCAACTTTCGCAGCCGCGTGATCGTGCAGGGCTGCGGGCCGATCGGCCTCATGCTCATCGCCATCGTTCGCACGGCGGGCGTCAACAATATCATCGCCATGGATGGCCACCCTGCCCGACTGGCTTTGGCACGACAGATGGGAGCTGATTACGCCCTCAACTACCGGGAGCTTGGCGGGCGGGAGGCGCTGATGGGAGCCGTCCGGGACCTCACCAAAGGTTTGGGAGCCCATTTCGCATTTTCGGTCACGGGGGTGCCGCAGGCCGCGGGCGAGATTTTCAAACTGGTGCGGCGCGGCGGGGGCGTTTGTGAGGTGGGATCGTTTGTGGAGGCCGGCGAGTGCGCCGTCAGCCCGCATGAGGACTGGTGTCGAAAGGAAATCATGCTGGTGGGCAGTTGGGCCTACAACAGTTGGGAATATCCCAACGCCTATCATTTCCTGCTGCGGGCCGCTCGCATCGGAATTCCGGTGGAAAAACTGATTACCCATCGTTTTCCGCTGGCCCGAATCACGGAGGCATTCGCGGTGAATCTGCGACAGGAGGGAATCAAAGTGGTGGTCGAGAATTAGCGGCTACCGGCACCGGGGCGCCCTGCGTGTTCCCGGAAAGGCCGCCCAAGCAAAGCGCCGGCACCCAGCGTGCATCGCCACAGGAAGCCCCCGCCGGTTGCGTTTCCCCGCATCCGGATGGTTGGCCGCGGTCGCCGCAAGAAAACCTTTTCATCCCCGCGCCGCCTTGGTCATGCTGGCGGCGATGCCAGTCTCCCCGCCCAAAACCGAGCAGGTTTTCCGCGGCGTCGGCGTTTCCCCCGGCGTGCGACAGGGCCGCGTGGTGATCCTGGGCCGCGCGGCCACCGTGGTGGATGACCGAAAAATCACGGAAGCGGAGGTGCCCGCCGAGGTGAGACGTTTCGAGGCGGCCCTGGTGGCCACCCGGCAGCAGATTCAGGAGGCCCAGCGCCAGGTGCTCGCCCGCATGGGCGCCGGCGAGGCGCAGATCTTCGACATGCACCTGCTCGTGCTCGAAGACCCGGTGGTCAACGACGAGGTCCTCCGCCTCATCCAGACCGACCACTGCAACGCCGCCCACGCCTACCAGACCGTGGCCGAGCGCTACGCCGCCTCGTTGGCCAGCGTGGAGGATGAATATCTCCGCGAGCGCGCCACCGACATGCGCGACGTGGCCCACCGCGTCCTCAGCCACCTGCTCGACGGCGGCAGTGAACAGGACCTGCGCCGCCTGCTCAAGGAGCCGTGCATCGTCGTCGCCCACGACCTCGCCCCCTCGCAAACCGCGCAGTTGGAACACGACAAGGTGCTGGGGTTCGCCACCGACGTGGGCAGCCGCACCTCGCACACGGCCATCATGGCCCGCTCGATGAAAATTCCCGCGGTCGTCGGCCTGAAAAACATCACCACCGCGCTGCGCACCGGCGATTACGTCCTGCTCGATGGCATCAACGGCCTCATCATCGTCAACCCGTCCGATCAGACGCTGTTCCAATACGGCGAACTGGCCTCACGCCAGCAATCCCTCGAACAACGGCTGCGGGAACTCCGCCCCCTCCCCGCCGTCACCCTCGACGGCCACCGGATCGTCCTCTCCGGGAACATCGAAAACACGGATGACATTCCCGCCATTCTCGAATCCGGCGCGGAGGGCGTCGGCCTGTTTCGCACGGAATACCTCTTCATCAACCACGAGCATCTCCCCGGCGAGGAGGAGCAGTTCGCCGCCTACTCTGCCGTGGCCGCGGCCCTCAAGCCCGCGCCCGTGGTCATCCGCACCCTGGACCTCGGGGGGGACAAATTCCGCGCCCACACCGACGTGCCGGACGAAATGAATCCGTTTCTGGGCTGGCGAGCCATCCGGTTTTGCCTGGAGGAGCGTGACCTCTTTCGTGCCCAGTTGCGGGCCATCCTGCGGGCCAGCGTTCACGGCAACGTCAAACTGATGTATCCGATGATTTCCGGCCTGGGCGAACTCGAGCAGGCCAACGCCCTGCTCGAGGAATGCAAGGCCGCGTTCCGCGCCGCGGGCACGCCCTTTGACGAGGGCATCGAGGTCGGCATCATGATCGAGACGCCCTCCGCCGCGCTCATCGCCGACGCCCTCGCGCGCCGCACCCGCTTCTTCAGCCTCGGGACGAACGACCTCATCCAGTATTCGCTCGCGGTGGACCGCACCAACGAAAAGATCGCCCACCTCTACGAGCCCACCCATCCCGCCATCATCCGCCTCATCAAGCTGACGGTGGACGCGGCGCACGCGCGCGGCAACTGGGCCGGCGTCTGCGGCGAAATGGCCGGCGACCTCGCGCTCGTGCCGCTGCTGCTGGGTCTGGGCGTGGATGAACTCAGCGCCGCCCCCGCCACCGTGCCCCAAATCAAATATCTCATCCGGCGCCTGCATCTGCGCGAAGCCCGCGCCCTGGCCGAGTTCGCCCTCCAATGCGAATCCGCCCAGGAAATCCTTGAGCGCTGCGCGCGACTGGCCCATGACACCGCGCCGGAACTGTTCCCGGAACTTCAGCGGTAGTGGCACGCCCGCCGGCTGATTCTCCTCCCCGCCCCTGCATGCGCATCTGCGTCATCTTCAACCCCGCCGCCCGGGGCGACAAAGCCCGCCGTTTCCGCGCCCAGTTGGACGACATCGCCCGCCATGCGGCCCTCAAGTTGACGCAGGGGCCGGGCGACGCCCGCCGGCTCGCCGCCGAGGCGGTCTCCGAGGGCTTCGATCTCGTTGTCGCCGCGGGCGGGGATGGCACGGTCAACGAGGTGTTGAACGGCCTCGCCCGCGCGCCGGACGGATTTGCCCGCGCCGCACTGGGCCTCCTGCCGCTGGGCACGGTGAACGTCTTTGCCCGCGAACTGGGCCTGCCCCGGCGGTTGAGCGACGACTGGGCGGTGCTCCAACGCGGCCGCCTGCACACCGTGGATGTCGTCATGGTCGAAGCGGGCGGCGCGCAAAGTTGTTTCTGCCAGTTGGCGGGCGCGGGGCTGGATGCCCGCGCCATTGAACGGCTGGACTGGCCGCTCAAGAAACGCATTGGCCCGCTCGCCTACGTCTGGTCCGGCCTCGGTGCGCTCGCCGAGAAAAAGCCGCAGATCACCGTCCGCGCCGACGGCGTCGAACGGCGCGGCGAACTCGTGCTGCTCGGCAATGGCCGCCGTTACGGCGGAAACTTCCAGCTCTTCCCGGCCGCCCAATTGGACGACGGCCTCGTGGACGTCTGTGTTTTTCCCCGGGCCAGTGTCTTCACGCTCCTCCGCTGCGCTGCACCGCTGCTGCTGCGCGGCCGCCTGCCTGAATCGGCGGTGCGCCGACTGCGCACCAGCCGCCTGACCCTCGAAGGCGCCTCCGCCTTCGAGCTGGACGGCGAACTGGCCGGCCGGCTGCCCGCCACAGTGCGCGTCGAACCCCGCCGCCTGCGCGTGGTGGGGCCGTGAACGAAAACCCGAAACCGGATGCCGAAGCCCTAAAGAGAGATGCTCCAGCGCAGGGCGCATCTCAATTTCTTGCAACGGGAAGGAGGGGGGCATGCCCAACCCCAAAGGGGTTGCATCGTTCAGCCCAGCGTTGGCCCGAGAAACGAGGGCCAACGCTGGGTGTGGATTCCGCAACGTTCCCAACCCTGAAGGGGTTGCCTCCGCGCACAAAGGAAGAGCCAACCCCTTCAGGGTTGCCTGCCCTCCGGACGCAGAACCCAGGGTAGCTCGTTCCTCGCGACCCTGGGCTTAGGGAGGCAATCCCGTTGGGATTGTGCGGGGTGCCCTGCTCGTCGGTTGCAAGAAACTGGGATGCGCCCTCCAACGCGCCGCGCGCGGATTCGCGCTTGTCCGTGGGACGCCTGTCGCCTCATCCTCCGTTGCCGTGGCCTCACGGCCGGACATCATGTTGAACGCGCTCTGGATTTTTATTGGCAGCGGCCTCGGCGGGCTGGCCCGTTACGGCGTTTCCGGGCTGGTCGCCGAGCGCTGGGCTTCCTACCTGCCCGGTGGCCAGACCTTTCCCTGGGGCACCCTGCTGGTCAACGTGAGCGGCTCGTTCATCATTGGTTTCTTCGCCACCCTGACCGGACCGGAAGGCCGCTGGTTTGTGCCGTCGGCGTTCCGCCAGTTTTTCATGCTCGGGCTGTGCGGCGGTTACACCACGTTTTCCTCCTTCAGCCTGCAAACTTTGAATCTGCTCGACGACGGCCAGTGGCTCCGCGCCGGCGGCAACATCGTGCTCTCCGTCGCCCTGTGCCTGCTGGGCGTCTGGCTCGGGCATCTGCTGGCGCTGGCGCTCAACGCCCCGAAAGGTTCCTGACATGCAAATCCCCCACGACGCCACGCTGCTCCGCATCTTCCTCGGCGAAAGCGACCGCTGGCAGGGCCAGCCGCTTTACGAGGCCATCGTCCTCAAGGCCCGTGAACTCCACCTCGCCGGCGCCACCGTGTTGCGCGGGCCGATGGGCTTTGGCAAATCCAGCCGCCTCCACACCACCAAAATCCTCCGCCTCTCCACGGACCTGCCGCTCGTCATCGAAATCGTGGACGCCCCCGAGAAGATCAACGCTTTCCTGCCCGTGCTCGACACCATGATGCAGGGCGGTCTCGTGACGCTCGAATCGGTGAAGGTGCTCGACTACCGCGCCGGCCCGGCGGCGGCGTAAGGATTCCGGAGCGGGCCGCCGCTCCGCCGACAAACCGCCGCGGTTCGCTCCGCTCGTCCCTGGCCCCACCCCTTGCATCCCGGGCGTTCCTCCATACATTGCGGCCATGCAGTTGCCTCCGGATGTGCCGGTGATGATTCTTGCGGATGCCACCCTGTTCCCCCAGGCGTTGCTGCCGCTTTATATTTTCGAGCCGCGCTACCGGCGCATGTTGTCCGACGTGCTGCACACACATCGGATGTTCTGTGTGGCCATGCAGCGGCCGGGCAGCACTCGGGAAACGCCCGCCCCCATCGCCGGCCTTGGCCTGGTGCGCGTTTCGGTGCGGCACGCGGATGACACGTCCCACCTGATCCTTCAGGGGCTGGCGCGGGTGCAACTCTCCAGCGCCACCCGTTACAAGCCCTACCGCCGCCACCGCTTCGAACTGCTCGCTACGCCCCCCTGCGACGCGGTCGCCGCAGATGCCCTCGCCAACCAGCTCCGTGAACTGCTCGACGAGCGGCTGCGGCTCAAGGTGCCTTTTCCCTTTCCCGTCGCGCCGGTCCCCGTGCCCGGCGGTGACGCCGTGACCGCCGCCCAGGAGACGCTCAAGTATTTGGGCGGCATCAAGAACCCGGAGCACCTTGCTGACCTCGTCTCCTGCGCCGTGCTGCCCGATGCCCGGGAACGCCAGACCATTCTCGAAACGGTCGAGGTGACCACCCGCCTGCGCCGGCTGATTCAGTTCCTGACCGCCGATCTCCGCCGGCACCGGTCAGGCGCCAAGAATTGATTCAACCATGAACCCGGCTGAACTCTCTCCCGAAGAACGCCACGCCGCCCTGTTCGCGCAGTTGGTGATGCAGTTCACCAGCACCGGACTGGTCTTCCTGGGCCGCGCTCCCAATCCAGTCTCCGGCAAAACCGAGACCGACCTCGACATGGCCCAGATGGTCGTGGACCAGTTGGAAATGCTCGAAAGCCGCACGCGCGGCAACCTGTCCGCCGACGAGCAGAAACTGCTCCGCCAGAGTCTGACCACCCTGCGCATGGCCTTCGTGGAAGCAGTGAATCAACCACCCGCCAAGCCCGCCGATACCTCGTCGTCCGCCAGTCCCGCCGCCACCCCGGAGCCGGGAGGCACGCCTGCGGAGTCCGGCGAGTCGCGCAAAAAATTCACCAAGAGCTACGGCCTGGGTTGAGTTGGCCCGGGCTGCCATCCACGCGCTTGCGCGGCCTCGCTCCGCCACGCATCATGCCCGCTCGTTGCAGGGGAAATTTGGTCAGGGCCGGCAACCGAACCCAAACGCTGACACCGAACATGAAACTGGACGAACTCTATTCCGAACTGACACTCAAAACCAACGCCAAGGTCGCGCTCATCGTGCTGGACGGCTTGGGCGATCTCGCCACCAAGGAACAGGGGTTCATGACCCCGCTCGAGGCCGCCAATACGCCCAACCTCGACGCCCTCGTCCGTAGCGGTTGCGCCCAGGGCCGCATGATTCCCGTTGCGCCCGGCATCACCCCCGGCAGTGGTCCCGGCCACCTCGCGTTGTTCGGCTACGACCCCGTCGAATATCAGGTCGGCCGCGGTGTCATCGAGGCGCTCGGCCTCGGCGTGGAACTCCAGGCCGGCGACGTCTGCGCCCGCGCCAACTTCGCCACGCTCGATGCGAAAGGCATCGTCACCGACCGCCGCGCCGGACGCATCCCGACCGAGACGTGCGAGAAGCTCTGCGCCATGCTGTCCGCCAAGATCAAGAAGATTGGCGACACGCAGGTCATCATCAAAGCCGGCAAGGAACACCGCTTCGTCGTCGTGTTCCGCGGCAAGGGCCTCGAAGGCCCGCTCACCGACGCCGACCCGAACCGCGAAGGCTTTGCCATCCCCGCCGTCAAGCCGCGCGACCCGAAGAATCTCAAGCAGAAGAAAATGGCGAAGCTCATCGCCGACTTCTACAAGCTCGCGCTGCCCATCATCGCGAAGGAGAAGCCCGCGAACGGTTTCCTCATGCGCGGCATCGCGCATCAGCCGGACATCCCGACGTTCGAGGAGCGCTACCAGATGAAGCCCGCGTGCCTCGCGGTGTATCCGATGTATAAGGGCCTCGCCCAACTCGTCGGCATGACGAAGGTCGAGGGGCCGCAGACCATCAAGGAGCAGTTCGAGCGCTACGTGAAGGAATACGACAACTACGATTTCTTCTTCATCCACTTCAAATACACCGACAAAGCCGGCGAGGACGGCAACTTCGAGGCGAAGAAGAAATACATCGAGGAGTTCGACGCCGCGCTGCCCATCCTGCTCGGCAAGAAGCCCGACGTGCTCGCCATCACCGGCGACCATTCGACGCCGTGCGCGCTCAAGGGCCACTCCTGGCATCCGCAGCCGGTGCTGCTGCACTCGAAATACAGCGGCTCGGACAAACTGGAGCGTTTCACCGAAACCGGCGCGAACCTCGGCTCGCTCGGCGTCTTCGAGGCGAAGT
Source organism: Limisphaerales bacterium (assembly GCA_046290825.1). GTDB lineage: Bacteria > Verrucomicrobiota > Verrucomicrobiia > Limisphaerales > DSYF01 > JBKBTZ01. Next base: position 7,976 of record JBKBTZ010000079.1, read on the forward strand.
TCCTCATGCGCCTGATGCAGGCCAACGCGAAGGCGTTCGACAAATACGGCGCGTAAACTCGCCGTAGTGGCGTCCCGGCGCAGCGCCGCCAATCGAATCGAAATTCAGCAGCCGCTTCGGGAAACCGGAGCGGCTGTTTTGCGTAGCGGCTTCTCGGCGTAGCAGCGCGTCGGCCGACCGCCGGAAATTTTTCGGCTGGCGGAAAGTTTTCTCCGCTTTCGTTTTGAATGGCGGCTCTCTCCCGAGGATCCGCTACGCCGGATGCGGCTGCGCGCTTGCGATGCTGAATGGCCGGACTTACCTTGCCCGCGTCATGAAACCCGTCGTCAACGTGGAGGAAACGCCCGGCAAGGTTGTGGGCCGGAACTCCGCGCGCCCCGGCGACTACGACCAACTGGTCCGCGCGAGCCGGAGCCTCATGCCGCGCCTGCCGTTTCCCAAGGGAGTCTATCGCTTTCGCACATTCGAGGAAGCTGACGCATGGACGGAGAAACACATCCTGGAAGCGGCCCTGAAAAAAGCCGCGCACCCGAACGCGGCGACTTGAGCCGCCTCTGCGCGGAACTCAACCGTCTCAACGCCCGCTACATCGTGGTGGGGGGGCTTTACCATCATCGAGGCAGGCTTCCCCCGGCTGACCGCAGACGTTGACCTCCTCGTGGACACTTTTCCTGAAAACGAGCCGCGCGTGTTTGAAGCCCTCCGAAGCCTCCCCGACCAAGCGGTCAACGAACTCGATTCCGGTGACATCGAACGGTTCACCGTGGTCCGCGTCGGGGACGAAATCTGCGTGGCCCTCATGAAAGGCGGCTGCGGCGTGGATTACGCCGAGGCGATCAAGGACGACCGGGTGTTTCTGCGCAAGCTGTTGGAGGCTCAAGGCGTTCCCGTTCCGGAGCCCCCACCGCCCGCCCGGCCTTCGGGCTTGCGCGCCTGATTGCGACGGATGTTTGGCTCGGCGGACTAAGCCGCCCGCCCGCCCCTCGGTGCGGAACCAGAACATGGGCCAACAGCGGTGCGCCAATGCCTGGCGCTGCCGCCGCAGCCCTCGCTTGGGCACCTGCTTTTCCGGCTTGGGTCGAGGGTGGCCCGCCATCTCCGGCTGGAACCTGCATACGCCGTGCATCCAGCCAGGCGACGACGGGTTCGGAGTTGAAAAAGCGACCGACCCGCGCATCATCCGATCTGCGCGCCCCGCAACTTCCGCCGCCGTCCGGTGTTCTGGAAACCGCCGCGTATCGCATCATGAATCGTTCCCTCGCCCTCGTCCTGTTGGGCTTTGCCCTTGTTTGGTTCGCGCCCGCCGCGCGTGGCCAGACGGTCACCACCATCACCAACACCACCGCTGGACACGGATTGTTCGGTCTGGCGTGGGGCGGCATGGTGGGCAATCAGGTCACAATTTACGGGAGCGGGTTCCCGAATGTTACCGCGGTCAGCTTCGGCGGCGTGAACGCGCTGACCGGTCAGTTCGGCACCACCACACCCACGACCATCATCGCCACGATCCCGCCGGGTGCGCAGAGCGGGCAGGTGACCGTCACTTTTACCGGCGGGGTGGTTCGGACCGCGCCGCAGCCATTCACTGTGATTCCGACCGGTCCGTATGTGCGGAGTTTTACACCGGTTTCCGGGAACTCGAACACCACGGTGGTGATCCAGGGGGCGCTGTTGCAGGGCTTCACCGCCGTCCGATTCAACGGCGTGAACGCACAGTCCGCTTTTTACGGCCCCAGCCAGAACGAAATCACCTGTCTGCCGCCAGTGGGGGTGACGACCGGCCCCATCTCCGTGGTCTCGAACGCCTTCGTTCACACCACCACGTCGAATTTCTTCGCCGCCCCCGTGCTCAACAGCTTCTCGCCTGCCGTGGGCCGCGCGGGCACCAACGTCGTCCTCACCGGCACCAACCTGGCCGGGACGACGCATGTGTGGTTCAACGGCATCGCCAGCTCCTTCACGGTGAATCACGGCGGCCAGATCACCGCCACCGTGCCGACGGGCGCAAGCACCGGCAAAATCACCGTTTTCGCTCCCGGCGGCAGCGTGGAAAGCGCGGGGAACTTTGTCGTGTTGCCGACCATCCTTGGCTTCACCCCCAACGTGGGACGCCCCGGCACCAACGTCGTAATCACCGGGGCGAACCTGAACGAAGGCACCTCCGCCGTCCGGTTCGGTTCGGTCAACGCCTCCTTCACCGTCAACGGCCCAACGCAAATCACCGCCGTCGTTCCGAACAACGCCGTCACATCGCCGATTTCGGTCACCACCACCAACGGCTCGCACACCAACGACGCGCTGTTTTATCTGCCGCCGCGCATCACCTCCTTCACGCCCACCAACGCGCCGCCCGGCAACACCGTCACCGTCAACGGCACCAACTTCCTCGGCGCCTCGGCGGTGCTGTTCAATGGCGTGCCGGCAGTGGCCTTCTTCAACGTATCCAATTTCACCTTGCAGGCCACCGTCCCGGCAGGCTTCGTCACCGGCCCCATCAGCGTGACCACCCCGGCGGGCACGACCAACAGCGCGGGGCTGTATTACGCCGCGCCGGTCATCAGCGGGTTCACGCCGGTCCATGGATTGCCCGGGACGAACGTTCTCATTCAGGGCGCAAGTTTTCTGGGCGCGTCGCAGGTGTTGTTCGGCGGGGTGCCGGCCAGTTCGTTCACGGTGTTGAGCAACTTCGCCGTGCGCGCCACGGTGCCCACCAATGCGGTCAGCGGCCCCCTCACGCTCACCGCCCCCGCCGGCACCACGGTGAGCGCCGGTGTGTTCCTGCTCGACAACGAGATCCCCGTGCCGCCGTTGACGGCGAGTCTGACGGGCGCGGGCCAGATTCAGCTCGCGTGGCTGACGAACGTAATTCCCTTCACGCTGCAGGCCACCACCAACCCGGCCGACCCGGCGGGTTGGGCGAACGTCGCCACACCGCCGGTCGCCTTGGGCAATTCGAACGTCGTGACCGAACCGGCCACCAACGCCCTGAAATTCTACCGCCTCAAGAAGTGACGCGGCCCGGCGGATAGCGTATCCCCCGCCCGCCCGCGATGCAGACGCAAAACCACCGTCAGCCCCAAAACCAGCGCCAAACGTAGCGGCGGTCGGCAGACCGCCGCCATTCCTCTGGGGTGCTGGCGGTGGCAGAGAGCATCTTTCTTGGCCGCAGCCGGAATGTTTCCGGCTTTCAACCGGCGCGATGCGCTCTGGACTGCGGCGGCCCGCCGCCGCTTCCCCCACCTGCGACCGACGGCAACTACTGCCCTTCTCCTGTCCAAGCAGCCACCTTCCCTCCCGCACCGGAAGGCCGGCGCAAGGCCCAAAACTGGCTCGGGCTGAAGCCTGCGCCTCGCCGCATGGTCATCCCCCCGTAGCGGCTGCTGCGATCGGACAGTCTTGACCTTTGGGAGGCGCGCGCCAAAAAGACATTTGCTTGCCGCACAAAGTGCATTGCCCGCCCGCTTCGGCGTGGGAGTAAAGGCCATTCCCATGCGTTATCACCGAACGGAACCGTCCTGCGTGGTCGCTTTGGTCAACTTGGCGTGATGCCGTAAGCGTGTTTTCCATGAAAACCATCCGCATTGACGAGCCGGTGCGGCTGACGCGCGGGGCGGGGCGGTTTTATGATCATGCGGCGGCGCTGGGGACGGTGACGGAATTGACGGGCTGGCTGGGGCACGTGCGGGAGCGTTACGAGTATGACGTGTATGGGCAGCCGACCATCCGGGATGCCGTGGGCAACTTGCTGACGAATTCCGCGTTTGGCAACCGCTTCCTGTTCCAGGGCCGGGATCGCGACCCGGACACGGGCCTCTACCACTTCCGCTACCGCACCTACTCGCCCACGGTGGGAAGGTTCCTGCAGGTGGATCCGATTGGGAATCCGGCCTTTGATCAGGCCCGAAGGGGTGGATATGCGAGTCTGGATTTGGGCGACAGCATCGAGGATGCGTCTTTCGGAGATGGTCCGAGCCGGTATGCTTTTTTCGGCGAACAATCCTGTGGTCAGGGTTGATCCCTCGGGATTGGCTTGGAATGGGGTCAAGTGCGAACAGTGGTGCAATGAGGCAGTGAAGCTTTGCAGCTTCCTGGTTCGCCGGAAGGCGTCGGAATGGTGTTACGGTTGTTGTCTGGCGGCTTCGGACGACCGGTGTGCGGGGGTAGCCTGTGTCAGCGCCACCGCGGGTGCATGCACAGTCAAGGTGAAGCCTCCGTGGAAAGAGTAGCTCGCTGGAGGTTCCCCATGAATGCCCTTGCCAAAGAAAGATTTCACTCGCGCGGGCGGATTCAGACGGCCTTGGGTGCGCTGGCGGTGGCCGTGCTTATTGATCATGCAGGCGACATCGTGTTTTCACTCGGTTCGCATAAGCTCCAGGCCCTTTTGCAGAACTGGGCCATGGGGATCGGGATGAGCGAGCATCTGGTCGCCGGCTATTTGAGTTTCATTGCGCTTCAACTGCCCGGGTTTGCTTTGTTGGGGGGGCACAACTTTTTTGCGGGGCTTTGGAAGGAAAAGCGCGCCGAGGCATTCTCAACCTTGGTCTCCGCGTTTTACGTTGTCGCCCATTGTTTGGGCTACGTTGCGGTTTGCACCTGGCTTGGTTTGCCCGTCCGGTTCGACATGGTGTTCTTCACGACGATCTTCTGCGTTTCGCTGTTGGGTGTGCCCGTAGGCATTCTCGGTTGGTGGTTGGGGACAATGTTTCACCGCCTTTTGAGCGGGGATGGGCCGCCCGCAATCAGGAGCGGGAGCGCCCCAAGCGGCAACACAAACACCACTGGCTAGAATTGGGATATACGACCAGACCCGGTCCCGTTTGTGATCCGGAGATGGCCGAGTTGTGAAGTGGCGCAAGCGACTGGCCTGCGGGTGGCGGCAGCCTCCAAGTCCCGGGCCCGCGGCGAAACGGGCGGGCCGCCCGCATCCACCAAACCGCGTCAATCAATCCGGCGCATCTGCACGGCATCAATGATCTCGGTGCCGGTGGAAACGGCGCCCACCACGACCACGGTGTTGCCCTTGCGCAACAAGCCTTCGTTCTGCAACTGCGTGAGCGCGGCGGTGATGGTGTTCTCCGGCTGGATGTGGTCAAACGGCACGATGCGCGGCACGATCCCCCAGCTCAGGGTGAGGGCGTGCGCCACGGCCTCGTTTTCGCAGGCGACGTAAATGGGGCTGTGCCGGGGGCGCATCCAGGCGGCATGCCGGGCCATGTGGCCGCCGTAGGTGAACACCAGGAGGGCATCGGCGCGAAGCTCGTTGGCCATGATGACGGCGCTTTTGACAAGCTTCTGGCGGGGGGTGGTGAGCGGGGCCTTTTCCTGGTAATTCGCGCCGCCGCTGCGCTCGATGCGTTCGGCGATGCGGCCCAGCACCTCGAGGCATTTGAGCGGGTGTTTGCCCACGGTGGTCTCGCCGCTCAACATGATGGCGTCAGCCTGTTCATAGACGGCGTTGGCCACATCGGTCACCTCGGCGCGGGTGGGGTGCGGATTTTCGATCATGCTCTCGAGCATGTGGGTGGCGATGATGAAGGGCCGGCCCACGCGCATGCAGGTCTTGACGATGCGCCGCTGGATGATGGGCAGTTCCTCGTAGGGACATTCGATGCCCAGGTCGCCGCGCGCGATCATGATGCCGTCGGCCTCGGCCACGATGGCGTCGAGGTTTTTGACGGCCTCCTGGTCCTCGATCTTGGCGATGATCTGCGGGGCGCGGGGCGCGTTCCCAATGACGGCGCGCAATTGGAGGATGTCCTTGGCCTCGCGGGTGAACGAGAGCGCGATGAAATCCACGCCCACCTCGAGACCGACGGCGATGTCGGCAAGGTCCTTGGCGGTGAGGGCGGGCAGGCTGACCTTGACGCCGGGGAGGTTGATGTGGCGGCGGCTGCCGAGCTGGCCCGGGGTGAGCACCTCGCACTCGACCTTGTTGCCCGCCTTGCTGAGCACGCGCATATGGATGGTGCCGTTGTCCACGAGGACGATGTCCCCGACGCTGATGTCGTTGATGAAGTTCTCGTAGTTCACGTCCACGGAGTGCTCCTCCTCGCTGGTCTGGCCGCAGACGGTGAAGGTGAATTTCTGCCCGGGGCGCAGATCGAGCTTGGTGGGCAAATCTCCGGTGCGGATGGCCGGCCCCTGCGTGTCGAGCAGGATGCCGACGAAGCGACCCTGTTCGCGCGCGGCGGCGCGAATCTCGGGGACGATGCGGCGGACCCAGTCGTGCGGAGCGTGCGACATGTTGAGGCGGGCGATGTCGAGGCCGCCGGCCACGAGCTGGCGGATCATTTCCGGCGATTCAGTGGCCGGGCCGAGGGTGGCGATGATTTTGGTGCGTCTCATCTTGGCGGGGCGGAGGTTGGGAAGCCGGGCGGGCGGTGCAAAGCGAAAAAGCCGCCCCCGAGCGGAAAAGCAGCCATGACACGAGCCAAAAAGCGGGTGACGAACAACCCCCGACGCCCCAGCTTAGACATCCAACGCTAGTGCATTTCCATGAATTATGTAGCGAGCATGACAGGCGGGCCCCTCACCCCGTCCCTCTCCCCATCCGATGGGGAGAGGGTGCCCGACTTGTCCTCCCAAGCTTTAGCGGAGGGGGAAGGGCGGGTGAGGGACGGCGAGCGTTTGCAGCGCTACAACATTCATGGAAACGCTCTTACGCGCCCCCCCTTGCAGTTCATGCACAGGTGCCCAATTTGTGCGCCCCAGCCCAGGGAGAGTGGGGCGCATTACCAGAGGAGCGACTTTTGTTCGCTGAGCAACTGGTCGCCATCCCAGAGCGTCACGCGCCAAGCGGTGATCTCGCCGAGGGCGCGGAATTCGTCGCCCCGCACTGTCAGGCCGGTCCAGCGGATGAGGCCGTGGCTGGGCTTCACGGTTGTGCTGAGGGAGTGTTCGCGGGGCGCGCTGCCCGAGGCAACGCCGCGCAGGTCCACCCGCAAGGTCAATGCCGGGTTTTTGGCCCGGGCACGCCAGCAGATGTCAAACCGCTGGCCTGCGCGCAACTGCGGGTTCTGGCGGAGATGGGCCTGGTAGGCGTCGCGGTCGAAAAGGCTGGGCGAGAGGGTATGGCGGCCCTGCTCATCCAAGTGGTGGGGCAGCACCTTGACGACCTTGCCGCTGGCGGCGTCTGCAACGGCGGCATGAAGCAGCAGGATGGCAAGCAGGAAGCCGATGGAGAAGCGGCGCATGGGAGGAAGCTAACGCTGACCGGCTCCGAACTCCAAAACGAAAATGGTCGTTGGCGTCGCCGGGGCGAATCTCGGTCCATCCTCCGCCGCAGAGCTTCTGCGGAGGGTGGATGGGTTTCCCAACCGGCAGCCCACCGTTTCGCGAAAAGGTGCCGACGAACAGGACTCCCCGCCGACTGGGGAGTCGGCGACACGGCAGGTTGGGAAACCTGCGCTGCCCCCCGACGACCCGGCGAGAAGCTGAGATGCGCCCCATCTCCCTCGGGCCGGGACGTTGTGGGTTGGCGGTTTGCGCCTTTTCTGGCCGTCATCCGCCGAAGCCGGGGTGGGCCAGTGCCCGGCTCAGCCGGGTGAGGGTGCGGTCCTTGCCGAGGACTTCCATCAGGTGATACAGGCTGGGGCCGATGGGTTTGCCGGTGCAGGCGAGCCGGGTGGG
>JBKBTZ010000080.1:0-15470 GCA_046290825.1 Limisphaerales bacterium
CGCATTTTGCGACATCAAAACCGAAAACTCCTGCCGGGTGAGCCGGAAGGCGAAACTCTCCGGGAACCGGTCTTGATTACGCCGGAACTGTTCGTTCAAGCGGGTTGTGCTGACGCCATAAACCCGGGCCAAATCGGAATCCAACATGACCCGCTGTCCGCGAACGAGGAGAATCAAGTCCTCGATCCGGCGGATCGGCGCGTAAGTTGTTTCGCTGGCCATGAACATTCTTCAGGTTTTGCAATCGCCAGTTGCGGCCTCAGATCATCGCGTCGTGTATCACGCCCGGTAGGTCTGCTTGAACTCGCCGACGGCGGCCTTCAACTCGCCGGCCAGCGCGTCGCTGATGGCCTTCTCGGCGCGGATCTTGTCCAGCAGCGCCGTCTTCCGGGTCGTCAGGAAGTCGGTGAGCTTGTTCTGGAAGTCCTTGACCTTCTCGACCGGCACGTCGTCGAGGAAGTTGTTCTGCATGGCCCAGAGCACGGCGGCCTGCACCTCGACGGGGATCGGGTTGTATTGGTTCTGCTTGAACAGCTCGACGATGCGCTTGCCGCGCTCGAGGATCGCCTGCGTCTTGGCGTCAAGGTCCGAACCGAACTGCGCGAACGCGGCCAGTTCGCGGAACTGCGCGAGGTCGCCCTTGATGCGGCCGGCCACCTGCTTCATCGCCTTGATCTGCGCGGCGGAACCGACGCGGCTGACGGAGAGACCGACGGAAATCGCGGGGCGCACGCCCTGGTAGAACAGGTCGGTTTCGAGGTAAATCTGGCCGTCGGTGATCGAAATCACGTTGGTCGGAATGTAGGCGGAGACGTCACCCGCCTGCGTTTCGATGATGGGCAGGGCGGTGAGCGAGCCGTTGCCGTTCTTCTCATTCACGCGGGCGCTGCGTTCGAGCAGGCGGCTGTGGAGGTAAAACACGTCGCCGGGATACGCCTCGCGGCCCGAGGGACGCTTCAGCACGAGCGACACCTGGCGGTAGGCCACGGCCTGCTTGGAGAGGTCATCATAAATGATGAGCGCATCCATGCCGTTGTCCATGAACCACTCGCCCATCGCGGCCCCGGCGAAGGGCGCGAGATACTGGGCCGAGGCGGGCGCATCGGCGCTGGCCACCACGACGATGGTGTCCTCCATCGCGCCGGCCTTCTCGAGTTCGGCGATGACGCGGGCGATGTTGGACTGCTTCTGGCCGACGGCGACGTAGATGTTATAGACCGGGCGGAACTCCTTGTCGCCCGAGGCGCGGCCCACCTTGTTGATGCGGGCCTGGTTGATCATCGTATCCACGCCGATGGTCGTCTTGCCGGTCGAGCGGTCGCCGATGATCAATTCACGCTGGCCGCGGCCAATCGGGATCATCGCGTCAATCGCCATGATGCCCGTCTGAATGGGCTGGCTGACGGATTTTCGCTTCACGATGCCGGGCGCGATTTTTTCCACGGGATAGTAGGTCGTGGCCTGGATCGGCCCCTTGCCGTCCACCGGGCGGCCCAGGGTATCCACCACGCGGCCGAGCAGCGCCTTGCCAACGGGGACGGAAAGCAGCTTGCCGGTGGTTTTGACCTCCGCGCCCTCTTTGATGCCGAGGTAATCGCCAAGGATGATGGCCCCGACCTCGGTTTCCTCGAGGTTGAGCGCGAGGCCGATGACGCCGTTGCCAAAATCGAGCATCTCGTTGGCCATGCAGTCGGTCAGGCCCTCGATCTTGGCGACGCCGTCGGAGATTTCGCGGACGACGCCGACATTTTGTTTCTGCACCGCCGTCTTCACGCCGGCGATCTGGGCTTCGATTTCCTGGAGGATGTTGCTCATCGGAACTGGGAATTGCTGAAACTGGTTGCTGCCGTTCAAACCGCCTCGGCCAGCGCCGCCAGGCGTCCGGCCACACTGCCGTCGTAAATGTCACTGCCAACCCGCACCTTCAGGCCGGCGATCAGGCCGGGGTTGACGGCAAATCGGACGTCCAGACCGGGGCCACGCCGGGCGGCCAGGGTGGCCTGCACCTGGTCCCGCAACCCGGCGGGCAGCGGCACCGCGCTTTCGACCAGCGCGCTGCGCCGGGCCACGTCCAGCCGGACCAGCCGGTGGAAATGGTGCAGCGTGGCGACGTAACCACGCGGTTTGCGGCTGACCAGCGCGGCAACGGCCTGCCGGACGCGGCCCTCGTCGAGCACGCCGTTGATGCGGCAGGCGTTGAACAACGCCTTGCCATCGCGCCGGGATTGCTTGCTGATCTTCATGCGTCAAACGCGGACCCTGGGCGGCGGAATTGGTCAGGCGGCCAACTGTTTGGCCGCGTCCTCGGCCAGGCGGGTCTGTTGCTCGGGCGTCAAAATGTTGCCGGTGACGGTGCCGGAGGTCTGGACCACGAGGCGGACCATCTCCTTGCGGAGTTCGGCCTTCATGCGGGCCAGTTCGGCCTCGTTGGCCTCTTTGGCCTTGGCGATGATCTGATTCGCCGTGGCGATGGCCTGCTGGCTGGCCTTTTCGATCTCGCGGGCTCCGGCGTTGCGGGCCTCCTCGATGATCTTGTTCGCCTGTTGGCCGGCCTGGGCGACGATTTCCTGCGCCTTGACCTGCGCCCCGGCCAGTTCGGCCTTGATTTTCTCGGCGTTGGCCAGGCTCTCGGCGATGCGCGCCTTGCGCTCCTCCAGCATGCCCAGAATCGGCTTGTAGGCAAACCGGTGCAGCAGGAACGCCACGATCGAGAAGCTGATGACCTGCGACAGGAACAACTGCAGGTTCCAGCCGAAGGTCTCGGCAATCTGCTGGGGGATGCTCTGGTCGCCACCGGCGGCGGCCAGGAGGGTCAGAACGCTCATCGTCATGTCGGTGGAAAAAGGGTGGCTCCCGGACCGGGGTCCGGGAGCGGGCGACTCACTTCACGAGGAAGATGGCAAAGAAGATGATACCTTCCGCCAGCGCCGAGCTGATGATGGCCTGGGTCAGGATCTTGCCGGACGCGCCGGGATTGCGACCCACGGCCTCCGCGGCCTTCATGCCGATGATGCCCACGCCGATGGCGGACCCGATGGCCGCCAGACCGACGTGCAGGCTACCAGTGATGGTTGCGAACATGTTGTTGCCTTTCGTCTTGGTTGTTTTCCCGTCCGCCCCGGCAGTCTGGCCACCGTCTGACGGACGAAAGTGTTTTAGTGATTAGTGATGCGCCTTTTCGCCGTGCGCCTCGTGATGCTCATCCCCGTGGGAGCAGATCAACTGGGTGAAAATGGCCGTCAACAGCATGAACACCAGCGCCTGCACCAGGCCCACGATGAGTTCGAGAAAATAGAACGGCAACGGCACCAGCCAGCCAAACCATTTGCCGCCCATCATGGCCATGGCCTCGAGCAGGTTTTCGCCCGCGAAAATGTTGCCAAAGAGACGGAACGACAGCGACACCGGCCGGAACAGGATCGAAATGACCTCGAGCAGCCCGACCGCAAGAAAAACCAGGATCAGAATGATGCGCGTCATTCCCGCCGCGTCGCCGGAATATACGAAAAGATGCTTCAGGAAACCAACGGGGCCGTTGGCCCGCAGCGCCCACCAGATCCAGCAGGCAAAGAACGTCAACGCCATCGCGGAGGTCATGTTGAGGTCGGCGTTGCCGCCGCGCAGCAGCGGCCGCGAGAGGTGGTGCAGGTTGCCGTCCGCGTCCGGCACGCCCCAGCCAATCGAGCCGACACCCGGGATGAGGCTGAACCAGTTCGTGAACAGGATGAAAATGAAGATGGTGGCGAAGAACCAGAAGGTCTTCTTGACCAGGTCCTCCCCGATGATGCCCGCCAGGAAATCGTGGAGGGTTTCCACCAGCCATTCGAAGAAATTCTGCAGTCCGGAGGGGACAAGCTGGATGTTCCGGGTGGCGGCCTGGGCGGCGACGATCAGGAGGATCGCCACTCCCCACGTGATGACCATCGAGTTCGTCACCTTGAAGAACCCGAGATCCAGGAGGATGGGCGCCGCTTCCGGCAGGCCGTGATGTTCCCCGCCCGCCGCCCACACCGCGGTGGGCGTGAACGCGGCCAGCAAGGCCAGCAACCAGAATCCAGCTTTGAGCAAACGCATGGCGGTCGAGCAAATCGGGTCGGGGAAACGGAACGGCGGTTCCACCCGCAAAAAAGCCAAACCCAACCGGCGGGTTGGGGACGCGGAGCATGGCCAACCCCGCCCTGCGGCTCAAGCGGTTTTTTGGCCGAAAAACGGTCATTGGCTCAATTAACAGTTGGCGGAAGCAAAACTTCTGGCCTAACGTCGTTCGTCGGTGGCGCCCCCGTGGACTGCTGCCGCCCCCAAGAACCCCGTTGTGCCCTCCATGAGCCGTTCCGAAACGCGGATTCCGTGTCCCCCCCGCCGGGCCAATGCTGCGGTCTGCCCGCCAAGGCCAATCGGATGGCCGCACCTTCCGGCACCCCAGCCTTGTGTCCCGGTATCCGGCCCGCGCGCGAAGCTGCCCGTCCTCGCCTTCCTGAGTCTGGCCCTGGTGCTGCCCGCGCCCGCCGCGCTTTCGCTCTGGTCGGACCAGACTGAACCCGCGGTGGCCTCGGACCCGTCCACCAGCGGCACCGAACTGGGCGTGAAATTCCGCAGCAGTGTGGCGGGTTACGTCACCGGTCTCCGGTTTTACAAGGGGCCGTTCAACACCGGCTCGCACACCGGGCGGGTCTGGACGGTGGACGGAACATTGCTGGCGACGGCGGTGTTCACCAACGAAACCGCCTCCGGCTGGCAGACGCAGGCCCTCCCCACGCCGGTCGCCATCGCGTCCAACACCACCTACGTCGCCTCCTATTGGGCGCCGAACGGGCGTTACGCGATCAACACGAATTATTTCAACGGCCAGGGTTTCACCAACCTCCCGTTGCGGGCGCTGGCCAGCGGCGAGGCCGGGCCGAATGGCGTCTTCCGCGCGGGCAGCAGCGGCTTCCCCACCAACACGTTTCAGGCGGCGAATTACTGGGTGGATGTCCAGTTCGTCACCAGCCTGGGCGGCACGGACACCACCGCGCCCACGGTCACGAGCGTCCAACCAACCCCCGGCACGGTGGGCCAGTTGACCAGCCTCACCGTGGTCTTCTCCGAACTCGTGGTGGGCGTGCAGCCGGACGACCTCCGGTTGAACGGCGCGGCGGCCACGTCCCTCACCGGCGGCGGCACGACGTGGACCTTCACTTTTGACCCGCCCCCCGATGGCCCAGTGGACGTCACCTGGACGCCCGGGCACGGCATCACGGACCTCGCCTCGCCGCCGAACGCCTTTGACGCGACCGCGCCCGGCGCGACGTGGTCGTATCAACTGGTGGACACCAACCCGCCGGTGGTGGCCGCGCTCGATCCGCAGCCCGGCCAGACCCTCACGGTGTTGCGGCAGGTGGAAGTCACGTTCTCCGAGGACGTGCTGGGCGTGGACGCGGCGGACCTGCTCATCAACGGCGTGCCCGCGACCAATCTCGTCAGCGCGCCGGGCCAGCCGTATCGGTTCGAGTTTTCCGAGCCGGTGCCGGGCACGGTGAATTTCAACTGGTCGCCCGTCGCGGACATCACCGACACCGCCGGCAATCCCTTCGCCGGCGGGGGCTGGTCGGTCACGCTCGACCCGTCGCTCCCCACCAGCAGCGTGATCCTCAGCGAGTTCGTCGCCGCCAACATCGCCCTGCCCGCGCCGCTGGACGAGGACGGCGAGCGGCAGGACTGGATTGAAATCCACAATCGCGGCACCAACTCCGTGAATCTTGCGGGCTGGGCGTTGAGTGATGACCCCGACGTGCCGGGGCTGTGGCCGTTTCCGGCGCGGACGCTCGCCCCGGGCCAGTTCCTGCTGGTGTTCGCCTCCGGCAAGGACCGCCGGCCCGCCGCCACGAATCAGAACCTCCATACCAATTTCAAGCTCTCGATGCGCGGCGAACACCTCGGGCTTTACACCCCGGACGCCCCCCGCCAGCTCGCCAGCGGTTTCACGCCCTACCCCGAACAGCGCAATGACATCTCCTTCGGCCGCGACGCCGCCAACAACCTGCGCTATTTCTCCCCGCCCACCCCGGGTGCCAGCAACGGGGTCAGCACCATGGTCGGCGTGGTCGAGCCGGTTCACGCCAACGTCGCCCGCGGCTATTTTGACCAGCCGTTCACGCTCGTGCTGTCGTGCCCCACGCCCGGCGCGGTCATCCGCTACACCACCAACGGCGCGGAGCCCACCGCCGCCAGCGCCGTTTTCCCGGGTTCGCTGACGGTGTCCAACACGCTGCTCCTCCGCGCCGCCGGCTTCAAAACGAACCATCTCTCCTCGCTCACCACCACGCACACCTACCTCTTCAACCTCCCGGCCAGCCTGCGTTCGCTGCCCGCCATTTCCCTCGTGACCGACTCGAACCACCTCTGGGGCCCGGCCGGCATCTGGGGCATCAACGGCGGCAGCTTCAGCGGCCCGGACGGCCTGTGGGTCTCCAACAACGTCGGTGACTACCACAACCCCTCGAAGCGCGGCCCCGCCTGGGAACGGCCCACGTCCATCGAGTGGATTGACCCGCGTGACCACTCCGGCTTCCAGGCCAACGCGGGCCTCCGCATCTCCGGCAGCGACTACCGCCGCCCGCGCATCCGCCCCACCACCAAGGTGTCCTTCCGCGTCTATTTTCGCGGCGACTACGGCGAGGGCCGGCTGAACTATCCCGGTCTCTTCCCGCTCACCCCCGTCTCGCGCTTCGACAACCTCGTTCTGCGCGGCGGGTTCGATGACGAGGTCAACCCGTTCATCCGCGATGAAATCCACCGGCAACTGGCGCACGACACCGGCCAGCCCGCGTCCCACGGCACGCTCGCGATTCTGTTCCTCAACGGCCAGCCGATGACCTTCTTCAACCCCACCAACCCGCCCTACTACAACCCCTGCGAACGCATCAACGAGGAATTCTGCCAGGAATACTTCAACTCCTCGGACAAGTGGGACGTCATCACCCAGGTCTCCGCCTCGGGCAGCGTGGTGGACGGCGTCCGCACCGATTTCGAGTCGCTCGTCACCTACATGGACAACAACAACGCGGGCACCACCTCGGTTTACACCAACATCGCCCGCCGCCTCGATCTCACGAACTTCGTGGACTACCTGATGGTCAACACCTGGGGCGCGATGGGCGACTGGCCCGGCAACAACTGGCGCGCCGCCCGCCCGCGCGTCCCCCATGGCCAGTGGCGCTTCCTCGTCTGGGACGCCGAATACGGCATGGGCCTCGCGGAGCGCGACGTGACCTACAACCTCATCTCCGGCAACCCCAGCGGGCCCTACGACAACCTCGGCCTCGCGGGCGGCACCGAGATCGCCCGCATGTTCAAGAAGCTGACCAACAACTTCGAGTTCCGCCTCCTCTGGGCCGACCGCGTCCAGCGTCATTTCTACAACGACGGCGCCCTCACCCGCGCCAACGTCACCAACCGCATCGAAACCCTCCGCCGCCAGTTGCTCCCGCTGCTTCCCAACATGGACAGCGAGTTCCGCAACTGGGCGCAGAACCGCGAGGCCATCTACTTCACCCAGATGCGCAACGCCGGCCTGCTCATGAGCCGGGGCGCTCCCACGTTCAACCAGCACGGCGGGCGCGTCCCGCCGGGCTTCCCCCTCGCCATGACCCACACCAACGCCGCCGGCACGATTTACTACACCACCGATGGCTCCGACCCGCGCCTGCCCTTCACCGGCAACCTCTCCACCAACGCCCTCGCCTACACCAACCCCGTTCCGCTCGCCGCCTCCGCCACCATCAAGGCCCGCGTCCGCGACGGCACCCAGTGGAGCGCGCTGACCGAGGCCGCGTTCACCGTCGCTTCGCTCGGCAATCCCGTGGTCATCAGCGAAATCATGTATAACCCGGTTGGCGGGAACGTTTACGAGTTCCTCGAACTCCACAACCCCTCCGCCGGCCCCGTCAACCTGGCCGGTGCCTATTTCAACGGCATCACCTTCGTCTTCCCCGTCGGCGCGGCCATTGCCCCCGGCGCGCGGCTCGTCCTCGGCAACAACACCAGCACCAACGATTGGAAGCTTCGTTACCCCGGCGTCACGCCCTTCGGCTGGTTCGGCGGCAACCTCAACAACGCGGGCGAACGCATCGAACTCTTCGCCGCCGACGGCACGCTGCTCACGTCCGTGGATTATCGCGACACCGACGGCTGGCCGAAGGAGGCCGACGGCCCCGGACGCTCGCTCGAACTCGTCAACCCGGCGGGCGACCCCGACGACCCCGCCAACTGGCGGGCCAGCGCCGCCAATCACGGCACCCCGGGCGCGCCCAATTCCGCCCCGCCCGCCACCGCCATTGTCCTCAACGAACTCCAGGCCGACAACGCCACCTCCATCACCAACGGCGGCACCCAGCCCGACTGGATCGAACTCCGCAACCTCACTGCCAGCCCCGTGTCCATCGCCGGCTGGAGCCTCACCGACGACGGCAACGAACGGAAATACGTCTTTCCCCCCGGCACCACCGTGCCCGCGAACGGCTTCCTCACCGTCTGGTGCGATTCCGCCACCAACGCCCCCGGCCTCCACACCGGGTTCGCGCTCGCCAAGGCCGGCGAGTTCGTGGCGCTCTACAACGCCAGCACCAACCGCGTGGACGCCGTCAGCTTCGGCCCGCAACTCACCGACTACGCCCTCGGCCGCATCGGCGACGACTGGACGCTCACGCTGCCCACACCCAACGCGCCCAATGTCGCCGCCCCGCTCGCCGACCCGTCGAACCTCGCGCTAAACGAGTGGCTCGCCAATTCCCTCCCCGGCCAGCCCGACTGGATCGAACTGTTCAACCGCTCCACCAATCTCCCCGTCGCCATCCAGGGCGTTTACTTCAGCACCAGCAACAGCCTGTTCCAGCTCCGCTCGCGTTCGTTCCTGCCGCCGCTGGGCTTCCTCCAGTTGGTCGCGGATCGCGGCGTCGGGCCGACCAATCTCGACTTCACCCTCGCCGCCGCTGGGGACCGCGTGGCGCTTTACGACGCCACGGGCGAACTGCTCGAACAGGTCGTGTTTGGCCAACAAACCGAGGGGGTTTCGGTGGGCCGCCTGCCCGATGGCGCGGCCAACGCCGTGGCCTTCTCCGGCACCGCCAGCCCGGGCGCGCCCAACTACGTCGCCACCTACACCGGCCCCGTGCTGAACGAAGTCCTCGCCCGCAACCGCTCCGTGAACATGGGCGGCTTCTTCAGCGATTTTGTCGAACTGCGCCATCCCGGCCCCGGCACGTTCGACCTTTCCGGCATGAGCCTGAGCGTGGACGCGCCGCAACCCGGGCAGTTCACCTTCCCGCCCGGCACCACGCTCGCGTCCGGCGCGCATCTGCTCGTCACCTGCGACAGTGCGCGCCCCGCCTCGACCAACCCCGCCGCGCTCCACCACGCCAACTCGCTCAAGGGCGAGGCCGGGGGCGTCTGGCTCTTCAACCCCGCGGGACAGGTGGTGGATTCCGTGACCTATGGTTTTCAGATTGACGACCTCTCCATCGGCCTGAGCAGCGGCCAGTGGCGGTTGCTCACCACGCCCACCCCCGGCGCGGCCAACAGCGCCCCCGCCCCGCTCGGCACCAACACCGCCCTCCGCGTCAACGAATGGATGCCGCTCATTTCCGGCAGTGACGACTGGTTCGAGCTGGTCAACCTCACCAACCTGCCCGTGGACCTCGCCACCATCGCGCTCACTGACGACCCTTCGCTCGTCGGGCGCGGCAAGTTCCGCCCCGCGCCACTGAGCTTCATCGCCGCCAACGGCTTCGTGCAATGGCAGGCCAGCGGCAGCGCGGGCCGGGGCCTCAACCATGTCAACTTCGCCCTCAACGCCGCCGGCGAATCCCTCCTCGTCCACCGCGTCAACCAGGGCACCAACTTCACCCTCGTGGATGCCGTCGCCTTCGGCGCGCAGACCGACGGCGTGTCCGAGGGCCGCCTGCCGGACGGCGCGCCCGCCATCGTCGCCTTCCCCGGCTCGCCCACGCCCGCCGCCAGCAACTACCGCCTCCTCACCAACCTCGCCTTCAGCGAAATCCTCACCCACACCGACCCGCCCCTCGAGGATGCCATCGAGCTGCAAAACCTCACCGCCGCCCCCCTCGACATCGGCCGCTGGTATCTCAGCGACGACGCGGCCAACCGCCGCAAATTCCAGTTCCCGCCCGGCACCACACTCGCGCCCGGCGGCTTCCTCGTGGCCTACGAATATCAATTCGGCGGCGACCCGACCAACGGCTTCGCCCTCAGCTCCGTTTATGGCGAGGAACTCTGGCTCTCCGCCGCCGACGCCAACGGCAACGAGACCGGCGACCGCCTCCCCGTCACCCTCGGCCCCGCGTTCAACGGCGTCTCGTTTGGCCGCGTGACCACCTCGACCGGCGTGGACTTCACGCCCCTCCTCGCCCCCACCTTCGGCGTCAGCAGCCCGACGAATCTCGCGCAGTTCCGCACCGGCACCGGCGCAGCCAACACCGCCCCACGCATCAGCCCCGTGGTCATCAACGAGGTCATGTATCACCCGCCCGGCGGCACCAACGGCAACGTCGAATTCATCGAACTGCACAACCGCACCGCCACCAACGTCGCCCTCTTTCACCCCGCGTTCCCGACCAACACCTGGCGGCTCGCGGACGGCACCGCGTTCTCGTTCCCGACCAATTTCACGCTCCCGGCCGGCGGCTTTGCGCTGTTGGTGGATTTCAACCCCGCCACCAATGCCGCCGCCCTCGCCGCCTTCCGCGCGCTTTACGGCATCAGCCCCGCCATTCCCGTCCTTGGCCCGCTCAACGGCGGCCTGAACAACACCACCGACGACCTCGGCCTTTACGCGCCCGACGCGCCGCAGCCGCCGCCGCATCCCGACGCCGGTTACGTCCCCTACGTCCGCGTGGACCGCGTCAATTACCGCAACAGCGCCCCGTGGCCCGTCGGCCCCGTCAGCGGCGGCGGCCATTCGCTGCAACGCTTCGCCCCGACCCTTTACGGCAACGAGGCCCTCCACTGGTTCAGCGCCCCGCCCACGCCCGGTGCCAACAACCTCAACGCCAACGCCGACACCGACGGCGACGGCATCCCCGACCTCGCGGAACTCGCCATGGGCCTGAACCCGTTCAACCCCGCCGACGCCCTCCTCGATCCCGACGGCGACGGCGCACACAACCTCGCCGAATACCTCGCCGGCACGGATCACCTCGACGCCAACAGCGTCCTCCGCCTGACCGCCGCGCTGGACAACGACGCGCTCGTGCTGACCTTCCCCGCCGTCTCCAACCGCACCTACTCGGTTTTGTTCCGCGACGAACTGCCCGGCACCAACTGGACCGTGCTGGCCACCATCCCCGCGCAGCCCGTGTCCGCGCCCGTCCATCTCACCAACGCACCCGCCGCCGCCACGCGCTTCTTCCGCGTCACCACCCCGGCCCTGCCGTAACGGCCGCCGCCGCCCTCTATCCCAAAGCGCGGCGGGAATCGTGCCGCCCCGCTGGCGCCTCGCCAGTTTTGGCGGGTGGACGAAGGTCGCTGCCGCCCGTCATGATTCTCGGATGAATGCCCCCCATCGGTTGCTACTGACCCTAGCGCTCGCGCTGGGCACGGCGTTGGTGGCCGCCGCCGAAGTGCGCCTCCTCCCGGTCCCGCCCGCCGACATCCAGACCGGCAGTTTCCCGCTCGTGGCCGGGGGCCGGGCCGCGCCCCTCGTGCTCCCGCCCACGCCGCCCGAGGTCGTCCAAATCGCCGCCCGCGACCTGGCGAACGACATTGCCCGGGTCACCGGCGTGAAACCGGAGATCCTCACTGCCGCGCCCGCACCCGGGTCCGGGCCGCGCGTCCAACTCGCGCTGGCGAACGACCTGGCCGGACGCTGGGAAGCCTTCCAGCTTTCCGCCAGCTCCAACGTGCTGACCATCGCTGGGAGCGATGCGCGCGGCCTGGCGTTTGGCATTTATGAACTCTCCCGGCGCATCGGCGTCTCGCCGTGGTATTGGTGGGCGGATGTCCCGGTGACCAAGCGCGCGGAACTCCGCCTCGCGCTGGGCACCGAACCGCTTGATCAACCCGCCGTGAAGTATCGCGGCATCTTCATCAACGACGAGGACTGGGGCCTCGAGCCGTGGGCCTCCAAGACTTTCGAGCCGGAAGTCGGCAACATCGGACCGAAGACTTACGCGAAAATCTTTGAGCTGCTCCTCCGGCTCCGGGCCAACTGTCTCTGGCCCGGGATGCATCCCACCACCCGTCCGTTTCACACCGTGCCCGGCAACGCCGCCACCGCCGACCGCTACGCCATCGTCGTCGGGTCTTCGCACGCCGAACCGATGCTCCGCAACAACGTCGGCGAATGGAAACAAGACCCCAAACTCTACAACTACCTCACCAACCGCGCCGGCGTCCTCGCCTATTGGGAGGAGCGCGTTCGCGAGCGCACCAACGGCGAAAGCCTGTTCACTCTCGGAATGCGCGGCATCCATGACAGCCCCATCGTCGGCCCGAAGACCCAGAAGGAACGCATCGCCACCCTCGAGCAAATCTTTGCCGACCAGCGCGCCCTGCTCGCCCAATACCTGGGCCACGGCGATCCCACCCGCGTCCCGCAGATTTTCTGTCCCTACAAGGAAGTGCTCGACGATTACAACGCCGGCCTGCGCGTCCCCGACGATGTGACGATCGTCTGGCCGGACGACAACTTCGGCTACATCCGCCGCTTTGCCACGCCCGCCGAACGCGCCCGCCGCGGCGGTCTCGGCGTTTACTACCACGCCTCCTATCTCGGCGCGCCGCTCTCGTGGCTCTGGATAGACACACTGCCGCCCGCGCTCATCTGGTCCGAAATGACCCGCGCCTTTGAGCAGGGCGCGCGCACGCTCTGGATCGTCAATGTCGGCGACATCAAGAACACGGAGCGTTCGATGGAATTCTTCCTCGACCTGGGTTGGCACGCCGACCGCACCGATCCCGAGGCGCCGTCCCGTTTCCTGCGCGAGACCGCTGCCCGCGACTTCGGCGCGGAACATGCCGGGGCCGTCGCCGATATTCTGGCCCGGCTGCACGCGATCAATTTCGCCCGCAAAACCGAGCACCTGCAATGGCATCTGCCGATGACGCCCTACCAGCCCACCGAGTTGAACGAGGCGGAAATCCACGCCCGTCTGGCCGCCTGTGCCGCGTTGCAAAGGGACAGTGATTCGCTGGGTGAACGCCTGCCCGCCGCCGCGCGTGACGCTTACTTCCAACTCGTCGGCTATCCCGTTGGCATCACCGCCGCTGCCAACGAACGTTACTTCCGCGCGGAACTCGCCCGGGCGGACATGGCGCGGGGTCGCACCCCCGATGCCAGTCAATCGGCAGTCTCACAGGCCGACACCCGCATCCAGCAACTCACTGCACGCTACAACACGGAAATCGCCGGCGGCAAATGGCGCCATGTCGTGACCGAAGGCGGTGTTTCCGCCAAAGAGTGGAAACGCTATCAACCGGACCTGACCGCGCC
Source organism: Limisphaerales bacterium (assembly GCA_046290825.1). Classification (GTDB taxonomy): domain Bacteria; phylum Verrucomicrobiota; class Verrucomicrobiia; order Limisphaerales; family DSYF01; genus JBKBTZ01. Next base: position 13,487 of record JBKBTZ010000080.1, read on the forward strand.
CCGCCCCGCCCCAACGCCGAATAGCGTCTGCCCGCCCGCGCCGCCAGAACTGGCTCCGCTCGCCCGGCCTGCGGGAACTCGCCCCGGCGACTTCGTCGAACGTGACGGCGCAGTTTCCATTCACGCCGGCCATTTCACCGCGCGACACGACCTGCCCGACGGCGCGGGCTGGCGGGTCATTCCCGGCCTCGGCCGCACCGGCAACGCCGTCACCGTGCTGCCCTCGACCGCCGCCATCAGCTCCAACACCGCGCCGAGCTTGGAATACCGTTTCCACGTCTCCACCGGTGGCCCGGCGACCGCGCGCGTTCGCTTGTTGCCGACCTTCCCGCTCGTGAGCGGGCGGGGACTGCGCTTGGCAGTGGCCCTTGACGACGAAGCCCCGCTGCCGCTGGCGGTGACGACCGGTTTCGACACCCGGCGCTCGGACGCGGCGCTTTCCGCGTGGCAGCGGCGCGTGCTGGCCAACGCCACCGAAGCCGCGCTCCAACTCCCGCAACCACTCAGCCCCGGCTGGCACACGCTGCGCCTGATCGCGGTGGATACCGGTGTAGTGGTGGACAAAATCGTCCTCGAATTCGCCCCGCCACCGCCCTCCTACGACGGTCCGCCGGAAACGCGGGTTCCCTGAAGCTCAGTCATCCCCACCCGAATTGCTACGCGCGTGGTGCGGCATGCAGTTCCTCATAAACCGCCAGCGTGGCGCGGCACATGGCGTCGAGCGTGTAAGGTTCGCCAACCAGGGCGGGCGTGACCTGGCCCGCCAGCAGTTGACGCGCGGTTTCCAGCAGAGCACGCGCGTCGCCCGGCGGAACGCGCCCGGCGGGGAACAGGTCGCGCAGTTGCTCGCCCACGCCGCCGTGATCGTAAGCCAGCACGGGCCGTCCCAGCGCCAGCGCCTCGAGCGTGGTCCGTCCGAACGCCTCGGGCTGCTGCGACAGCGAGCACACCACGTCGGAAATCGCCAGCACTTCGCGCAGGTCGTTCCGATGGCCGGTGAAGGTCACTCGGTCCGCCACGCCCAGTCGTTGAACGAGCGCCTCGAGTTCCGCGCGATAGGCCTGTTTCTTCGGATGCGTGTCGCCGACGACAAGACCGTGAACCTTCACGCCCTCCCGCAACAGCGCGGCCAGCAGTTGGAAAAAATCCTCGTGCCCCTTGAGCCGGGTAATGCGGCCCGGCAGCGTCAACACGCGCCGCCCCGCCAGTTGCGGAAATTGTTTGTGCCAGTCGGCGAGCCAGGCGGGGTCGGGTTGAAAGCCGCGCGGATACTGCGCCGGCTCGATGCCGCGGGGAATGACGCGGAAGACGTCCGCCGGCACGCGCGGGTAATGCCGGCGGAGGTAGTCACGCACACTCTGTGAGACCGCAATGACGCGTTCGCCGCGGGTCATGATGGCGGAATAGACGTTTGGCGAGTTGAACCCATGCACCGTCGCAACCAGCCGGGGGCGGGTGCGCGGGTCCAGTGTCCGCCACGCCAGCCAGGCAATCCAGCCGGGCACGCGCGAACGGATGTGCAGGAGGTCAGGCCGCTCGCGCTGGAGCAGTTTGCGGAAGGGGCGCACCTGGAACAACGAGGCCAGCGATTTTCGATGCACGGGCAGGGCGATGTGCCGGATGCCCGCCGCCTCAAGCTGCGGCACCATCCTTCCGCCGTTCGACACGACCAGCGCCGCGTGCCCCTGCCCGACGAGAAAACGGCCGATCTCAAGCGTGCCGCGCTCGACGCCGCCCGCGTTCAACTCGGGAAGGATCTGGAGAACTTTCATTCGGGTTGGCCTACGAAACACACGAAAAGACACGAACCGAATGAACCGCCCCGACCCGCTGCGGTAAAGTGCGCCAGGCGGGGGGCGTTATCGGAAATTTCTCTGGCTGCTGTCTTCGTCTCATTTTGCGCCTTTTTTGTGGGCTGGAGCGTTTTCGTAAATGTTGCAGGGCCGCAAACCGCCCGCCGCCCCTCACCCGCCCTTCGGGCACC
>JBKBTZ010000081.1:0-15470 GCA_046290825.1 Limisphaerales bacterium
GCGAGTCATGACGAACCACGCCCAACCCACAAAAACCAGGACGCAATGACTCGCACTGCGCCCCGGGCGTATCCAACCGGGGAAGCGGCCTCGACAAGAAAGCGTCGCCGGGCCGGCAGGCTCTGCGTTGGTGTTGTTTCGGGTCGTTCGTGGGGTTCGTGGTTCAACAGAGGTTTTCTATTGGAGCATGGGCCTCGGCGCGGCTACCGCCGCTTTGCCGGACGAGTTGCGCGTTGCTCTCGGCGACGCAGCTCTTGCTCACGGCGTTTTACCTCGCCGGCCAGCAATTCCTCGGCGGACCAGTCACGGGCCTGGGCGGCGGCGGCCAGTTCGAAGAGTTGCCGCGCCAGCTTCGTCCGCGTGAGCCGCGCGGGGCGGCCCGGGGCAAGCAACCCGGCTTTGCGCGCCTTCTTGATCAGCTTCTCGGCGCGCAGCAGCGCGGGCAGGTGTTTCGGAATGCCATCCAGCACGGAATCCCGCTGGTGCCGGGTGCCGTGCTTTTCGGCGCGCTTGATCTTCTCCCAGTTGGCCCAGACCTCATCCACATTCTTCACCCGCGTCTGGCCGAACACATGCGGATGCCGGCGCACCAGCTTGTCCACGATGTGCCGCGCCACTTGCTCGAAGTCGAACGCGCCCCGCTCCCTGGCCATCTGACAGTGGAACACCACCTGCAACAACAGGTCGCCCAGTTCCTCGGCCATTTCGTGATCATCGCCCGCCTCGATGGCATCCACCAGTTCATACACCTCCTCGATGGCGTGACGGCGGAGGCTGCGGTGCGTCTGCTCACGGTCCCACGGACAGCCGGTGGGCGAGCGGAGGCGGGCCATGACAGCCAGCAATTCCTCGATGGCAGGGCGGCGGCGCATGTCAGAAACGCGCGGTGAAGCCCACGCCAAACACCGCCGGAGGGCCGGGCATCCGGACCACCTGGTCAGGCTGCAGCGCGTAGCGCAGGTCCAGCGCGTTGGCAGTGTATTCCTTGTCGAGCAGGTTCCGGCCAAACACATACACGCCCCACCGCGCGGTCTCGTAGCCCATCCGGGCGTTCAGCAAACAGAAAGCCGGCTGGCGGTATTGGTTGTCTTCGGTCAGATAGTAGTCGCCTACCACATGGCCCTCCAGCCGCAGGTAAATCCCGCAGCCGAAGCGATATTGCGCGGCCAGGTTCGCCGTCCATTCCGGCACGAAGCTGATGGTCCGTCCATCCAGCGAAACGCCATTCACCGCATCGAAGTAGCGGTCATACTCCGCGTGGGTGTAACCGATTCCGCCGGTAAGCTCGAGGCCCTCGAGCGGGCGGGCGGTCAACTCGAGTTCCGCGCCGTAGAGCGCGGCGCGGGCGGCGTTTTGCAGGTAGGCCGCCGTTGGGTCGAAGGCGTTCAGGCGATACACGTGGTAGTCGTGCGCGTCGGTGTAAAACACCGCGACATTCGCCGCGTAACGGGCGTCCTCCGTTTCCGTCTTGAGACCCAGCTCGTAATTCCAACTGAACGCCGGGTCGAAGCGCGATTGCGCGGCGCTGTCATTCGAGGGGTTGAACCCGCCGCTCTGATGGCCGCCGCTGAAACTCACGTAACCCAGTGTGCGTTGGCTGAAATGCCAGGCCGCACCCACCTTGGGCAGCAGGCGGGTATCGTCCGAGTCGGCGGTGTAGGCGCTGGTGACCGTGCTGAACGGCCCTGCCGGAAACCCGAGAAACGTCGAACTCGGGCTGCTGATGGTGCGGCTGCGCCGGATTTCCCGGCGGTCGTGGTTCAGCCGCAGCCCGCCAATCAAGTCCAGCCGTTCGCTCACGGAATACGTCGCCTGCCCGAACAGCGCGTAAGTCTGCCCCTCGGTCCTGGCTTGCGTGCGGAACGTGGTGGGCGGCCCGAGCACGAAACCGGACCCGGGCGGCAGTTCAATCGGCGAAAATTCCTCACTGCCCGAGTCGGTCCCGATCGTGGTGTCGGCAAAAAACGCCCCGCCCAGCCAGCGCAGCCGCTCTGCTTCGTCCGGTGATTGGACGCGGATTTCCTGCGACCACGTTTCCACATCGGGCCGGGCGAACCCATTCCGCAGCGCCAGCGCGGTGAAATCAAAATCCTGCAACAAATCCTGCTCCCAGTCGCGGTGCGTGGTGACGGAAACCACCTTGAAGTTCTCCGCCGTGTAGCCCACACGCAGCGCCTGGCTGAGGGCGTCCGTGTCATTGTAACCGTCAAGGTTGCGCTTCACCCGGAACGGCCCCGTGTCGGCCACCGCACCGGGAAACAACGTCGTGGGATAGTAGGTCGGGATGAAATCATCCCGGAACCGTTCAGCCGCCAGGGTCAGTGTGATGTCCCAGAGTTCGTTCGGCGTCCAGCGCAGCGCCGCCCGCCCGCTCAAGGTTTCACGATCGTCCGCGCGCGAGCCGGTGACCTCGTTGCGCACGAATCCGTCCTGGGTGCCGTAAAAGCCCGACAGGCTCAGCGCAAGGCGGTCGGGCGCGAGCGGTCCGCTCACGCCAAGCTGGTAGCTTTGCTCGGCATAGCTGCCGAAGCCGGCGTTCAACTGCCCGTGCCAGTCGTTGGCGGGCGGCGCGGTGCGGATATTCATCACCCCAGCGATCCCGCTGAAGCCATACAACGTCCCCTGCGGGCCGCGCAGGAACTCGGCCTGTTCGATCCCGTAGAGCGGCAGCCCGCGCGAGGCGAGGTCGAGAAATGGCACGTCGTCCACGTAGAGCGCCACCGCCGGCTCGCCGATGAGGAAATTGTTTTCGCGGAAGCCGCGCACCGAGAAGCGGGGCGTGCGCGGATTGTTGCCGTCAAACAGCGAGGTGTTCGGTGCAATGGCCGTAAGATCGCGCGTGTTGGCGAAGCCGCCCCGTTCAAACAAGTCGCCGGCCACCACGCTCGCGGACACGGTTTCCGGCTGCGGCAGTGCCGGTTTCTCGCCAATGACGGTCACCGGCGGCAACGGCGCGGGCGCGGCGTTGGTGGGAGCGGGGGATTGGGCAAACGCGCGCGGCAGCACCAGTGCCGCGATCAGACAGGACAGGAGTGAGGCTTTCATTTCCGGGGCCGCACTTTTCCGAAAGCGCGGTCCGGTTTCAAGCACCGGGCACAATTTCTTCGGACTTGCCACTCCCCGCCCCGGGCTTGAATGTGGCGCGTCGCCACGCATCTAACCTGCATGAAAACCATCGTTGTCCTGCTCCTCGCCGGGTTGCTGGGGTGGTCTTCGGCGCGCGCCGCGGAGGGTGCCGGAGCACCGCCACACCTGCCCGCACCCGAGGAGATCATCCGCCGCGTGCTCGACAACCTGGAACGGGAAATCGCCAACGAAAAGCTCTTCAAGCAGAACTACCGTTACACCCGCAGCAAGGTCCGCGAATTCCGCAATACCGAGGGTGAAGTTCGCAAGACCGAGAGCAAGGTGCGCACCAACGACCCATTGGCCGTGGTCACCCTCAAGCCCGCCGCCAAGCCCCGGCCCGCGCCCCCGTCCCCCAAAAACAAAATCACCGAGACCGAAACGAATGTCCGCGGCAAGGCCTTCGAGGAATCGGACTTCCCGCTCGGCGAGGAATTGCTGCAACGCTTCGAATTCGTCGTCGCCGGCCGCGAGGTGGTCAACGGCCGGCCCGCCTACATCCTCGATTTCCAGCCCGCCAAGAAGCGCCTGCCCGAGCGCGGGCTCAAGGACAAGTTCATCAACAAGACCGCCGGGCGCGTCTGGGTGGACGAGGCCGACGCCGTGCTCGTCAAGGCCGACCTGTTCCTCACCGAGCCGGTCAGCGTGATGGGCGGGCTGGTCGGAGCGGTCCGGGTGTTCACGTTCCACTTTCTCCGGCAGCGGACGCCGGAAGGACTGTGGTTCACGCGCGACTCGAAGTGGTATCTCGAAGGCCGCGAGGTCTTCGTCAAACGCGTGGTCAACAACCACGAGGAGATCTTCGACGTGCAAAAGGTCAAATAGCCCAACTGCCCCCCGTCGCATGAAACCACTGCCCGGCCTCCTGGCCGCCTGCGCGCTGTCCGCCACCGCCGCCGAGACCGCGGCCCCGCCTGCGACCGACCACCTCGCTGTCGCGCGGGAAATCCTCCGTGAAGTGCCGCTCATTGACGGGCACAACGACCTGCCCTGGCAATACCGCCGCCTCAGCAACGATTTTTCCCGCGTGCCGCTGGCCACGGGCACGACGCATTTCGACCCGCCCTGGCACACGGACATTCCCCGGCTCCGCGCCGGCCGGGTCGGCGGCCAGTTCTGGGCCGTGTATGTGCCAACGCGCCTGACCGGCCCGGAAACCGTTCAGGGCATGCTGGAGCAGTTCGATGTCGTCCACCGCCTGTGCGCCACGTATCCCGAAACCTTTGAACTCGCGCTCACGGCCGCCGACGTGGAACGCATCCACCAGTCCGGGCGCATCGCCTCGCTCATCGGCATCGAGGGCGGGCACGCGCTCAACAACTCGCTGGCCAACCTCCGCATGTTTCACCGGCTCGGCGCGCGCTATCTCACGCTCACTCACACGGCCAACACCGACTGGGCCGACGCCGCCGGTGATGAACCCCGGCACGGGGGCCTGACCGCGTTTGGCCGGGAGGTCATCGCGGAACTCAACCGCCTCGGCATGATGGTGGACCTTTCGCACGTGACGGATGACGTGATGCGCGACGCCTTCCGCACGAGCCGCGCCCCGGTGATTTTTTCCCACTCCTCGGCCCGGGCGCTCTGCGATCATCCGCGCAACGTCCCCGACAATTTACTGCGCGAACTCCGGGCCAACGGCGGCATCGTCATGGTCTGTTTCCTGCCGGGCTACGTCACCACCACCCAGCGGGACCGGTTGTTGGCCGCCGAAACCGAGCGCCGCCGCCTGCTGGCGCAGTTCCCCAACGACCCCGACCGCGTCAATTCCCTCCTGCGCGAATGGCGGCGCGCCCAGCCCCCCGCCGCGCCCGCCACCCTCGCGGACGTGGCGGATCATGTGGATCATCTTGTGAAGGTCGCGGGCGTGGACCATGTGGGCATTGGTTCGGACTTCGACGGCTTTAACGGGCAGGTGCAGGGGCTGGAGGATGTCTCCAAATTTCCCGACCTGCTGGCCGAACTGCTCCGGCGCGGGCACCGCCGCGACGACGTCAAGAAAATCGCGGGGTTGAACCTGCTGCGCGTCCTGCGCGCCGTCGAGGCCGCCGCCGGAAAATGAGTTGCCGCGCGATTTGACACCCCGCCGGCCCCGCATTAACTATCCCGCCGTTCGCTAACCCGGAACCAAACAACAAAACATCACACCATGCCTATCGCAGTTGGAACCAAAGCCCCGGACTTCACCCTCAAAACCAAGAACGCCAACGGCGTCGCCGACGTCACCCTCTCGGCGAATTTCGGCAAGAAGAACACGGTCCTGCTGTTCTTCCCCCTCGCCTTCACCGGCGTCTGCACCAACGAGATGTGCGATGTCACCGCCGGCCTCTCGCAATACGCCAACCTGAATGCCGACGTCATCGGCATCAGCGTGGACAGCCCGTTCGCCCAGGAAGCCTGGGCCAAGCAGCACAACATCGGCATCACCCTGGTCAGCGACCTGAACAAAACCGTCACCAAGGCGTATGACGTCGTGTTTCCCATGCTGGCCGGGGTGGGCGACACCTCGGCGCGCGCCGCGTTCGTCGTGGACAAGAACGGCATCATCCAATACGCCGAGCAGACCCCGACCCCGAAGGACCTGCCCAACTTCAACGCCATCAAGGACGTGTTGGCAAAGTTGAAGTAGGAAGAAGGCCGTTTCTTTTCGGCGGGCGGAACTCGAGTTCCGCCCGTTTTCTTTTTCGCCGGGCTCCATGATTTTAACCCGCCGAATCCCACCCAACCCACGAGCGGAGCATAGAAACGCGAAGATGCGCTTTTCTGGCGTAACGGAGGCACCTTGCGCGGCGGAGGGAGCAAGCTGGCGGAGAGGGGGGGATTCGAACCCCCGATGGGGTATTAGCCCATTCACGCTTTCCAGGCGTGCGCGTTAAACCACTCTGCCACCTCTCCGCCGAAAGCGGGGCAAACTCTGTCGCACCCCCGCCGGGCGTGCAACTTTTTTCCCGATGGCGGTTTGGATTCGGACGCATCGCCGACGCCTGGCCGACCGCGTCCCCGGACGGAGCGCGGATGTCCCCCTCCGCAGCGATGGGGCCGATCGTGGGGCGTGGTGCTCTGGGAAGGCCCCGAACTTCGAAGCGGCAGAAAATTGGGTCGCGCCGGGATGCTTGGTCGTTGCTGCGGACGAGGCCGTCCGCGCACCGGCTTCGTTCGCATGCAGAGTGGCGGAGACCGAGACGCTCTTGCGCCCGCGGCTGCCTGCGGGCCAAAAAGCCAAAGCCCGGCGCGAGGCCGGGCGGAGGATTTTTGGGGTGGCTGAACGTCTCTCAAGAAGCTGCGTCCGGCGGCGAATTGCGCCGCCGTCCCCAGATGGCGCGGTTCAGCCAGAACGCGCCAAACACGCCGGCCAACGCCGCCGCCACATACGTTTCCACCTCGGGAATCGGCACGAGGTTGGCGCTGAACGAAAAATTGTCAATTGCCAGACCGTGGTCATTTCCGGCGTCATTCCGTTCAATCCAACGGAGCCACAGGGTTTCACCGTCGGCCCAGGTCAGTGAGCCAATGGTGCCGCCGCGACTCCCGACGAAGCCCATGGTGTTTCCATCCACCGCTGCCGCCATTCCGGTGGCGATTGGCGAAGTCCAATCAAACGCGCCTCCGGGCGCAAACCAGGTCGTCACGCTGGCAAAAGAACTGCCGAAACCGTATTCGAAGACCATGGTCTGCGGGGTGGTATTGCCACCGTTGCGCCACTGTTCGCCATCGAATCCTACGGTAACGGCGTCAATGTTTAGACCCGAGTTATTCGCGAAGGCCACGGCAATCCACCCGGCCACCGAACCTGAAGCAGGGCTGCCAAAGTAGGTGCCACCCGATCCCAAACCACCCAGAGCGCGTTCGCTGGTCGAACCGTAGCTGTAGAATGATCCAGCGCTGCTGGCCCCATTGTTCACGCCGATCGTGGTCACTGCGGCACCGACCGAGTTGTAAAGATACCAGCCAGACAAAGTGCTATTGTTTGCCCACGTGGCTGTCGTCCCGGAGTTGGGCAAAGAGTCAAAGTTTTGGCTGTAGGTTGCCGTGCCCGGTCCAGTGATGGAGATCACCCCCAAAACTGGAATGTTGACAGCCGCAACGCCCACACCGACCAGAGTCATTAGCAGGTTCTTCATGTCCATCCCTTCCAAGAGGCGATTTACCACCGTAACTCCGGCTGGCAACAAAAAGTTTTCAACATTTCTGTGACACCCCGGCCTCATTGTCTTCAGCCTGACTGACTACTGCCGACGCTCGGGGGCAATTACCGCAGCCGGCCTTCTTGGAATTCGGCTTCCGAGAGGAGTTCCCCCGCGCGGTTCCAGCGGCGGGCGGGGCCGTCGGCGAAGCTGCCGCGCCAGGTGGAGACCGACCGCCGGGTGCCGTTTTCCCAGAATTGCGTCCAAACGGAGCGGCCCCCGGCCTCCGGGGTGTTGCGTTCCCAGAGCTTCACGCCCTCCGCGCGCCAGCGGGTTTCCCGACCCGAGCGCGAACCGAAGGCCCATGGATCCACCCGGTATTCCTCGCGTCCCTCCGCCGTCCACCAGAACTCACCGCCGGTCAGGAGCCAGCGTCCGTCGTCAGCCAGCGCATAGTTCCAACTGGCACGACGAGAGCCATCCCGATGTTTCAAATCGAAGCTTTGCGTCCGGTTCACGCTCTTGGCCGTCGGCTGGCGCAGTGCGGATTCGGACCGCGTTTCCGGCGCGTCCGCGAGCAGCCAGGCCTCGTTAAATTCGAAATGCAAGCACGGGTGGTTCATCGTAGTGATGAGGTGAATCATCCCGTTCGGGGCCTGGCGCAGAACGCTGTAGCCGAGCGTGTCCGGGTCGTTCTGAAACTCGACGCGCTCGTGCGGCTGCGTGCCGGGCAGGGTCTTGAACCGCCAGGTCGCGCCCTCATCGTCGGACCACGCGAGGTAACAGCCGCGGTTCGTGACGCCGGGCGGGGCGATGTTGCCGCGCCGCTGGTAATCGGCGGCGAACAGCAGCCGTCCGCTGGCCAGCCGCAACAGGCTCGGCCGCTGATTCACGGCCTGCGCGGGGAAGGGCGTCTGGCTGACTTCCCACGATTTGCCGCCGTCACGGGAAACGGATTGCGGCATGTAACCCTCGATGTCTGTGCTCTTGCCGCCGAGGCCGAGAATCGCGCCATCGCGGAGCAACGCGAACGTCGTGTGGCGTCCGCCGGTGCGCCCGCCCGGGTCCTGCCAGCTCAGGCCGTCGTCGCGCGTGACCCAGAGCACGGAACTGCCGCGCTCGGCGTCGCTGGCGACGTAGAGCGCGCCGTCCGGGGCGCGGAAGGCGGTGTTGATGGGCTGACGCGAGTGCGGCCCGATGGGCGTGGTGAATTGGGGAAACTTCACTTCGCTCCACGTCGCGCCGCTGTCGTCGCTGGTCATCCATTGGAACGGATACGCGCCGCCGGTGAGTTTGGGCCAGCCCCAGAAAAACCACAGCCGGCCCGTGGTCCAGTCGGTGAACAGCAGTGGCGCGTGGTCGTTCACGTCGGGCGTGTCGAACAGCGGCTCGGGGAAGTCCCACTCGTCCGCGCCGAAGCGCAGCCGCGTGGCGATGAGCGAAACGCCCGGCTCGTATTCAAAGTTCGAGGTGTAGAGGATGCAGAGCACGTCGCCGTTCGGGCAGACCTCGAGCGCGGGGCTGTGATTGTGTTTGCGGAACGCGGGATGCAGACCGGCGGCGGCGATCGCCTCGGGCGGCGCGTTGTCTGGCGGCACGGGCAGCAGGAAGCGTTTGCGGAAATACGGCTGCGCGGGGGCTTGGGTGAGAATGTTCGCGGGCGGCGGCGGTTTGACGAACGCCCGGGGAAAGGGAATTTGCTCCGGCTCCGGCGCGGTGGCCAACGGCGGCGCTTGCACGACGCGGAAACCGACGCGATGCCAGCCGGGCACCGTCGCCGCGCTGCTGCTGGCGTCCTCGCCCACGTCGGCCCCGGCGACGGCCGGCGGAGGATTGCTGGTGACGCCGAACGCGGGCGGCAGGCCGGCGCGGTTGGCGGAGCGGCGGTAATCCTCCGGCGTGCGGCCCGGCTCGTCCTTCAACCGGCTGTCGTCATCCGGTTTGTCGCCGCGCACCACCTTGCACAGCCCGGTGGCCGGGCCGACAGGATCGGTTTTCTCACCGAAGGTGTAGGGCGCGTGCCAGTCGGCGCACCACTCCATGACCGCGTCGTGCATGCCGCGCAGGTTCCACGGATTGGGCGCGGCGTCGGCGGGCGGATGGTCGCCGGACCAGAACCGGTTGGTGGTGCCCGCGCGGCAGGCCCATTCCCATTCCGCCTCGGTCGGCAGGCGGTAAGGTTTGCCCTCGCGACGCGACAGCCATTCGCAGAAGGCCACCGCGTCATGCCAGCTCACGCCGGTGGCCTTGCCCTGGAACGACGCCGTATGCTCCGGCCGAAACTGGCGGAACTGCTCGAGCGTCACCTCGTCCATCGCCATTTTGAAGCCGTGCGACAACGTGACCGCGTTGGTCGGCTGCTCGTCCCAATCGCCCTCGGGATCGCCCATGAGGAACGTTCCCGCCGGGATGTCCGCGAACTCCATGCCGAGCGAGTTCATCTCGCCCGGCCATGCGCCGTCGCGAATCGGGCGGGTGACCAGTTGCGCCGGGTCGAGCACGACGTGTTTGATGCGTTCGCGGTTCCAGGTGTAGGCGATGTGAACCAGGCCGTCGCGCGTTTGGATCACCGCCGGGTAGGCGAAGCCGTCGCGCTTGGTGTAATCGTGTTCGAGCACGAGCGCGGCCTCCCAGTTCCGGCCATCGCGCGAGAGGGCCACGTTCAACACTTTGCGGCCCTTGTTGAGCGGGTGGTGGTTATAGACCAGCAAATGCCGGCCATCGTGTAGCGTCACCGCGTCGGTGCCGGAGTTGGGATTGGGCAGTTCAAGGTAGCCCATCTCGCCCCACGTTTCGCCGCCGTCCTCGGACCAGATTTCAAACAACCGCCCCTCGCGCGTGCGGCCAAGGGCCTGCAGGCGGTTGCCAGGATGAACGAGCAGGCTGGGCTGAATGGCGCGGATGCGGCGCCCATCGTTGAGCGGCGGAGTGGCGGTCCAGGTCTGGCCGCCGTCGCGACTGCGCTCGAAATGGACGCGCCAGCCGCCCGGTCCCTCGCTGCTGGTGGGCGAAAGGAAGTCGCCATTGGGCAACTCGAGCGGCTTGTTCTTGATCGGACCGAGGATGCCGTCGGGCAACCGGCGCGGCGCAGACCAGGTTTGCCCGGCGTTGGTCGAGGTCATCACCATGCCCCACCAGGTGGCCGGGCTGGGACCGACCTTGTAGAACAAAAACAGCGGCCCGTTGCGCGGTTGGAACAACACGGGATTCCAGGTGGGGAAACGGTTCGTGGCGAACCCTTCGCCATTGGCCACCTCGACGGGCGGTGTCCACCGGCCGTTGACGTGGCGCGTCACCCAAATGCCCACGTCGGGATGCCGCTCGTGCGTGCCGCCGAAAAACGCGGCCACGAGGCCCGCGTCGGTCTCGGCCAGCGTGGCGGCGTGGCAGGAAGGAAAAGGGGCGGTTTCGTAAAGGAACTCGGCCTTCAACAAGCCGGGCGGCGAAGCGGCAGCGCAGGCCAGGGTCGCAGTCAGCAGGACCAACGGGACCGTTCTCATGACTCCAGTTTGCATCGCGTTGAACATTTTTCAGGGCCGCCGCAGCCAGACGCTCATCTCGCCGGGACCGCGGTTGCCCCAGGCGTAATACGGCACCAGCCGCACCTTGACGGGGCGCGCCTCGACACGTCGCGCCGGGCGATACAATTCGCCCTGCCAGTCGCCCAGTGGCTTCGCCACCAGCGTCGCATCCAGCGTCACCACGCCGCCCAAGAGACGCTGATCGTAACGGGCCAGGAACCGGGCGTCTTCCGGCACGCAGACGTCCAGCACACGCACGCCGTCGGGCAACCCGACAGATTCGAGGCAATACACCAGCGGCCCGCGCCGGACCGCCACCTGGCCCAGCGTTTCCTCGACGAGCGGATGCGCCTCGAGGGGTTCCACGCGCATGTCCAGGTCGAGGTCCACCACGTCGCCCGCCCGCCACGCTCGCCGCAGCTCAAAGAACGATCCGGGCGCGGTGGTGTCCATCACCGGCCCCAGATTCACGCGCACGGTGCCCCGACTGGCCCAGCCAGGAATGCGCAGCCGCAACGCCAACGGCGGGCCTTCCCATTCCACCACGCGCAGCCGGATGCGCCCGTTCCACGGAAACTCCGTCTCTTGCGCAAGGCGGAGCGACCGGCCCTCGAGCGTGGTGGCGAGCGTGTTTGCGCCGTAAAGCGTGACCCACACGGCGTTTGACGACGTCGCGTAGGCCAGGCCGCCCAGACCGGCGAGCGTGCGGGCGACGTTGGGCGGGCAGCAGAACGAACTGAGAAACGGCACCCGCTCGCGCGGCCAGCGCAGTTCGACCGGCAACGGGTCGGTGACGCGCAGCGGGTTGGTGTAGTGGAAGTTCGTGCCGTCGAGGCTGATGCCGGAAAGCACCGCGTTGTGCAACGAAAGCTCGGCCACGTCGAGGAACGCCGCCTCGCCGCTCCCCAGAAACATGCGCCAGTTCCAGAGCACGTTGCCAATGGCAGCGCAGGTTTCGTTGTGCGCCGTGGTGTTCGGCAACTGATAATTCCGCCCGTAGGCCTGGTGCGTGCGACTAATGACGGCCTGGTTCTTCGCCGCGTCGGGCGACGCGCCGTCATAGAGCGCGCCGCAGCCGCCGGTGACGTAAAGTTTGCGCTGAACCACGTTTGTCCAGACGCGCCGCAACATCGCCCACGTCGCGGCGTCACCGGTCTCGAGGAACAGGTCGGCCGCGCCGGCAAAGAGGTAGTTCGCCCGGACGGCATGCCCGAGGGCCTCGTCCTGTTCGAGGAAGGGGACGCGGTCCTGATTGTCGTCGCCGCCCAGACCGGCGCGCGCCACGAGGTCGCGCTGCGCAAGAAAGCGTTCCGCTAACGCAAGCCAGCGGCGGTCGCCGGTCACGCGATACAGGTCGAGCAGGCCCAGGTAGTGCGAGGGGCAAACGTTGTGGCGGGCCAGTTCCGGTGTGGGGTCAGCGAAGGTGCGTTCGAGAAACGCCGCCGCGCGAAGGGCCACGGCCAGCAGGTTGGTCTTGCCGGTGGCCTGATGATGCACCGCCGCCGCCGTGAACAGGTGGCCGAAGTTGTAAATCTCGAAGTTGTTCCGGTCGCGAAACGGCACGGCGTTGGGGTCGCCCTGCCGCTGGGCAATGAGCACCCGTGTGAACAGATAGCCGTCGTCGCGTTGCGCGGCGGCCACGAGCCGAATGGCCCGGTCGAGCGCGCGGTCAAAATAGTCGTCGCCTGTCACGGCATACATCGCGCTGGCGGCCTCAATGAGCTTGTAACATTCGCCGTCGTTAAAGGGAGCACCCCGCGCGCGCCCCTCGGCGAGGCCGGCCGCGATCTCGAAGTTGCGGAAGAACTGACTGTAATTGGTGCCCGCCATCAACGCCCCGAGTGCCGGCAACGTGACCTCGCGCAGGGTGCGCTGGCGTTCGGCCCAGAAGCCGTCCGTCCACCGCACCTCGGCCAGCCCCACCGGCACGGCCCGGGCGTGGGGCCGCGCCGGCTCCCCGGCGACGGTCGTGAGCGCGCCCAGCAGGGCGGCCACGGACAAGACGCGGTTGCAACGCGGGTTCATGGTAGTAGGACGCAAGGTGTTCCCCAAATCGCCGCCGTTGGCCAGCGCAAAGCCCGTTTTCCCCCGGCCCCGGGCGGAAAGGACAAGACTTTGAGCCGGAACCATGCCGTTGGAGGAACCATGAAACCCGCCAAACACATCAAAAACGGGACGAAAGGAGTCACCCGCGATACGCCTCGGACGCATCAAAGAATGGAGGCAGCTAGAGCCAGAAATGGCCACCCGTCCAGTTGGCTCTGCCTTGGTGTTTCTATCGTGTCATTCGTTTGCTTCGTGGTTCAACGAAAGGTTTCCGACATAGCGGCGGTCGGCAGACCGCCGCCATTCCTCCAGGGCGCTGGCGGTGGCAGAGAGCATCTTTCCAGGCCGCAATCGGAATGTTTCCGGCTTTCAACCGGCGCGGAGCGCTTTGGACTGCGGCGGCCCGCCGCCGCTTTTCCCTCAGACCAGGCAGACCGTTCCGAATCGGCCCCCGGCTGTTGATGAACCACCAAACACACCAAACCCGCGAAAAAAAAGACGAAACCAGCCGTGCGCGTCACGCTCCGGAACCATCAAACCATCAACGCAGCCTGCGCCAGGAATGGCTGCCATGCGATCCGCTTTGGCTGTGTGTGCCTTTCGTGTAGCTCGTGTGTTGCGTGGTTCAACCGACGGCTTCCGGTTGAGCGGTTTGCGCCTCCAGTCGTGCCAGCCGACGGACAGCCGTAACGGCGGCGGGACGATCCGGAAACTGCGCAATCACCGCGCGCCACCACCATGCCGCCGCATCCGCATCTCGCGCGAGCAGCGCGCAGTTGGCCCGGCGCAGCATCAATTCCGCGCGCACCCGGCGCGGCAGCCGGCGTTGCAAAATGGCCTCGTATTGCAGCGCGGCGGACTGCGGGTCATCCAGTTCCCGCTCGTAAAGTTCGGCGATGCGCACCGCCACCGGCCAGTGGCGCGGATGCGCATCCAGGTAATCGCGCAGGGTTTGGATCGCCGCCGTCGTCTGTCCAGTCCGCGCCAGTCGCTCCGCGCGCCACCACGCGGCAGTGAACGCGGGCAGCCGCCCGCTGCCCACGTAGAGCTGTCCTGCCAGCAGCCCGAACTGGCGGGTCACATCCCACGCCAGCCCCAGCCCCAGCAAACCGGCCGCAGCCAGATAGGCGGCAAACCACATCCAAACCACCCCGCCCGCCGCCGCCTCACCCGCCATGGCCGTGACGAAGGCCGCCTGCATTCGCCCCAACAGCCAGCGCAGCACCCAGAGCGCGAGGCCGTAGCCGGCCAGGCGGAAGAGCCAGGTCATGGGGCGGTCCTCACAGCAGTGCCCCGGCCAGCGTCGCGGTCAGGTAACACGCCAGCAGCCCGCCCAGCATGGCGCGGACGCCCAGCCGGGCGAGGTCCGCACGGCGCTCCGGCGCGAGCGCACCGATGCCGCCGATCTGGATGGCCACGCTGGCGAAGTTGGCGAAGCCGCAGAGGGCGTAGGCGGCGATCTTGAAGCTCCGCTCGTCCAGGTGTGGCCGCACCGCGTCGCCCGTCAGCGTGAGGTAGCCGACGAATTCGTTGAGCACGATGCGTTCACCGAGCACCTGGCCCACGAGCACGCAATCCTTCGCCGGCACGCCCATCAGCCACGCGAACGGCGCGTTCATCCAGCCCAGGAGCGTTTGCAGTGTTACCGGCGTCGCCACGCCCGCCCATTGCTGCGGCGCGGCCAGCAGGAAATTGACCAGATGCACCACCGCCACAAACGCAATGAGCATGGCGCACACGTTCAACGCCAGCTTGAGGCCGTCCGCCGCGCCCACGCAGAGCGCGTCAATCCCGTTCACCGTCGTGCGCGGCACCTCGGCGCGCGCCCCGCCGGCCGTTTCGCTGCGTTCGGTTTCGGGCAGGAGAATTTTCGCAATCAACAGGCTGGCCGGGGCGTTCATCACCGAGGCGGTGAGCAGGTCGCCCGCCGTCACGCCGAATTGCACATACACCGCCAGCACACCGCCCGCGATCGTGGCCATGCCCCCGGTCATCATGGCCAGCAGTTCGCTGCGCGTCATGCGCGGCAGGTAGGGCTTGATCACCAACGGCGCCTCCGTCTGCCCCATGAAGATGTTCGCCGCGGCGGCCAGGCTCTCGCTCCCGCTTGTCCGCAGCACCCGCCGCATCACCCACGCCACCCCGCGCACCACCAGTTGCAGCACGCCATAGTGGTAGAGAAACGAAGAAACCGCCGAAACCAGAATGATCGTCCCCACCACCACGACCGCGAAGATGAAGCCGTTGCCCGGACCGAACCCGCCCTCCAACGCCGTCGGCGAGGCCAGCGGCCCGAACACCATTGCCGTCCCCTTCTCGGCAAAGCTGATGAACCGGCTCACCGCCGTGTTGAAGAACTCGAAGAACGCGCGGCCCGGCCCGGTCTTCAAGATGAGAAACCCGACGGCGAATTGCAGCGCCAGCCCGCTGGCCACGGTGCGCCACGGAAAACGTTTCCGGTCGAGGGACAGCGCCCACGCGAGCGCGAGAAAGACTGCCAGCCCGAGCAGAGAAAGGAACAGCGGGTGCATGGCGGCGAGAATAGGCGCCGCACGCCCGGGCGTCGAGCCGCGCCCGCCTCCGCCGAACCGCGCTTTGGACTGCGGCGGAGCGCAGCCACTTTTTCCTCAGGTCAAGCAGGCCGCTCCGCATC
>JBKBTZ010000082.1:0-15364 GCA_046290825.1 Limisphaerales bacterium
GGCTGCAATACAAGATGGATTTGCAGGACGCACCGGCGAACCGGGATTTCCTCGTTGAGAGTGCCGGCGTGCGCGTCGTTGTGGACCCCAAGAGCGCGCTCTATGTCACCGGCAGCGAACTGGACTACATTGAGGCCCTCAACGACGGCGGGTTCAAGGTCAAGAACCCCAACGCCGCCACCACCTGTTCCTGCGGCGAAAGCTTCAGCGCATGACCGACCATTTTGCCGCGCTGGGGCTGCCGCGCCGTCCGTGGCTGGACGAGGAGGCCGTAAAGGAGGCCTTCCACCAGCGTTCCGCAAACGTCCATCCCGACCGGGTGCATCAGGCGGACGCCGCCACCCGCCGGGCGGCGGAAGAAAATTACGCCGCGCTGAACGCTGCCCAGCAGTGCCTGCGCAAACCACGCGAGCGTCTGGCACATCTCATCCAACTCGAACGGGGCCATAAACCCGGCGATTGCCGCGACCTGCCGCCCTCCGTGATGGGCCTGTTTGCCGAGGTTGGCGCGGCGCTGCGCGAAACGGAGGCTGCGCGGCGCGAGAAACAGGCCGCCGCCTCCGCCGTGGCGCGGGCGCGGGTCATGGCCGCCGCGTTGCCGCAGATGACGCGCCTGGAGGCCTTGCAGTCGCGCCTGCGTGACCACCGGGACAGCCTGCTTGCCGAGGCGCGCCAACTGGACGCTGGTTGGCCGACGGATGACATCCCGCCATCGGCGGCACAACTGGACGCGGTGGAGCGGCTCTACCACCAGCTCGGTTTCGTGGACCGCTGGCTGGCGCAACTGCGCGAGCGGGTGGTGCAGTTGACGCTGTGAGCCAGGCCCGCCACCCTTGCCTCGATTGACCGGGAAGTGGAATTGCCACAACGAAGGCTCGCCTCCCCGCCGACGAGTGCTACTGTTCGCGCATGAACACTGCGGGAAATCTGCCCTCCACTTCGCGGCCAGTTCGCCGAGCAAGCCGGTGCCGGGTCCGATTCCATCGCTCAAACTGGCGGGCAACGACTTCCAAGGCAGCCACGGTTTGCATTTCCGACTTTGAAGGACGGTAGGCCATGACACTCGTCGAACCCCAACAGAAACCGGAAAAGGTCACCCATCCATCGCCCGAGATCGTCGTCTCCGTGCGCGGCCTGACCAAGGTCTTCAAGGACTTTTGGGGCCGGCCCAAGGCGCGCGCGGTGGACAACGTGGATTTCGAGGTCCGTCGCGGCGAAGTCTTTGGCCTGCTCGGCCCCAACGGCTCCGGCAAGTCCACCACCGTCAAGCTCCTGCTCGGTCTGCTGAATCCGACCCGGGGCCACGTGGAAATCTTCGGGCACTCGCCCAAACACGTTCCCACCAAGGCACGCATTGGCTACCTGCCCGAAGAAAGCTATCTCTACCGCTACCTCAACTCTCGCGAGACCCTGGATTTCTTCGGCAACCTCTTTCACTTGCCGCCCGGCGAGCGACAAAAGCGCGCGGACCAGTTGCTCGAGATGGTCGGCCTCAACCTCACGCAGAACCGCGCCGTGGGTGAATTCTCGAAGGGCATGCAACGCCGCATCGGCCTCGCGCAGGCGCTGATCAACGACCCCGACCTCGTCATCCTTGACGAGCCGACCGCCGGCCTGGACCCGATCGGCTGTCGCGAGGTGAAGGACCTCATTCTCGCCCTCGCCCGCCGCGGCAAGACGGTCATCCTCAGCAGCCATCTGCTTTCGGATGTGGAGGATGTTTGCGATCGGGTGGTCATCTATTACGGCGGCAAAGTGCAGGCGCTGGGCACCCTGAAGGAATTGCTCACCACCCCGGACACGATCCGCATCACCACGCCGGTGCTGCCGCGCGAAACGATGGAGCGGGTGCTGGAACTCATCCGCCGGGATGTGGACGCCGGCAAGGTGCGCGTGGACAACCCCACGCAAAACCTCGAGAGCTACTTCCTCGACGTGGTGGCCAAGGCCCGCGCCTTGGCGGAAACCTCTGGCGCGCAATCCGGTGCCCGCGTCGCCGAATACCTGCGCGCCGGCGGCGAGGAAGAACCCGCGCCGGACAAACTGCTCGAACGCCTCACCCTGCCCACCGCTACGCCGAAAACGGAGGAGGTGAAACCTGCACCCGTCACGCCCGTCCTGTCGAACGCCAAACTGGCTGACCTGACCAAACCGGCCTCCGCGGAAACGGCACCCGCCCTGCCGACGCCCGCCCCGGAGGCCCAGCCCGCTCCGTCGGCGGAGGATTTGAGCCAGGCGAACGAGAAGCTCTCGTCGTTGTTGGGCGGCAAGAAGCCGTAATTCAATGCAACGCACCTTCGCCATCGTCTGGCTCACGTGGAAGGCCGCCTTCCGGTTCCGGCTGTTCCTGGTGCTGACCGTGCTGTTGCTCGCCGCGGTGGTCGGCCTGCCGTGGCTGCTGCACGACCCGCATTTCACGGCACAGGAGTTCACCCAGGTGCAGCTTACCTACACACTGAGCGCGGTCACCGTGCTGCTCGGGCTGGCAACGCTCTGGCTGGCGTGCGGCACGCTGGCGCGGGACATCGAGGAATGTCAGATGCAGGTGGTGCTCACCAAGCCCATCGCCCGGTGGCAGGTGTGGCTCGGCAAATGGCTCGGGCTGCTCACGCTCAATGCCGCGCTGCTGGGCATCGCCGGCGTTTGCATTTACGCACAACTGCTCTGGCAGTCCCGCAAGCTGGCTCCGGAACAACAGGCCGTGCTCCGCAACGAGGTGCTGGTGGCCCGCGCCGCCGCCCGCGAGGCGGATTTCACCCCCGAAATCGAGGCCGAGACAGACCGCGTGCTGCGCGAGCGGCTGGCGGCCAGCCCCGTCGCCCGCGTGGACGTGGCCGAGGTGCGACGGCAAATCCGCGAGCAAATCAAGGCCGGCATCCAGGTGGTGCCGCCCGGCACCTACCGCACCTGGGAAATTGACCTTGGCCTTGCCCGCCACCGGCTCCAGGACACGCCCTTGTTTTTGCGGGTGAAGTTCAACGCCGCCGAGAAAAGCCCCACCGGCACCTTCACCGCGCTTTTCCAGGTCGGCGTGCCGGAGCAGACGCGCGTCTGGCGGAGCGAGCCGCTCAGCCTCGCGCCCGACACGTTCCATGAAATTGAAATTCCGCCCGGTCTCTTCGACGCGAACGGCCGGCTCACGGTAGCGTTCGTCAATCTAAACCGCACCGCGCTCCTGTTCCCGCTCGAGGACGGCATGGAGGTGCTCTACCGCGAGGGCGGTTTCGGCCTGAACTTCCTGCGCGGTCTCGGCATCCTGTTCTGCTGGACGGCGCTGTTCGCCACCCTGGGACTGGCCGCGGCGAGTTTTCTATCCTTCCCCGTCGCCGCCTTCGTTTCCCTGGCGGTGCTGGCCATGTCGCTGTCCACGGGCACTTTGGCGGCGGTGGTTGAGCAGGGCACCGTGATGGGCATGAACGAGGAGACCGGCGTCGTCGGCACCTCCATCATTGACGGCGTGGCGGTGCCGGTGTTTGGCGCCATTCTGAAGCTCATCAACCTGGCCAAGGATTTTTCACCGGTGGATGCCCTGAGCACCGGGCGCAGCATTCCCTGGACGACGCTGGCCCGGGCCTTTGCGCAGATGGTGCTGCTGCTGGGCGGCGTGCTGGCGGTGTTCGGCATCTGGATGTTCAGCCGACGCGAGATTGCGACAGCGCAGGGAACACAATAACCATGACGCCCGCTCTGCATCGCAACCTGGCTCTCAATCTCAATCCCCAAGGCAACGCCGGGGTTAAGAGTAAGATTACGATGAGGATTACGAGGGAACTCCGCGAGACATGAACACGCGCCTGAAAAAAGTTCTGCTCGTCGTGTTGGCCGTCGCGCTGCTCGCCGCGGGTGGCGTCACGCAGCGCGCCATGAACCGCGACCGCGCCGCGCTCGGCCTGACGCGCCTCGAGCCGCTCGAGAACGCGCCGCCGGTGCTGGCGTTCACCACCGTGGCGCTGGGCGGGTTCCGCGGGCTGATCTCGAACATCCTCTGGATCCGGGCCAACGAGCTGCAGGAGCAGGACAAGTTCTTCGAGATGTCCCAGCTCGCCGGCTGGATCACCAAACTCCAGCCGCACTTCACCCAGGTCTGGCTCGTGCAGGCATGGAACATGGCCTACAACATCTCGGTCAAGTTCAAGGACCCCGCCGACCGCTGGCGCTGGGTGCAACGCGGCATCGAACTGCTCCGCGACGAGGGTCTGCGTTACAATCCCAACGAGCCGCTCATGTATCGCGAGCTGGCGTGGTTTTTCCAGCACAAGATGGGGGCCAACCTGGACGACGCCCACCGCTATTACAAACAGGCCTGGGCGGCCGAAACCTCGCGCGTGTTCGGCAACACCAACCTCATCCCGCTCGAGGCCCTGGCCAACCCCACTGACGAGGACCTGCGGGAGCGCGCCCGCATCCTGCGCGAGGAGTTCAAGATGGACCCGCAATTCGTCCTTGAGGTGGACCGCCGCCACGGTCCGCTCGACTGGCGCATGCCCGAGACGCACGCCATCTATTGGGCCAGCGTCGGCCTCGAACGCGCCCGGCAGCATCCGGAGCGGGTCAAGAAAGACGACCTGATGACGCTGCGCCGCGTGATCTACCAGTCCATGCAGATGGCCTTCCAACGCGGACGCCTCGTGCCCACCCCCATCGAGAAGCAGTTCGAATACGGCCCCAATCTCGACATCATCGCCAAGGTGGATGCCGCCTACGAGCAGCAGATGCTCGAGGAGCCGGACAAAAAGGACCACATCGCTACCGGCCACCGGAACTTCCTGCGGGACGCCTGCTACTTCCTCTTCCTGCACAACCGCGAGGCCGAAGCGGCGAAGTGGTTCCGCGTGCTCGGCGAGAAATACCCGAACAAGACCATCATTGACGGAGACACCAACTCGTTCCCGCGCAACGTCACGCTGGACCAGTTCGCATTTGCGAAGCTGCAGGAAGCCGTGGGCGAGACCAGCGAAGTGGGTATGAAGAACGCCCTCGAGGGCCTGACCGTCAACGCCTACATGGCGCTGCTCTCCGGCGATCCCGACCGGGCCGCCGGCTTCAACCGCCTCGCCGAACTGGCGCACACCCGTTACCAGTCGCAGGTCACGGCGCGGCAGGGTTCGATTGACATGCCCCCGCTGGCCAACATCCGCCGGGACGTGCTCAACCGCCTGCTCGACCCCGACACGGGCCTCCCCGATGAGTTGGCCGCCGAGCTGGCCACCCTGTTGGGCGTGCCGCTCCCGCCGCGCTCCACCAACGCCCCGCCCACCAACGCCGTCCCCCCGGCGACCCGATGACCGGCAACGACGGGTGCCTGCCGCAAAATCGGCCTTTGCCCGGACGGCCCGCGCTTCTACCGTCGGTGCGTTCCGATTCCCGCCGCGTCCCCGCGCTGGCGGCGCCAATGCAGGCATGATTTCCATCCTTGACCATCAGCCCGCCGGCCCCGACCTCGTCTCGCAGGTCGAGGCCGTCTTTTCGCCAACCGGGCTGCTGTCCCGCGCGAAAAACTTCGAGTATCGCCCGCAGCAGCAGGAAATGGCCGTGGCCGTTGCCCGGGCGCTGCAAAGCCGCGAGCACCTCGCCGTCGAGGCCGGCACCGGCGTCGGCAAGTCCCTGGCGTATCTTGTGCCCGCGATTTTCTATGCGGTGCAGAACGGCAAGAAGGCCGTCGTCTCCACCCACACCATCAATCTTCAGGAGCAGCTCACGGAAAAGGACCTCCCCATGCTGGCCGCCGTGCTGCCCGTGAAGTTCAACTTCACCATGCTCAAGGGCCGCGGGAACTACCTCTGCACCCGCCGCCTGCACAAGGCCATGCACACGGCTGACAACCTTTTCACCGGCCCCGAGCAGGAGGAGTTGAAGCGCATCTGGGAATGGGCGCACCAGACGGAAGACGGGAGCCTGAGCGATCTCGATCCGGAGCCGGACCCGAAGGTGTGGGCGCAGGTCTGCTCCGAACGCGGCCTGTGCTCGCCGAAGGTTTGCGGCTTCCCGAGCGAGTTCGGCAAACAGCACGGCGTCTGCTTCTTCCAGCGCGCCCGCAACCGCATCCTCTCAGCGGACGTGCTGGTGTTGAACCACACCCTCTTCTTCACGCTGCTCGGCGGGGTCGAGGAGGACGCGGGCGGCGGCATCCTGTTCAAGAACGACTTTGTCATCTTTGACGAGGCGCACACGATGGAGAGCGTGGCCTCCAAACACATCGGTCTGAGCGTCTCGAGCGGACAGCTCCGTTGGGCATTGAATCGCCTCTGGAACCCCCGCACTGAAAAGGGCCTGCTCGCCACGCTGCGGAAAGGCGGCGCCGTGAAGCTCGTGGCGGAACTGCTGCAGGAGGCCGACGTGTTTTTCGCCAATGTCGAGGCCGCCTGTCAGGAGCTTGCGGAAAGCGCCCGGACGACCCCAGGCGAAGGACGCCGCCGCGACTGGACCGAACTGCGCATCCGCCGCGCCGAACTGGTGAAGGATAACCTCACCCTGCCCATCCAGCGCCTGCGCGAGGCGGTGGGCGACCTCATCAAGACCAGCGAGGACAGCGACATCGGCAGCGAACTGCTGGAATGCAACCGCCGGCTCGGCGAACTGCGCGTGGAGATCGCGGAGTTTCTCGGGCAAACCGTCGAGGACCACGTCTATTGGGTCGAGCGCAGCGGCAAGGGCCAACGCATGCTGTCGCTGAATGCGGCACCCGTGGACGTGGCCGGTTTTCTCCGCCGTCGCCTCTTCGGCGCGGACACCAGCGTCATCATGACCAGCGCGACGCTTTCGACAACCAACGCCGCGACGGCCACCAAAACCGAAACGGCGGACGCGGATCCCGCATCCCGCATCCCTGCCCGCCGTCGGCAACCGGAGGCGCTCAGCGGCCTGAACTACTTCACCCGCCGCGTCGGCGCGGAAAAGGCCGTCCAGCTTCAAACCGGCACGCCCTTCGATTACGCGCGGCAGATGAAGCTCTACCTCGCCAGCAAGATGCCCGACCCCCGCGAACCGGGCTACGCCGACGCGCTGGAGAAATGGATCGCCCATTTCGTGAAGCAGACGCACGGCAAGGCATTCGTCCTCTTCACCAGCTACCGGCTCATGCAGGAGCTGGGCGAGCGGATGCAGCCGTTTTTCGACAAGCTGGGCGTGGCGTGCTTCGTCCAGGGCACCGGCACCCCGCGCAGCGCGATGCTCGAGAAATTCAAGGCCGACGTGGACTCCGTGCTGTTCGGCACGGACAGCTTCTGGCAGGGCGTGGACGTGCCGGGCGAGGCCCTGAGCAACGTCATCATCACGCGCCTGCCGTTCGCCGTGCCGGACCATCCGCTCATCGAGGCGCGGCTCGAGGCCATCGAGGCGCGCGGCGGCAATGCGTTCTCCGAGTATTCCCTGCCCGAGGCCGTGCTGAAACTGCGCCAGGGTGTGGGCCGGTTGATCCGCACCAAAAGCGACACCGGCATCGTGGTCATCCTCGATCCGCGCATCACCCAGAAGCAGTATGGCCGCGCGTTCCTCGACGCGCTCCCGCCGTGCCCGGTCGAAATCCTCTGACCGCCCGCATGGACCTGTCCTCCACCTTGAAAATTGCCGGCGGCGTGCTCGCGCTGCTGATGATCCTGCCGCTCGTGGTGGACGCAATCCGCCGGAACGGGGCGGGGCAGAGCTTTGCCATGTGGGCGTTGTGGGCGATGCTGGACCTCATCATCACCATTTCGCTGATGGCACAGCGCGGCAACTTCTGGCTCACGGCCGGCTTCGCCCTCGGCTCCCTCATCCTGGCCGTTACGCTGCTCGCAAAAGGCCGCTTCTCGTGGGGCCGTTTGGAAACCCTCGTAGCCGCGCTGGTGGCGGGGTGCGTGGCGGTGTGGGCTGTCGGGGGGCCACGCGCCGCCACGCTGGCGACCACGGCCGCCATCGTCGTTGCCGGGCTGCCGGGCATGGTGGCCTTGTGGCGCGAGCCGCAACGCTCCCAGGCCTTCGTCTGGGCCGGCTACACGGTGGCCAACCTCTGCGCCCTCGCGGGCGGCGCCGAATGGAGCCTCAGCGAACGCTTCGCCCCGGCGGTGTTTGCCACGCAAACCCTCGCGCTGGCGGCCATTGGTTGGCGGGAAAAGCCCCGACCTGCCGGGAAAATGAACGAAACTGGCGCGCCGGCATCGGGAAGGCTGGCCCCGTGACCTGCTGGTGCCCGTTCACGGGCCTGGCTTCCGCTCCAATTCCTGATCCTCCCAAGCCAGCGGGTCCTCGATGGCCTCGAGGTGCGTGAACACCGTCGCGTTCGGCACCGCCGCGCGCAGTTCCGCCTCGATTTCCTCCAGCAGGTCATGGCCGCGCTGCACCGTCCACTCGCCCGGCACCAGCACATGCAACGAGATGAACCGCCGCGTGCCCGACTGCCGCGTGCGCAGCGCATGGAACTGCACCCGCTCTCCCCGGTGCCGATCCAGCACCCGTTGAATGGCCTGCTGCTGCTCCGGGTCCAGTGCGGAATCCATCAATCCCAGAACGGTCTGCCGGGCGATGCGCAGGCCGATGCGAACGATGTTCGCCGCCACCACCAGCGCCACCGCGGGGTCCAGCCACAACCACCCGGTGCCCGCCACCGCCAGCACTCCCACCACCACGCCCGCCGAGGTCCAGACATCGGTCAGCAAATGATGCGCATTGGCCTCGAGGGTGATGGAGTGGTGGCGGCGGCCCGCGCGCAACAACACCAGAGCGACGACCAGATTGATGGCCGAGGCCAGAACCGCAATGGCCAGGCCGTCGCGGAGGTTTTCCAGCGGGCGCGGTTCCCACAATCGCGCCACCGCCGCGCCTGCAATGCCGGCCGCCGCCAGCAGAATCAGCGCCGCCTCCAATCCGCTCGAAAAATACTCCGCCTTGCCGTGTCCGTAGGCATGGTCCTCGTCGGCAGGACGAGCCGCAATCGCAAGCATGGCCAGCGCCATGACGGCACCCGCGAGATTGACGAGGGATTCCGCCGCGTCCGACAACAACCCGACCGAGCCGGTGATCCACCACGCGCCCGCCTTCAACCCAATGGTGAGCAGCGCAGCGGCGATGGACAGCCAGGCGTAACGGGTAAGGGAAGCGACCGGCATGGCTGCCGCAAAGTTGCCCCATGACGCCCGGCCATCGCGAGTCAATTTCCGGCATCCGAACGGGCAGACCCCCGCCGGTTGCGTTTGCGCTGAAGCCCTTCGTGGTGTAACCGGTTGGCCCGTCCAAACCGGGGAAACGCATCCGTGAACCTCCTCATCGCCATCTTTCTGCCCTTGTTCGGCGCGGCGCTCCTGCCCGCGCTGGGCAAACGCCTCGGCCCACGCACGGGCTGGGTGGCCATGGCGTTTGCGCTGGTCTCCTTCGTCTGCGTGGCCGCGCTGATTCCGACCGCGCACGAGGGTCGGACCTTTGAATGGCCGTGGGTGCCATCGCTCGGCTTGTCGCTCCTTTTCCTGGCGGATGGCCTGGCGGTGTTCTTCGGACTCGTCGTGAGCGGCATGGGCGTGATGATCATGTTCTATGGCGCGTTCTATCTCGACGACCATTACCGCGACCACGGACGGTTCTACAGTTACCTGCTCATTTTCATGTCGGCGATGCTGGGCACGGTGTTCGCCGGACATCTGCTGCTGCTCTTCATCTTCTGGGAACTCACCGGCATTGCGTCGTTCCTGCTGATCGGGTTCAACCACGAGAAAACGGAATCCCGCGACGGCGCGCGCATGGCGCTGCTCCTCACCAGCCTGACCGGCCTCATCATGCTGGCGGGCATGGTGCTGCTTGGCCAGGCCGCCGGCACCATGAACCTCGCCGAACTGCTCGCCAACCCGCCGCGCGACGCCACGGGTTTTCTGAACGTCATCCTGCTGCTGGTCGTGCTCGGCGCGTTCGGCAAGTCGGCGCAGTTCCCCTTCCACTTCTGGCTGCCCAACGCGATGGCCGCGCCGACGCCCGTCAGCGCCTATCTGCATTCCGCCACGATGGTGAAGCTGGGCGTGTTCCTGTGCGGCCGCCTGTTCCCCGTGTTCCAGCAATGCGACTGGTGGATGCCGCTGCTGGCCATTGTCGCGTTTGGCACGATGCTGCTGGGCGCGGTGCTGGCGTTCCTCGCCGTGGACCTCAAGGCCATCCTCGCCTACTCGACCGTGAGCCAGCTCGGGTTTCTCATCGGCTACTACGGCATGGGGCCGGCGCAGGGCGTGGACTTTGATTACCTGCACATCCTCAACCACGTCTTCTACAAGGGCAGCCTCTTCATGGTGGCGGGCATCGTGGACCACGCCGTCGGCTCGCGCGACATCCGCGAGGTGGGCGGCCTGTGGAAACGCGCGCCGCTGCTCGGGGTCATCGCGCTCGTCGGCTGCGCGGCCATGGCCGGTCTGCCGGGCACGACCGGCTTCGTCAGCAAGGAATACCTGCTCAAGGAGGTGTTCGGGCAGTTCCCGGCGCATGAATACCTCGGCTGGTTCGCGCTGGTGTGCATCGTGCTCACCTCGTTGATCAAAATCGCCTTCTCCGCGCGGCTGTTTCACGGCGTGTTCTTCGGCCCGGTCACCGACGTGGTGAAGCACCACTACCATGCGCCTTCGCTGGGCATGTTGGTGCCGCCCCTGCTGCTGGCGGCGGCGTCCGTGTTGTTCGGCTGCTACCCGCAACTGCTCGGGCAACTGCTCGCGACCTTCGAGGTCACCGGCCTGCACAACCGCGCCCACGGCGAACTGCACCTCTGGCACGGCATCACGCGCGAACTGCTCACCAGCACCGCGCTGGTGATCGCCGGCCTCGCGCTCTACGCCTTCATCTACCGCTGGCGGGCCAACGACCACAGCATCCCGCGCGTGCTGCGCTTCGACCTGGCATTCCAGCGCGGTCTCGAACTGTTCACCAAATCCACCAAGCTCGTCACGCGCGGCCTGCGCAGCGACGCGCCGCTGGACTACCTGCCCGTCATCCTCGCCTTTCTGACGATCACCGTGGGCGGCACGTTGGCGCGGACGCTCGGGCCCACCCTGTTGGACGGTGCGTGGGTCATGCCGGATTTGCTCCGCTCGCTGACCGCCGCGCTCATTGTGCTGGCCGTGGTGGCCGTCATCGCACTGCGCGGCTGGATCACGCAGCTCGTCTGCCTCTCGGTGGCCGGGTTTCTCATCAGCTTTTATTACGTGCTCTACCGCGCGCCGGACCTCGCGTTGACGCAGTTGCTCGTCGAGACGGTCACGCTGATTCTCGTGCTGCTTCTGCTCAGCCGCTTCCCGCGCTCGGCGGAGGAGGGCGAATGGTCCCAGCCCTTCAGCGCGGCGCGGCGCGGCCTGAACATCGTGCTCTCCCTGGGCGTCGGCGGGCTGATGTTCGCGCTGGTGCTGGTTTTCACCCGGGAGGAACCGGCGGCCCGTGTGGGCGACCAGATTCTGGCGCAGACCCTGCCGCTCGCCGCCGGCGCAAACGCCGTGAATACCACGCTCGTGGACTTCCGCGGCCTGGACACGCTGGGGGAAATCGCCGTGCTGCTCATCACCACGCTCGGCTGCCTCGGCCTGCTGATGCGCCGCAAGCGCACGCGTGAGGAATACCTCAGCGGTCCCAAAGGCCCGGCCGGATTCGGCATCGAGCATGAGGATGGCGAGGATGAATTGCCCTCGCCGAATCGTGGCGCTGAAGCGCAGCGGACCAGCCATTCCCGGCATCCGGCACCGGAAGCCTTGGTTCATGACGGTGTTGGAAAATCAGCCGGTCGCGAAGCGACCTCGGAAATTAGCCAGACACGCGAGTGTCTGGTGAACGTGAAGAAGCATTCCGTCCCGGAGGGACAAAGGAGCAACCCTCCATCGTCCCTCCGGGACGCATCCCCCGAGGCGGGACGATACCAGCCACCTGGTGGCTGGCTAATGTCCGACGGCCCTTCGGGCCAGATTACAGCGGCGCTGACACGCCACCCGCGCAACCAACCGGAGGCCCAGTCATGATCGGTCCGCGTTCCTGGATTTTTACCACGGTGGTGCGCTTCGCGTTTTTCATCATCAACGTGTTTGCGTTCTACCTCTTCCTGCGCGGCCACAACGCGCCCGGCGGCGGCTTCATCGCCGGCCTCGCTTCCGGAGCCGCGATGATCCTCCTGAGCCTGGCGATTGGCGTCGAGGCGCTGCACCGGCTGATCCGCGTGGATCCGGTGCGCATCGCGGCGGCGGGCCTGCTCACCGCCACGCTCTCCGGCCTTGCCCCGATGCTGTTCCGGCACAGTTACCTCACGCAATTCAACTGGCATCTGCATGACGTGCCCGTGTTCGGCGAACTGCACGTTGGCACGCCGCTCATTTTCGACCTGGGCGTCTATCTGGTCGTCATCGGCATCACCTGCAAAATCATTTTCGTGCTCGCGAAATCCACGCAGGGCCTGCCCGGCCTCGTGGCCGAGGAGGAACGGCGTTACAGTTCGCCGCTGGAAAGCCCCATCGAGGAGCCCCGGGACAAGGAGGCGCGCGATGCCGATTGAACTGGCCATCCTCATCGGCGCGTTGTTCGCCTGCGCCACCTGGCTGATCCTGCAACGCAGCTTCGTGCGGATTCTGTTCGGGTTCATCGTTCTGTCCAACGCGGCCAATCTGCTCGTGCTTTCGATGAGCGGCCGCCCCGACGGCAAGGACGCACCCGTGGTTGGTGAAGCGGGCGGGCCGTTTGTGGATCCGCTGCCGCAGGCGTTGATTCTCACGGCCATCGTCATCGGCTTCGGCGTCACCGCGTATCTGGTGATGCTGCTCTACCGGATGTTCCTCGACCAGAAGACGACCAACGTCGCCGAGATGTATCGCGAGGAGGAGCGGCGATGAGGGCGCGTGCCACGCTTTGGAGTGCGGTGACTTGTCACCGCTTTTGGGCCTGGGCGACTCGTCGCCCAGGCAGCGCGGCGTTCGGCCGCGCGCGAACCGCCGGGCGTGTCAGCCAGTTCGACGGCGACAAGTCGCCTGCGGAAAGCGGTGACAAGTCACCGCACTCCAGAGGAGGGCCGTCCGCATGAACGCCGCCATCCTCCCCTTCCTGCTGCCGTTGCTCACGGGCACGCTGGCGCTGTTCCTCGGGAAACCGGGCGCGGCGCGGCGCGGCTACTTCGTGGCGTCCGCCGCCGCGCAACTGGGCGTGGGCCTCTGGCTCATTGCGGAAAACCTGGCCGGACGGCCGCACGTGCTGCTCGCGGGCGGCTGGGCGTCGGCGGTGGGCATCGCGCTGGTGGTGGACATGCTCGCCGCCGTCATGGTGACGCTCGGCTCGATCGCCGCGCTGGCGGCGGTGCTGTTCACCTGCTTTGAATCAAAGCCGCGCATTGAGCATCCGCTGCGGCTGCCGTTGCTGCAATTCATGATGGCGGGCATCAACCTCGCTTTCACCACGGGCGACCTGTTCAACCTGTTCGTCTCCTTCGAGATCATGCTCATCGCGTCCTACGCGCTGCTCACGCTCGAGGCCGACGACTGGGACATCAAGCAGGCCTACCCGTATCTGGCGGTGAACATGGTGGGCAGCACGCTGTTCATTTGCGCCGCGGGACTGGCGTATGGGTTGTTCGGCACGTTGAACTTCGCCGGCATCATCGAACGCGCCGCCGCCATGCCGGGCGACCCGCGCATTCTCGTGTTCGCGCTGCTGCTGCTCGTGGTGTTCGGCACGAAGGCTGGACTGTTCCCGCTCTACTACTGGCTGCCGAACAGCTACCCGATCCTGCCTGCTGCGCTGGCCGGATTGTATTCCGGCATGTTGACCAAGGTGGGGGTGTATGTGCTGGTGCGCATGTTTGCCACCGTGCTGCCGCATGACCTGTCCGGCACGCATCAACTCATTGCGTGGCTCGGTGCGATTGGCGGCATCGTGGGCGGCCTCGGGGCCATCTCCCGCCCGTTCATCCGCGGCATTCTCACGTTCCACATCGTCAGCCAGATCGGCCTGATGCTGCTGGCCCTGGGCTTCATGACCACCGGGGGCGTGGTGGCGGCACTGCTCATTCTCTGGCATAACGTGCTGGTCAAATCCTCGCTTTTCCTCGTCGGCGGCGTGGCGACGGTCATCAACCGCACCGACGACCTCGACCGCATGGGCAGCCTGTGGCGCGTGGCGCCGTGGGTGGGCATTGTGTTCCTGTTCCAGGCGCTGTCACTGGCGGGCATCCCGCCGTTGAGCGGGTTCTGGGGCAAATACGTTCTCATCCGCGAGGGTCTGCAGCTCGGGGAATACGCGCTGATCGCGGCCTCGCTGGTGGCGAGCATGCTGACGCTGTTCAGCATGTTGAAAATCTGGCTGGCCGCGTTCTGGGCGGAACCCGAAAGCGTGACGCTCCGCACCGACGACCGTCGCTGGAAGCCCCTCCTGTGGGTGGTGGGCGGAATGGCTGTGGTGTCGGTCGCGGTTGGTCTCGGCGCGGAAGGCGTGGTGCGACTGGCGCAACAGGCGGCGGAAATGGCGCTGGATCAGGAAGGCTACGTGCGGCTCGTGCTCGGCGCGGGCGGAAAGGGAGGGCCATAACCATGCGCTGTTTTACGCTCAACCTGTTCATCGCCGTCATCTGGCTGCTGTTCAGTCCGCAGCCGAGCGTGGCGACGTTTTTCATCGGGTTTGTGATTGGGACGGTGCTGATCGCGTTGTTCCAGCCCGTGCTGCCCCGCGAGCGGTATCTGGGCCGGGTGCTGGGCGCGCTGCGGTTTGTGGCGGTGTTCCTGCGCGAGTTCGTGCTGGCGAACATTGACCTGCTCCGCACCGTGCTGTTCCTGCCGGTGGACAAACTGCACCCCAACCTCATCACCGTGGACGTCAGCGGCCTGACCAAGCCGGAAATCCTGCTGCTGACCCATTGCATCTCGCTGACGCCGGGCAGCGTCTCGGTCCACATTGAGGAGGATTTCAACACCATTCTCGTCCACGCACTCAATGGCCGCGATCCCGACGCGGTGCGCCGGCAGATCAACGACACGTTCCGCCGGGCGATCCTCGGCTTCTCGCGCAAATGAACATCGTCATCGCCATCTCGTTCGTGATGCTGACTGTCGCCATCCTGCTCGGACTGGTGCGGCTGCGGCGCGGGCCGTCCGTGCTCGACCGCATCCTGTCGTTCGACCTCATCAGCACCAGCGTAGTCGGGATGATCGTGCTGTTGTCGGTGGCGTGGCACACGCCGGTGTTTCTCGAGGCGGTGCTGATCGTTTCGCTGCTCGGGTTCTTCACCACGGTGGCGTTTGTGTTCTACCTGTCGCGCCAGCGCATGAGCGAAATGGACGGGAGGGCGCCTGGGAAGGAGGAATTCAAATGAACTGGCTGGCGGATTTCCTGTGCGGGACGCTGCTCCTCAGCGGCTCGGCGTTCGTGCTCGTGGCTGCCATTGGCATCGTGCGGCTGCCAG
>JBKBTZ010000083.1:0-15171 GCA_046290825.1 Limisphaerales bacterium
AATCGTTCCGGGTAAGCTGGGGTCATGACCGCCACCTGGCGCCTTCCATCTTGCAATAAACTGAGATGCGCCCCCGCCCGCAGGGTCCTCCCGAACCCGCTTGACGGAGCAGTGGGGAATGCGATTTTTTCGCCATGTCAGAAACCCTGTTGCGCCCCAAGAATGAGATCACGCTGCCGAATGAAATCGTGGACGCGGCCGGGCTGGTGCCGGGCCGCGATCGGTTGACATGGCGCTTCGAGCGGGGCGAATTGCACGCCCGCAAGGTCGGGTCAACACCCCGCCGTGAAGGTGCCATCCGAAGCGACCCAAAGACGGGCCTCACCTTTTGGGATGGGGACATTTCCCCGGAGGAAGCCGAAGTCGCTGCGCTGTCCGCCAACCTGGACCGCGAATGACTGAATACTTCGACACCCCCATTCTCGTTTTTGCCTGTGCCAACAAAGGGGAAGTCGGCCAGCGAGCGAGAGAGTTGGTGGCGGCGGCCACGGATCCCCTCACCACTCCGCACGCATTGGCCGAGTGTTTCAATGCGCTTACCTACCGGCTCGGTATTCCACCGCACACGGCCCGGGCACTGATCGCTGCCAACACACGCCGGTTCCGTTTTGTGCGAATACAGGAGGATGATTACTTCGCGGCGATTGACCACGTGGTTTCGCTGGGGTTGACGGGCGACAAGGTTTATGACGCTTTGCATGCTGGCGCGGCGGTGAAGGGGGCGGCGGGCAAGATTCACACCTCCAACCATCGGGACTTTTCCCGGTTCAACCTGACGATTCCGATCGAGCGGACGGGCCCCCCTCGGCTTCCCTCTGAGTCGCCGACCCAGGCGGCAGCGCCGGAATAGAATGAGGCTCCGGAGCAGCCGGTCGAACGCTCCAGGCCGATTGCCAAAAAGGAAGCAGCAAAGCCCGCCGTTTGACACCCCTGCGCCTGCGTGGCACGGTCGCCGCCCATGTCCAGGGCGCCGCGCCAACTCATTCTCGTGCTGGGTGACCAGCTAGACCCGCGCGCGGCGGTATTCGACGACGCGGACCCGGCACGGGACGCAATCTGGATGGCCGAAGTCGCGCACGAAGCCACCAAAGTCTGGTCGCACAAGGCCCGCATTGCCATCTTCCTGGGTGCGATGCGCCACTTTGCCGCCGACCGTGAACGCGCGGGCTGGACGGTCCATTACCGGCGGCTCGACGATCCGCAAAATGCCGGCTCGTTCGGCGAGGAACTGGCCGCCGCCCTGCGCCGGTTGCGCCCCCAGCGCGTCATTTTCATCGAACCCGGTGAATGGGAGGTGCGCGAGGAACTGCTCCGCGTGCTGCGTGAGTCGGGCATTCCCTTCGCGGAACGGCCCGACCGCCATTTTCTTTGCTCGCGCGAAGAATTCGCTGCGCACACCAAGGGCCGGAAACAGCTCCGCCTGGAATTCTTCTACCGCGAACTCCGTCAGCGTCATCGCGTGCTGATGGACGGCGACCAGCCTTGCGGAGGCGCGTGGAATTTCGACGCCGAGAACCGGGGCAGTTTTGGCCGGGACGGCCCCGGCTTTCTACCCGCGCCGCGCCGCTTCCCGCCCGACGCCATCACCCGCGAAGTCCTTGAACTCGTGGCGAAACGCTTCGCCGCTCATCCCGGCGATCTCGAAGCTTTTGACTGGCCGGTGACGCCCGCCGACGCTGAAGCGGCGTTGGACGATTTCATCACGAACCGCCTGCCGCTGTTCGGCCAGTATCAGGATGCGATGTGGACGGGCGAGCCGTGGCTGTATCATTCGCGGTTGAGCGCGGCGATGAATCTCAAGCTGCTGGACCCGCGGAAAGTCATCGCCGCCGCCGAGGCCGCGTGGCGAGGGGGACGCGCGCCGCTTCCGGCGGTCGAGGGATTCATCCGGCAGATCCTCGGCTGGCGCGAATATGTGCGCGGCATTTACTGGCAGTTCATGCCCGGCTACCGCGATCGCAACGCGCTGGGCGCGGACCAGCCGTTGCCCAAGTTTTACTGGACCGGCGAGACCGACATGAACTGCCTGCGCCACGCGGTCGGCCAGACGTTGCGGTTCGGCTACGCGCATCACATCCAGCGGCTGATGGTCACGGGGCTGTTCGCGCTGCTGCTGGGGGTGCGACCGCGCGAACTCCACGAGTGGTATCTGGCGGTGTATGTGGACGCGGTGGAATGGGTGGAGCTGCCGAACACGCTCGGCATGTCGCAGTTCGCCGACGGCGGCGTAATGGCCAGCAAGCCTTACGCGGCCACGGGCAAATACATTCAGCGCATGAGCAACTACTGCGCGGGCTGCCGCTTCGATCCCGCGCAGGTCACCGGCCCGAACGCCTGCCCGTTCACCACGCTTTACTGGGATTTCCTGCGCCGCCATGAACGGCGGTTACGCGCGAACCCGCGCATGAGGTTGCAGGTGCGCAACCTGGCCCACCTGTCGCCCGGTGACCGCGCGGCGGTGCAGCGCCAGGCCGAAGCCCTCCGCACGCGCGTGGCTTCCGAAAGACGGTGACCGCACCCGCTCGAACGACCAGCAATGGCTTTCGCGCTCAACGGAAAATAACCGTCACGGCGCCACCTCGCGCTTGAGCCGTGTCTGGCCAGGGCCTAGTGTTCCGCTCATGAGCGCCTCCCAATTGATCCTCTTTGCCGCGGTGACGGTTGTGTTGGCCGGGTGTGGCAAGGAACCCGCAAAAAAGGAACCTGCGTCGAATCCCCTGACCGCGCCGGTGGATTACATTGGCGCGGCCACGCGGGCGCAACAGCATGCGGACAAGACGCTCGATCTCGCGACGCTGCGACAGGCCATCCAGATGTTCCAGATGGAGGAGGGCCGACTGCCGAAGGAGTTGAACGAACTGGTGACCGAGGGCTACCTGCCCCGGCTCCCCGCGCCTCCACCGGGCCAGCAAATCATCTACGACGCCGCGTCGGGTGCTGTCCGAGTGATGGCCAAACCCGCCGCCACCACTCCGCCGCCCCGCTAGAGTTTCCGCGCTTCAGCGGAACTGAATCGGCGCCGAGGGCATTTCATGCGCGCAGGGCTGGTTGATGGGGGCGTCCGGCTGGGCCGCGTTGGGCTGCACCAGCCCCTGCGCAAGCAGATAGGCCTCCACTTCCTCGCCGCTGACATCGGCCAGCATGTGGCCGTTGACCTCGACGCACGGACTGAGCATCTGCCCGCTCTTCATGATCATTTCCTGGCGTTGGAGCGGGTCGTTGATGATGTCGCGGTCCTCGTAGGAGAGATTGTATTTGCGGAGGATGGCGCGGACGCCGTTGCTCCAGCCGCAGTGAGGTTTCAGGTAGGCGATGATTTTTGGTTGGTTCATGGTGTCCACTGACGCCGGGTAGAGTGCCACAAGCCCGGCGGCCTGCAACTGGCGGAGCAGGAAAAAGCGTCTCGGCGGGGGGCGTCATCCGGCAGCGTGGAAAACTGCCCACCAGGCCGCCAGTTGCAACATCGCAAAAACGGCCAGCGCCAGCCATTCGCTCCACGGTTCCCGGCGGGCCGGGCGCTGCCGGAGGGCCGCCGCCAGCAACAGACCTGTGAGAAAACCGCCCCCGTGCGCCACCACGTCGGAACGCGGGTCCAGGCCGAGCAACACAAAGAGCATTCCCGCCGCTGCCAGGCTGCCCGCCACGCCGCGCCAGGCCCGGTGCGGGCCGCCGAATGCGCCGCGGGGTGTCAATGCCAGCAAACCAAGGCAGCCCATGACCGCGCCGGATGCGCCGAGGCTACGGGCTTCCGGCTGGAGGAGCCAGTTCAGCGCGTTGCCGCCCACGCCGGCCAGCAGCACCGCTGCCAGGCCGGTGGCCGTGCCCCACCGGCCCAGGACCAGTCCCGCCAGCACAAAACCAATCGTCAGGTTACTGGCCAGATGGCCGCCATCGGCATGCAACTGCGTGGCGGTGACAAGCCGCCACCATTCGCCGCGGGACAAGGCGTAGCCGTGCATCAGCGCCAGTTCGCGAAGCTCCGGGGCGCGTAACACGATGAAATGGATGGCGATTAGCGGGATGGCCCAGACCACCGCTGCCCAGTCGAACATCGCGCGGCCGGCCAGCACGGGCTGCTGCCACGGGCGGGGCGCGTTTTCGGCCTCGTAAAGCCGCACCGCGCGTTCCGCCCGCTCGCCATCCGCGCTGGCGAGCACGAGTCCCCACTGTCCCGATTCATCCGGCGGCGCAATCCAGTGTGGAATGCCCTGGCTGGCCAGCACGAGGCTCCAATCCATGGCCTTGGTCTGTGAGGGGGCCGGGATGCGAACATCGAGGGGTGGTTCGAACATGGGCGGTGTGACTCCTGAAGCGTGAGGCGAGGACGATGGCGGGCCGGCGAGAGCATGAAGCGTCCGGGACGGCGGGGCAACCCGGCTTTGCGGGCGGCGTGGCGTTTTGGCCAGGCTGCGCGAAAGCGAACACGCCGAAGAATCGGCGGCAAAAATCTTTCGTGCGCAGCGCGAGAAAAGGCCCGTCAAACCGCCGCTGTCACCAAACTGGCACAATCCAGGCGTTGCCCCGGCACGCCAACTGCGTTACCTCTTGGGGTCCCGCTTCGGCGGGCTTTTCCCAAACCAATGAACAAGACCAAGAAATCCTCCGCCAAGGCGGCTGCGCCCGCCAAGGCATCGAAATCGAAGGCGCAGACTACTCCGAAAACCGCACCCAAGGCTGCGGCTTCGTCCACCCCGGCCCCCGGCCCGGTGGTCCGGCTGCAACTGGCCGCCGCCGGTGCCCGATCGGTGGCGGTGGCGGGTTCGTTCAATTCCTGGCAGCCCGAGCCGGCCACCCAAACGGGCGACGGCGCGTGGGTGAAGGAAATCAGCGTCACGCCGGGCCGCTACGAATACCTTTTCGTGGTGGACGGGCAGTGGCAGCCGGACCCGAATGCGCGCGAACAGGTGCCGAACCCGTTCGGCGGCCAGAACTCGGTGCTGGTCATCGGGCAGCAGTAAACCGTTGCTGGCTGCTTCGCACTCCCCCTTCGGGGCGCCGGAAAGATCCGGTGCTCCGAAGGGCGGAGCGTGGAGCCGGGGACTCGCTTTCCGAGTTGCGGGGTTGGTGTCCTACCAGTCGGTCTCGCGATAATCCTTCAGAAATTTGCCCCAGAGGTGGCGGCCGGTGTTGAAGCCGTCAATGATGGGATCCACGATCCGGGCCGCGCCATCCACGATGTCGAGTGGCGGGTGAAAGCGATGCTCCGCCCGTTTGCGCGCGGCGATCGGGGCCGGGTCCTCGTCGGTCACCCAGCCCGTGTCCACGGCGTTCATGTGGATGCCGTCCGCGTGGTAGTCGGCGGCGGAGGTGCGCGTCATCATGTTGAGCGCGGCCTTGGCCATGTTGGTGTGGGGATGCCGCGTGGTTTTGAATTTCCGGTAGAATTGCCCTTCGACGGCGGAAACGTTGACGATGTGCTTGTCCCGCTCCGGGGTGCGGAGTAGCAGGGGTTTGAGCCGCGCGTTCAGCACGAAGGGCGCGATGGCGTTGACGAGCTGAACCTCGAGCAGTTCGACGGTGGGCACTTCGTGCAGCAGCAAACGCCACGAGTTGCGCTCGCGTAAATCTACCTGCTGGAGGTCCTGGTCCAGTTGACCCTTCGGGAACAAGGCCTGTTGCGCCTCCAACTCGTCCGGCAGCAGGGGGATTTGGGACAGTTCCGCGGCGTGCGTCAACCCGGCCACCTGGGCCAGGCGACGACGCGCCAGGGCCGCGTTCCCGTCCGGCAACAGGTGATAGCCGCGCAATCCCTCGTAGGCGCCCAGCAACCGCGCGGCTTCGGGTGGCAGGTCGTGCAACGGACCGTTCTCCCGCGCCATCATGTGCTCATAGAAGTCGGGCGGCCGCCGCACGGTCTGGCAGGCGTTGTTCAGGATGAAGTCCAGCCGGGGGCGCGTGGTCAGCAGGTGCTGGCAGAACGCCTCCACGCTGGGCGTGTGGCGCAGGTCGAGGCCGAAAATTTCCAGCCGGTGGCCCCACTCCGCGAAGTCCGGCTCCGCCGCATAGCGCAGGGCCGCGTCACGGGGGAAGCGCGTGCAGACGATGAGTTCCGCGCCGCACCGCAGCAGCTTGATGCCGGCCTGGTAACCGATTTTCACCCGGCCGCCGGTCAGGAGCGCAACGCGTCCGCGCAGGTCGGCCAGTTCGCCGCGCTTGCGCCAGTTGAACTCGGCGCACGCGGGGCAAAGCTGGTCGTAAAAGTGGTGGATGCGCGAATAGTCCTGTTTGCAGATGTAACAGTTCTGCGGTTCGACCGCCTCGCGAAAATCCGGGTCGTTGGTGACCTCGATCTGCGCGAAATTTTGGGGCGGGAAAACATTGGGCGTGGTGAAGACCTTTTCGCGGCGGAGCTTGCGAATGCCGGTCTCGTGCAGCCGGGTTTCCGCCTGTTTGCGTTTCTCGGCCTTGCGCTGCTGGATGCGGGCCTTGACCAGGCGGCGCCGTTCCCGTGGGTCCGGGCAATAAATGTCGCCTGCCGCGGTCAGCAACCGGGTGCGTTCCTCGACCGGAAGGGCCGCCAGCAGGGCGCGGTTCGCGGCCACCTGTTCGAGCAGGTCGGCGGCGGCCCGGAGCCGGGCGGAAAGGTCGCCGTTGGGGGCGGGCGCGGGATCGGGCAGTGCGGGATCGCTCATGCGTTCGGGAGGCGGACGGTAGCCGACGGTGCGGACGGCGGCGAAACTTTTCACGGCGCGGGCGGTTCGGCCTCAGCGATGGGCAGGATCAGGCGCACGCGGGTGCCGTGGCCGGGCTGGCTGGTGATTTCCGCCCGCCCCTGTTCCTGGGCGAGCCGCGCGGCGAGGTTGCGCAGCCCGTTGCCGGCCTCCCCTTGGAGCGCGGCGGGGTCGAAACCGCGGCCATTGTCCTCAATTTCAATCGTGAGGTGGTCCCGATTCCAGCGAAGCCGGAGCCAGACCTCGGTGGCGCGGGCGTGCTTGACGATGTTGTTGAACGCCTCCTTGACCGCGAGGAAAAGGTTGTGGCGCGCGTCGGCGGGCAGCGGCCAGGCGGGCAGGTCGGGTGGAATCTCCTGCCAGCAACGCAGCCCGGCGGCCTCGAAGAAGTCGTCGGCGTAACGGCTCACGTAGTGCGCAAAATTGGCGAGGTTGTCGTTTTGCGGGTTGGTGGTCCACACCACCTCGTCGAGCGCCTGCACGGCGACGCGCGCCTGGTCGCCGATACGCCCCAGCCGTTGCCGCAGGGTGTCGGAATCCTCCGCGTTCTGGGCCAGGTCGCTCATTTGCGAGACCTGGGTGAGCATGCTGCCGACGTTGTCGTGCATGTCGCGGGAGATGCGGAGTCGCTCGCGTTCGACGGCGTTGCGGGTCTCCAAACGGGCCAGGCGGCGGCGGTAACGTCGCCGTTCGGCCAGCCGCACCCCGCCGGCCGCCGCGCCGAGGATCAACAGTCCGACCAGCACCGCGAACCACAGCGTTTCCCAGTAATGCGGGCGCAGGTTGAGAATGACCGCTGCCGGGGTGAGCGTCCATTGGTTGTCCGCGTTCGCCGCCAGCACCTGGAACTCATAGCGCCCGGGCCGAAGCTGCTGGTAATAGGCCGAGCGTCGGGTGCCGGCTTCGACCCATTCCGCGTCGGCCCCAAGCCGGTAGCGGAAGCGCATTCGCGCCGGCGCCGCGTAGCTCAGGCCGGTGTAGGTGATTTCGACATCGCGCCGTCCGGGCGGAACCACGACCACGGGCGGTTCGTCTCCGCCACGCACGCCCTGGGGCGGAAAACCCGGATGCGGCGCGCCGCCGACCATCAGTTCTTCGATGATCACGCGGGGCACGGGTGCGGCCCGCAGGGGTTGGCGCGGGTCAATCCGCACGACGCCACGGACCGTCGGGAACAGCAGTTCTCCGGATTGCAGCCGCGTGGCCGTGGGGCAGGAGGCGGTGGCGAATTCCTCCGCCAGCAGGCCATCCGCCACGCCGAAGACGCGCGGGTGGATGAACTTGAGCCTTCCCTCCGCGAGCGCATCCAATTCCGCCCGGCGCACCCGCATCAAACCACGGTTGCTGCCCAGCCACAGGTGCCCCTGCCCGTCGTCGAGAATTTGCGAGATCGTGTCATCGGCCAGGCCTTCGCGCCGCGTGATGAACGCCAGTTGTCCGGCGCGCCAGCGGGCCAGCCCGCCACCCGCCAGCCCGATCCAAACGGTGCCCTGTCCGTCGGCGTGCAACGCCCGGATGTCGCGGCCGGGCAGGATTTCCTCGAACGAATAGGTGCTGCCCGAGCCGGGCCGCATCTGCATCAGTCCCCCCGTCGTCGAGCCAATCCACAGCGCGCCATCCTCCGTCTGGGCCAGGGCGGTCACGGTCCCGCGGGCGGCATCGCCGCCGAAGGATTCGAACTCACCGCCGCGGAACCGCAGCACCTTGCCCAGGCTGGTGCCCACCCAGAGGCCCTCCCGCTCGTCCTCGAGCAGGGCGGTGACCGAGGCATTGGCCAGCCACGCCACCTGCGCCCGTTTCCATGAGCCGATCAGCTTGCTGTCGAGCAGTTGAAACAGGCAGCCCGCGCCGCCCACCCACAGGTGTCCGTCATGCGTCGCCAGCACGGTGTTCAAAAAGGTGAATTGCGAGTTGTTATCGTCTTCCCAGGAAACGAACCCCGCCCCGGTGTGTCGTTGCAATCCGGCCCCCGCCGTCGCCACCCACCAGGAGCCGTCCGGTGTCTCCGCCACCGCGCGCACAAACTCATTCGTCAACCCCTGCGCCGCGCCGAACACCTCCACCTTGCGGCGCGCCATCCGGTTCAAACCACCCGTGCGGGTGCCCACCCAGAGATGGCCTTCGTCATCCACA
The DNA here is from genome assembly GCA_046290825.1 of Limisphaerales bacterium. GTDB lineage: Bacteria > Verrucomicrobiota > Verrucomicrobiia > Limisphaerales > DSYF01 > JBKBTZ01. The sequence continues at coordinate 8,805 of JBKBTZ010000083.1, forward strand.
AACAATGACCGAATGTCCTCGGCGGACAGCCCATCCGTCCGGTGCACGGGCAGAAACCGCCCGTCCCGCAGCCCATACAATCCCGCGTCCACGGACCCCGCCCACAGCGTCCCGTCCCCGTCCTCGGCCAGCACGCTGATGTAGGCGAACGGCAGGCCGGAGGTCATGTCATACACCTTCCATTCTTCGCGTTCGCGGCATAGCATCTGTCCGTTGCCGATGCCCGCCCACAGCCGCCCCGCGCGGTCCACCAGCAGGCAATACGGGGAAATCTCCGGCAGCTCGGTCGGCCCGGGCAATTCCTCCAGCCGCCCATCCGCCACCCGGAACAGACCCACCACGGACGAAATCACCATGCCACCTTTGCCGTCCGCGACCAGAGTCCGGATGGACACCCGCCCGAGCGTTTCCAAAGCGGGTTCGGTGACAAAACGGCCGTTGGCGAAGATGCTCACGCCCAAAATCGTCCCGATCCACAGCCGTCCGTCCGCGTCCAGGGCCAGCGACGAGACCGCATCCGCCGCCAGCCCGTCCCGGACCGTAAACCGCTCGAACCGTCCCGCCCGCCACCGGCATATTCCGCCGCCGGTGCCGATCCACAGGTCGCCCGCCCGGTCCACCAGCAGCGCGCGGACGCTCACGGAGGGCAGCCCTTCCTCCAGACCGAACACCTTGAACCGCACCCCGTCGAACCGTGCCAGCCCGCCCTGCGTCGCCAACCACAAGTAACCTTCGGGCGTTTGGGCGATCGCGTTCACGGAGTTTTGCGGCAGCCCCGCCTCCGTGCCCCAGGAGCGGATCACATATTGCCCGGCAAAACCGGTTCCGACCTCCGCCTGGCTGAGCGCCGGCAGTCCGGCCAACACAACCAAGAGCGCCCCGCCGAGACACCCGCGAACGTTCGCCAGAGAAGGGTGGCGAACCCGGCCGGGGCGCGGCGGGGGAACCGGGGGGGAACTGTCTCGAAAGGGGATGGCTTGCTCACGTGGCCGGGGAACGGCAACGCCTGCGGACCGACCGGGCAGGTCGCCGGGAACATTCCGGGCAGTGCGGGCGGCAAGCCCGGACGGATATGGCAACCACGAGAACACGACGCCCCCCAGCATGGGACAGGACAACGAAGAAATCCAGCCACCAACGCCGACGCGCGAGCCTTTTTGAGCCTGCCGATTGACCCCGAGGGAATGTTATCGAAGGCGGGGAGAAATGGCGGGAGTCAACCGGAGCGCCTTCCTGCCTCACCTCGGGGAAAACCCACTCGGGACTTACGACGCCGCGAGAGCATCGGCGAAAGAGGACGCGCGCACGATGAATTCCGCTGAATGAATGCCGAAACCATCCCGGACCTTGCCTGCTCTTTCCGAACCGCCGCCGGAACAAAGCCGTGGCAAAACTGCAGGGCCAGTTTCTGGGCGCTCCGGCCTTTCAGGCTTCGGATTTATTTCTTCCGCTGCCACCCGGCCAGCCGTTCGTCTGCCCAGATGGCGGGGATGGCCTGCCGACGGCGCACCAGTTCGGCCTGGCGGCCCCGCACCAGCACCTCGGCAGCCAGCGGACGGGTGTTGTAATTCGACCCCATCACCGAGCCATAGGCGCCCGCGCTCATCAGCGCGAGGTAATCCCCCTCACCCAGCTTCGGCAGCGGGCGGTCTTTCGCGAAGTAATCGCCGGACTCGCATACCGGCCCGACGACATCGCAGGAAATCAGCGCCCCGCCCTTTCGCCGCAGCGGCACGATCTCGTGGTAGGAATCGTAGAACGCCGGACGGATGAGGTCGTTCATGGCGGCGTCCACGATGAGGAAATGCTTCCGCCCGGTGCGCTTCACGAACTCAATGCGCGTCACGAGAATGCCCGCGTTTCCGGAAATGAACCGGCCCGGCTCCAGGAGAATCCGGAGGCCGAGCGGCTGCAACAACGGCAGCAGCCGCTGCGCGTAAACGGCGGGCGTGAGGATTTTCTTCGCCGCCGGGCGCTGCCACCACGCGGGCGATCCGCTGGCCAGCGCATCCTGATAAACAATGCCGATGCCGCCGCCGATGCTGAAGAACTCAAGGCCGTGCCGCGCCTTCAACGTGGCCACGAGCGGCGCGACCTTGCGCACCGCCAACTCGAAGGGCTGGATGTCCGTGAGCTGCGAACCGATGTGCATCTGGAGGCCGCGCAACCGGAGGTTCTTGAGCTTGGCGGCGCGGGCGTAGATGCCCTCGATCTCCTCGAAAGCGATGCCGAATTTGTTCTCGTAGGTGCCGGTGGTGATCTTGGCGTGGGTGCCGGCGTCCACGTTCGGATTCACGCGGACGGCGACGGGAGCGGTTTTTTTGAGGCGGGCGGCGACGCGGTTGATGCGGGCCAGTTCCGGCTCGCTCTCGGCGTTGAAGGAATACACGCCCTGCCGGAGCGCATAAGCAATCTCCTCCTCCGTCTTGCCGACGCCGGCAAACACGCACCGGCGCGGGTCGCCCCCGGCGGCGATGACCCGGCGTAGTTCGCCCGCGCTCACGATGTCGAAACCGCTGCCCAGGTCGGCCAGGGTGCGGAGGACGGCGAGGTTGGAATTGGACTTCACCGCGAAGCAGACCAGGTGGTCCACGCCGCTCATGGCGCGGTCCAGTTTGCGGTAATGGTCCGTGAGAGTGGCTTGCGAATAGATGAACAGCGGTGTGCCGAAGCGTTGCGCGAGCGCGTCCACCGCGACGCCCTCGCAGAACAAACGATTCCCAACGTAACGAAAACTGTGCATGGCGGCGGAGTCTAGGGAGGCAGGCCCGAAGCGCAAGCCGGGCGGGACACTCACGCCGCCGCCAGCACCCGCGCCAGCGCCGCCATGCCGCGCTCGTTTTCGGCCGGCGTGCCGATGGAAACGCGCAGCCACTCGGGCAGCCGGTAGCCGCCCATGGGCCGCGTGATGACGCCCTCGCGTTGCAGCGCGGCAAACACGCCCTGCCCATCGCCCACCCGGATCAGGATGAAGTTGGCGGCGGAGGGGACGAACTCCAGACCGCGCGCCCGGCAGAATGCCTCCCACTGCCGCAGCCCGGCGCGGTTGTTCTCGCGGGTGCGGCGGGTGTGTTCCTCGTCGTCGAGCGCGGCCAGGGCACCGGCCTGGGCAATCGCGTTGATGTTGAACGGCTGCCGGATTTTCTCGAACACCGCGATGAGTTCGGGATGCGCGATGCCGTAGCCCAGCCGCAGCCCGGCCAGCCCGAAAATCTTCGAGAAGGTCCGCAGGATGAGCAGATTGGGCCGTCCGCCCCGCGCGATTTCGCCCACGAAATCCGCCGGGTCATCGAGGAACTCGATGTAAGCCTCGTCCAGCGCGAGCAGGACATGGGCGGGAACCGCGTCCACGAAGCGGCGCAGCTCCTCCTTGCCGACGAGCGTGCCGGTGGGGTTGTTCGGGTTCGCCACGAAAACGACGCGCGTGTCCGGCGTGATGGCCGCGAGCATCGCCGGCAGGTCATGGCCGTGGTTTTTCGCCGGCACGGGGACGAGATTCGCGCCGAACAGCTTCGTCACGAGCGGATAGACGGCGAAACAGTAATCCGACACCACCACGTCCACCCCCGGCCCCATGTAGGCGTGACCGATGAACTCGAGAATTTCATTCGAGCCGTTGCCGAGGATGAGGTTTGCGGGCGCCACGCCGAGTTTCCTGGCGAGCGCCTGCTTGAGGTAAAAGGCGTTGCCGTCCGGGTAGAGATGCAGGTTGGCCAGCACGTCCCGCATCGCCGCGAGCGCCCTGGGCGAGGGGCCGAGCGGATTCTCGTTCGACGCGAGCTTGATGATTTCGGCGGCGGGCAGACCCAGTTCGCGGGCAACCTCCTCAATGGGGCGGCCGGGCTGGTAAACCGGAATGTCGTCAAGCGACCGGTTAACGGGAGGCGGGATGGGCATGAGAAATCACAAGGAAACCGGACGGCTCGCGGGAGCGTCACTCCGCCAGCAGATCCCCGGGCAGTTCGAGCTTTGGTGGATAAAGCTTCTCGTAGGCTACGGACTGCACGCCGACGATGGCGGCGACGCCCAGGATGTCGTGCGCGTTCGAGCCGCGCGACACGTCGGCGGCGGGGCGGTCAAGGCCGAGAAGGATGTTGCCGTAGGCATTGGCGCGGGCCAGATGCCGGACGAGCTTGCTGGCGATGTTGCCGGAGTTGAGGTCGGGGAAGATCAGGACGTTCGCCTGCCCGGCCACGTCGCTGTCCGGCAGCTTGCGTTTGGCGATTTCCGGCACCAGCGCGGTGTCGGCTTGCAGTTCGCCGTCAATCTCCACCTCGAGCCGGGCCTGCTCGGCCTTGCGTTTGGCCAGCGCGGTCGCAGCCTTGATCTTGTCAATGCTCGGGTGCGCGGTGCTGCCCTTGGTGGAGAACGACAACAGTGCCACGCGCGGCTTCACCCCGAGCAACTGCCGGGCGAGCGTGGCGACCGAGACGGTAATGTCGGCCAGTTGCTCGACGTTCGGGTCCGGAATCACGTCGCAGTCGCCCATGAACAGCACGCCGTCCTGCCCGTAGCGCGAGTCCTCCACCTCCATGACCATGCAGCTCGAGGTGGTCTTGATGCCTTCGGCCGGCTTGACGATTTGCAGCAGCGGCCGCAGCACGCTCGCCGTGGTGCCGGTGGCGCCGGACACCAGGCCGTCCGCCTGATGCATGGCCACCATCATCGCGCCGAAATAGTTCGGCTGGAGCATGGCGTCGGTGGCCTCGGGCGCGCGGAGACCTTTGTAATGACGCAACTGGCGGAAGCGTTTGCTGAAGTTCTCCAGCTCGTCACTCTCGGCGGGGTTGATGATGCGGATGCCCTCGAGGTTCACGTTCAGTTCGGCGGCCATCTCCTTGATGCGGGTGCGGTCGCCCAGCAGGATGGGCACGCCGAGACGCAGCGAATAAAACTGCCGCGCCGCCTGGAGGATGCGCGGCTCGTGGCCTTCCGGAAACACGATGCGCTTGGGATGCCGCTGGAGCTTTTCGATGACGCCGCCGATGAATCGCATGGCGGTGTTGTAACCGATGCCCGCCGAAACCGCAAATCACCCGGTCGGGGGCGGCTGGCGAACCTGGGTCGCGTGTCTCCGGCATTTTCTCCGTGCGCCGCGCCGCCGGTCCGTGCTTAAACTGCCGCCATGAAACCGCGCGTTCGTTTCGCCCCGAGTCCCACCGGCTTCCTGCACATCGGCGGCGCCCGCACCGCCCTGTTCAACTGGCTCTTTGCCCGGCATCACGGGGGCACGTTCATTCTCCGCATCGAGGACACCGACGTCGCCCGGAACACGCAGGCGGCGGTGGAGGTCATCCTCGACGGGCTCCGCTGGCTGGGCCTCGATTGGGACGAAGGTCCTGTGACGAGCGACGCCACCGGGCCGAGCCGGGGACCGTGCGGGCCGTATTTCCAGAGCCAGCGCAAGGACTGTTACCGGCGGCGCGTCGAGGCGCTGCTTTCCCGCGGCCTGGCTTACGAAAAGGACGGCGCCATCCGCTTCAAGATGAAGCGCGAGCCGATCACCATCCCCGACCTCGTCTGCGGCAATATTGTGCGCCCCCTCACCGACCGCGAACAGGCCGATCCGGATTTCGTCATCGTGCGCTCCGACGGTGAACCGGTGTTCCACCTCGTCAACGTCGTGGACGACCTCGACATGGGAATCACGCACGTCATTCGCGGCGAGGACCATCTGACAAACACCGCCAAGCACATCGCGCTGTTCGAGGCGTTCGACGTGGCCCCGCCGAAATACGCGCACATCCCGCTCATCCTGAATCCCGACGGCTCGAAGATGAGCAAGCGTGACCAGGGCGCGATCATCTCGGTTTACATGGAGGAGGGCTACGCGCCCGAGGCGGTATTGAATTACCTCTGCCTCCTCGGCTGGTCGCCCAAGGACAACCGCGAAATCATGCCGCTGGCTGAAATCATCGAGCGGTTCGACCTGCCCGGCGTGCTCCGCTCCGGCGCGAAGTTCGACATGACCAAGCTCCAGTGGATGAACTGGGAATACATCCGCACCATGCCGAACGAGCGTTACTACGACCTCGCGGTTCACGCCCTCGGCAAAGCCGGCATCAACACCAACGCCCACGACCCCGCCTATGTTCGCGCCGCGCTCGACACCGTGAAGGAAAAACCCAAGACCTTTAGCGAACTGCCCGGCTGGTGCGATTTTTATTTCAAGGAAGAACTCACCTACGCACCCGAGGCCGTCGAACGCGACTTCGTGCCCGCCAACAAAGCCAATCTGGCCCGGCTCCGCGATGCGCTGGAGCAGCTTTCCTCCTTCAAAGCAGCCGACATCGAGGCCACCCTCAAGGCCACCGCCAAGGAACTCGGAGTAAAGCCCGCCGTGCTGGTGCATCCCACCCGGCTCGCC
>JBKBTZ010000084.1:0-14954 GCA_046290825.1 Limisphaerales bacterium
CGTCTTTGTCTTTCCGGCTGGCCAATGCAAGGTATTTTTGTGCTTCCTTAAGGGAAGCGAACACTGCATCGAGATTTCCCATATTTTTGTCCCCTCTTACTCGGCTTCTCCGAGATAGGCTTTACGGACCCGGTCATCGGCCAGCACCCAGACATCGCCGTTGCGCAGGAAACAGAGCTGTTGAAAGCGCCGGACGGGCGCGCCATTGGTGGGCGACCGGTCTTCGAACTCGGCGCCGTTCCACATCCACAGCTTCCCGTCGGTGGCCAGCCACACCCGGCCCCGACGGTCCAGCGTCAGCGCGTTGATGACGGCGTTGGTGCCGTCGGGGAGAGTCAGGTTTTCAAACTGCCCATGGTGCCAGCGCCAGAGTTTCTGCTCACGAGTCCGCAGCCAGATCGCGCCGTCCCAATCCTCCACCGCCAGCGAGCCGGCCGAGGCGCCGGGCGGAGCCACCTCCTGCCAGCGGTTGGAACCGCCGTCCCCGGGCACGGATACCAGGAAATGCCCGTGATTTAGCAGAAACCGGGGCGGGAGCGAACGCCCCGGAATCACCGCCGGCGCGCTGTCCAACTGGCCCGTGCCCTCCCACTCCGAAGAAAACACCCCTTCCCGCCAGGTGGACAGCGACCCGTCATGCAAGCCGATCCACAGCGTTCCCGAGCCGTCCACATGCAGCCGCCGCACCCGCGCGTGGCGCAACTCGGGGGTGGTGGCGGGATCAAACACGGTGAATTTCACCCCGTCGAACCGCGCCAGCCCGTTGTAGGTGCCCACCCACAAAAAGCCGTCAGGCGTCTGCGCGACGGCGGTGACGGAGCTGTTCCGCAGCCCGTCCTCGGCAGTCCAGACGTTGAGGAGATGACTGCCCGCCGGGCCGGCGGCGAAACTCGCACGGGGCGACAAAAGCAGCAGCAATCCAAACAGCAAGGCGGCTCCCCTGCCCTGCGACCATCGCCCCGCAAGGTCACCCGCTCGCTGACGCGAACGCAAAACTGGGCAACCGGATTTCACTTCCGCAGCTTGCGGCCAAACGGGCGGGCGGGCAAGGCGCGAGGGCCATGCCCACGGCAACGCGGTCCGCGGCTCACTCCTCAAACAAGGCCTGCGCAAATTGCTGGGGATCGAATGGCTGCAGGTCATCCGCCTTCTCCCCGAGGCCGACGAACTTGATGGGGATGCCCAGTTCCCGCTGGATCGCCACCACCATGCCGCCTTTGCTGGTGCCGTCGAGCTTGGTCACAATGAGGCCGGTCAACGGCACGGCCTTGTGGAACTCGCGTGCCTGGGTCAGCGCATTCATGCCGGTCGTGGCGTCCAGCACCAGCAGCACCTCATGCGGCGCGCCGGGCAGGTGCCGGCCCATCACGCGGTGAACTTTCTGCAGTTCCTGCATCAGGTTGTGCTTGGTGTGCAGCCGCCCCGCCGTGTCCACGAAAACGTAATCGGCCCTCCGGGACACGGCGGCGGTGATCGCATCATGCGCCACGGCGGCGGGGTCGGCATGGTAGGCGCCCGCGATGACCTCGACGTTCAAACGCGCCCCCCACAGCTTGAGCTGTTCGATGGCTGCGGCTCGGAACGTGTCGCACGCCGCCAACAAGGCGGTCTTCCCCTGGGATTGCACCAGGTGCGCCAGCTTGGCGGAGGTGGTGGTCTTGCCGGTGCCGTTGACGCCCACGATGGAAACGACGGTCGGCCCGGCGGGGGCCGTGCGCAGCCCGGGTTCCTTCACCGTCAGGCAGTTCTCGACTTCGCGCCGGGCGATGGCCAGCACGTCGAGGCCGGCGGCCCCTTGGGATTCATAGGCCTTTTTCACCGCCGCCACGATGCGTTCGGTCATCTCCATGCCGAGGTCCGCGCCGATCAGCGCCACCTCGATCTCCTCGAGCGTGGCGGCATCGAGCTTGGGCGAGCGCGTAATGATGCGCTTGATCTCGTGCGTGAGCTTGTCGTGCGTCTTGGCGAGCGCGGCCTTGAATTTGGCAAACAGACCCATGAGGGATTTCTGATTTTGGATGGTGGATTGAGGAACAATGGACGCGGTCCCGCGGACCTGTCCCGGGCTTCAACATTTCATCGCTTCCGCCGTTGGGGCGACAGCGGTGGAGACCGCCACCCCGGCGTGCCGCCGGGCAATGGCCTTTTGCAGCTTGTGAACGTAATGCCCCGCCAGCTTCACCCCGCCGATCAACGGCCGTCCTTTGTTCCTCCCGTGGCAGTCGGAGCCGCCGGTGACCAGCAAGCCGTATTGGCGCGCAAAATTCAGATAGCGCGCCGCCGTGCCCGCGCCGTGTTTGGTGTGGTAGCACTCGATGCCATCGAGGCCCGCCCGGACCAGTTCCGGGATGACTTCGTCGCACTGGTTCAGCCCGGGATGCGCCAGCACCGCGACGCCGCCCGCGGCATGAATCAGTTCCATCGCCTCCCGCGCGGACATCCTGGCCTTGGGCACCCAGGCGGGCCGGTGTTTTTTCAGGAAACGCTCGAAGGCCTCGTCCAGGCTTCCGCAATGCCCCGCCGCCACCAGCGCGCGCGCAACGTGCGGACGGCCCGGAGCGCGGCAGTTGGCCTGGGCAAAAACCGAGTCCCCGTCCAGCGGCAGGCCCAGCTCGTTGAGGCGGGCCACCATTTCGCGAATGCGGTTCTGCCGAACCACCTGAAACCGCGCCAGCGCCTCCTTCAAGCGTTGGTTTTCCGGATCGAGACCGTAGCCGAGGATGTGCAGTTCGTGCTCGCCCAGTTCCGCCGTGAGTTCCGCGCCGAGGACACATTCAATCCCCGCCGCCGCGCACGCCGCAGCCATGCGGGGGCAGCCCTCCAGCGTGTCATGGTCGGTCAACGCCAGCACCGCAAAGCCCAGCCGCCGCCCGTGGCCGACGATTTCCTCGGGCGCAAACGTCCCGTCGGAAAAGGTCGAGTGCAGGTGCAGGTCGGCAAACATCGCAGGCCGTGGTGATTCTAGGTCCTCGTCTTGCTCGGGATGGAAATCCGTCGGATTACGAGTTGGACGGGGCCGACACGGGCGGTTGTCCCTGCCGCGCCGGACGCATCACCTCGCGGCGCATGTGGTCGAGGATGCCGTTGACGAACTTGCCGCTGTCCTGCGTGGAAAATTTTTTCGCGATGTCCACCGCCTCATTGATGCTGACCACCGGCGGGATGTCCTCGCGGTAAAACATTTCATACGCGGCCAGCCGCAGAACGTTGCGGTCCACCACGGCCATGCGGTGCAGCGACCAGTTTTTGGCGTGCTTCTGGATCTCCTCATCGAGCCGCGCCCGATGTTCGAGGACGCCGCGAATGAGCGGTTCGGCGAAAAGCTGGATGGCCGCCTCGTCGGCGGTGGGCGGCGGCAGTTCGCGTTGCTCGCCCCAGGTGGGGCCGCGGTCGTCCGCATGGGCGCTGGCGCGCTGCGTCTCCCAGAATTCGCGCAACGCCGCCTCGAGGTCTTCGGGCGGATTCAAATCGTGCTGAAAGAGGAACTGCACCGCGCGCTCGCGCGCTTCGCGGCGCTTTCCCTTTTTGTCTGTCTTGGCCGGGCTGCCGGCACTGGCCGGGGCTTCGTTCATACGCGCCCATCTTGTGGGGGGCGGGCCAAAAGGGCAACCGCACAACCGGCGCGCCGCGCATTTCCTGATTTTACGGGCGCGGCTTTTGGGCTACACCACGGGCCGCATGGGCAACGTCACGGACCATTTCCCGGAGTTTGCGTCCAAAATGCGGGCGGCCGGGCTAACCGAAGCGTGCATTCGCGCGTTTGAGCACAATTACCGCGCCCTGGTGGCCGGGGCGACGGGGCAGATTCCGGAAGCCGACCTGGAACCGGTGACCGCCCTGCCGCGTTACGAGGCCCTGCCGGCGACGGAAGCGCGGGCGGAGCTCCTGCGGCAGACGGTCGTGCTGAAACTCAATGGCGGTCTGGGCACCAGCATGGGCCTGGAATCGCCGAAGTCGCTGCTGCGAGTGCGGGACGGGCAAACCTTTCTCGACTTGATCGCCCGGCAGATCCTGCATCTGCGGCGGACGCACGGCGTGCCGTTGCGCTTCCTGCTGATGAACAGTTTCAGCACCAGCGCGGCCACGCTCGCGGCGCTGACGCGGCATCCGGAACTGGGGGAACCGAAATCCCTCGAACTGCTCCAAAATTTCGTGCCCAAGGTGGACCTCGCCATGTTGCGCCCGGTCGAATGGCCCGCCCATCCCCAACTCGAGTGGTGCCCGCCCGGGCACGGCGATCTGTTCCCCGCCCTGGCGGGTTCCGGCTGGCTGGAGCGATTGCTGGCCGACGGCGCGCGCTATCTGTTCGTCTCGAATGCGGACAACCTCGGCGCCAGCCTCGATCCGAAACTGCTCGCGTGGTTTGCCGCGTCGGGCAGCCCGTTCCTCATGGAGGTGTGCGAGCGGACCGCCGCCGACCGCAAGGGCGGTCACCTGGCGCAACGGCGCGGGCAATTGCTGCTGCGCGAATCCGCGCAATGCCCCGCCGCCGACGAGGCCGCGTTCCAGGACATCACGCGCCACCGCTATTTCAACACCAACAATCTATGGGTGCGACTGGATGCCCTGGCTGACGTGCTGCGCCAGCACGGGGGGATGATTCCCCTGCCCCTCATCAAAAACGTGAAGACCGTGGACCCGCGCGATCCCCGGTCGCCCAAGGTGGCGCAGCTCGAAACCGCGATGGGGGCGGCCATCGCATGTTTTCCGGGCGCGGCGGCGCTGCTCGTGCCCCGCGCCCGTTTTGCGCCCGTGAAAACCTGCGCCGACCTGCTGGCTGTCCGTTCCGACGCCTACCGGATCACGCCGGACTGGCGGATCGAACTGGTCCCGGAACGCCATGGACAGCCGCCCGCGCTCGACCTCGATGGCCATTACAAGCTGGTGGACCAGCTCGAGGCGGCTCTGGCGGACGGCGTGCCCTCCTTGCGGGATTGCCGTTCGCTGGCGGTAAAGGGACCCGTTCGCTTCTCGGCCGCGAATGTCTTTCGGGGCAACGTGCGCATCGTCAATCCAGCCACCGCCCCATGGCCGGTCCCGGCCGGGGTTCACGCGGACACCGAACTCACTCTCCCATCATGAACCATGCGTCCCGCTTGAAAGTGGCCGTGCTCGGCACCGGTTCCCTGGGCCGTCATCACGTGCGTATCTATGCCGAACTGGCCGCCGCCGGACTCGTCGAATTTGTCGGCGTCCACGACGTGAACCATGAGGCGGCGCGCAAACTCGCCGCACAGCATGGCACCCGGGCGTTTGCCTCTCTGCCCGAGGTGATCACCGCCGCCGAGGCCGTCAACATCGTCACCCCCACCACCACGCACTTTGCGCTCGCCCGCGAACTGCTCACCGCCGGGCGGCACGTGCTCGTCGAAAAGCCGATGACCGACACGGCGGAACAGGCGGCGGAACTCGTGGACCTTGCGCAAGCGCGCGGGCTGGTCCTGCAGGTGGGGCACGTCGAACGGTTCAACCCCGTGTTCACCTACCTGCAAGGCGTCGCCACCCAGCCGCGCTTCATCGAGTGCCACCGGCTCTCGCCCTACCCCGCCCGCTCCACGGACATTGGTGTGGTGCTGGACCTGATGATTCACGACCTCGACGTGGTGCTGGCCTTTGTGAACGCACCGGTCGCGTCAGTCGAAGCGGTGGGCGTGCCGGTATTGAGCGCGTCCGAGGACATTGCCAACGCGCGCCTCCGCTTTGCCAACGGGTGCGTGGCCAACATCACCGCCAGCCGGGTCAGCCCCGAGCGCATGCGCAAAATCCGCGTTTTCAGCGCCGGCCCGCAGCCGGCCTACATCTCGCTCGATTACCGCGTGCAGGAGGGATTCATCTATCGCCTGGCCGGCGCCGACGACAAGGAAAGCTCGACCATGGCCAAGCTGCTGGCCCTGGCGGGCGCCAAAGGCACCGTGACCAGCGAATTCGCGGGCCGGAAGATCGTCCGCGAGCCGGTGCCCATCGCCAAAGACGAGCCGCTGAAGCTGGAACTTCGGCATTTCGTGGAATGCGTCGCCGCCCGCCGCACCCCGGCGGTGAGCGGCGTCTCGGCCAAACGCGCCCTCGATCTCGCCATCGAAATCACCCGGCAAATCCAAGCCTTGCAGTGACCCGCGGCAACCGCGGAGGGCAAAAAAGCCCGCCCCGAAACAGGGCGGGCTTGGCGGACGAGAAAGCAACGGGCCGACGGCTCAGTCGAAGGCGTGCCCGGCGCAGCAGAGCACGTTGCGAACCTTGTGCCGCACCAGTTCCTTCACCGCCTTGCGGGCGGGGCCGAGATACTTGCGGGGATCAAACTCGCCCGGCTTTTCGACGAACACCTTGCGGATGGCGGCGGTCATGGCGATGCGCAAATCCGTGTCAATGTTGACCTTGGTGCAGCCGGTGCGGCGGGCGACCTCGATGTCGGCCTCCGGCACGCCCTTCGCGTCGGGCATCTTGCCGCCGTATTTGTTGACCTCGTCCACGAGGTGCTGCGGCACGCTGGACGCTCCGTGCAGCACCAGGGGATAATCGCCCAGCCCGGCCTCCATGAGCGCCTTCTTGATGAGCTTGAGCCGCTCCAGATCAAGGTGCTGCTCGCCCTTGAACTTGTAGGCACCGTGGCTGTTGCCGATGGCAACGGCCAGTGAATCGCAGCCCGTTTCCTTCACAAATTTCACGGCCTCGGCGGGGTTTGTGTAATGGCCGCTGGACGAATGCGCGCCCCCCTCCTCGCCGTCATCAAACTGGGCGCCGACGAGGTGGCCCAATTCGGACTCGACCGAGCAGTTGTGCTTGTGCGCGTATTCCACCACTTTGCGGGTGATTTCCACATTCTTCTCAAACGGCTCGTGCGAGGCGTCAATCATGACGCTGGTGAACCCCTCATCAATGCACTGTTTGCACAACTCGAAGGAGTCGCCGTGATCGAGGTGGACCGCGATCGGCACGGTGGAGAGGCTGACGGCGGCCTCGATCAATTTCTTGAGATACACCGGATTGGCGTATTCGCGGGCGCCCTTGGAAATCTGAAGAATCAGCGGGGCCTTCTCCTCCTCACAGGCCTCAACGATGGCCTGGATGAGTTCCATGTTGTTGACGTTGAAGGCGCCGAGGGCGTATTTGCCCTTGAGGGCCTTGGCGAACAGGTCGCGGGTATGTGTCAGTGGCATAGTTCAGATACGGTTACGAATTTACGGGCAGGCCACCTTAACGGTGACCACGGCAGCATAAGAAACTTGCGGAACAAAAGAAACCAGAAAATGCCGCCGCCCACCGGCCGCAAACGGGCACGGTGGCCCCGGTGCCAAGCCACCCCGCCGTCTGCGAAAATGGTCACGGGCTGAGTGCGCCAACCGCGGGCCGCCCAAAAACTTGCTGACGCCCGGCCCGCGCCGGGGCTAATGTGTGCGCTTTCGGCGGACGTCCTCCGGCATCGGTAAAATCGTCCGCCCACCGTCATGAAACATTTGCTGAGTCTGGAAACGATGAGCCGCGCGGACATGGAAGCCGTGCTGCGCAGCGTGCCCGCGTTCAAATCCCAGCGCCCGCGCCACCCGCGCCCCCTCGAAGGCCAAACGTGGGCGATGATTTTTGCCAAGTCCTCCACGCGCACCCGGGTCTCGTTCGAGGTGGGCATCCATGAACTCGGTGGCCGCCCGCTTTTCCTGAACGCCGGAGACATCCAGCTCGGGCGGGGCGAGCCGGTAAAGGATACCGCCCGCGTGCTGGGCCGCATGGTGCATGGCGTCGTTATTCGCACCTATGGCCAGGCCGAGGTCGAGGAACTCGCCGCCCTCGCCGGCATCCCCGTCGTCAACGCCCTCACTGATCAGGAGCATCCGTGCCAGGTCCTGACCGACTTGTTCACCATCGAGGAACGGCTTGGATCTGTGCGCGACCGAGTGGTGGCCTTCATCGGCGACGGCGCGTGCAACGTGCCCGTCTCCTGGATTTGGGCCGCCGCGAAACTGGGCTTCGAGCTTCGGATCGCCGCGCCGCGCGCCTATCAGCCCGGCCCGGAACTCCTGCGGCGCGCCGGCGGTCGCATCCGCGTCACCGAGGATTTGCGCGCCGCCGCGGAAGGAGCCGACGTGCTTTACACGGACGTGTGGGTTTCGATGGGCAAGGAGGCCGAGGCCGCCGAGCGCATCGCCGCACTGGGAGCCTATCAGATCAACGCCAACCTCGTGCGGCTTGCCAAACCCGGCGCGCTGGTCATGCACTGCCTGCCGGCGTATCGGGGCAAGGAAATTGACGACGCCACCTTCGAGGCAAATGCGGAAACCATTTTCACCCAGGCCGAAAACCGCCTGCACGTGCAGAAGGCAATTTTGAACTGGCTGGTGAGTTGATCATCCACCCCGCCGCAACCAGCGGACGGTGGCATCCAACCAATGACTCAGGTCCGCCCCGATCCCGCATGGGCGGACCGCATTCGCTCACACCAGGCCCTCGACCGTTGCCGCGCTCGGTCCACACTCGGCCATGAGCGGCAGTTCCGGGTTCTGGAAATCAATTTTGGCGAGCTGCGTGTAGTGCCGGAACACATCCACGTTGCGGAAGAAGCCGTGGAACCGCTCTGCGCCCGGCCCCACCGCCACCAGCGGAACGTGGTCGGAGGTGTGGTTCAGTGACGTCCAGCCCACGCCCGTGTGGTTGGCCAGCAACTGGCCCAACTCTGCCGTGCCGCTGCGCATGAAATCGCTCTGGGCATCGCTCTTCCCCGCGAACGCCTGGCACAGTTTGGCGGCCCGCCGCTCGGACAGCTTGTAGCCCGTCGCGTCGAATACAATCGCCGCCACCTTGTCGGCATCCGTCTTCCGTGCCGCCGCCTCGCCCTCGTATTTGTAGGCCTCGCCATCAAAGGTCACCGCTCCGGTGATTTCCTGGATGATGGCCGCGAAGGACCGCCGCTGCGCCGCCACGTTTTTCAGCAGCGGCACGGATTTGTCGTAGTTCTTGCCCGCGCCATTCAACGCCGGACCGCCGGTGCCGTGGTCGGACGTGACCACCACCAGCGTGTCGGGGTGCCGCTGTTGAAACGCCACCGCCACGGCCACCGCGTCATCGAAGGCGATCTGATCGAAGAACGTGCCCGCCGGGTCATTCAAATGCGCCGCCATGTCCACCCGCGCGCCTTCGATTTGCAGGATGAAATGCTCCTCACGCTCCAGCCGCCGGAGCGCCGCCTCGGTCATTTCCGCGAGCGTCGGAATGCGCTGTTGCAGCGCCGCGTCATGCTGGTGGTCCACGGTGAACGGCAGGTGGCTCCGGTCAAACGTGCCCAGCCACGGGCGGTCCACCGGGGCCGCGCGCAGTTCCTCGCGGGTCTTGAGCGAAGCGTAACCCGCCCGGACAAATTCGCCGCGCAGGTCGCGCTGGTCCTTGCGCGTGCCCGGATCGAAAAACTTCGCCCCCCCGCCCAGTAACACCTCAATGCGCCGGTCGAGATACTGATCGGCAATGGCCTCGCTGGTGGCCCGGCTGTTGACGTTGGCGGCGAACCCGGCGGGCGTGGCATGCGTCACCTCGGCCGTCGTCACCAGGCCGCGTTTCCACCCCTGCTCACCGAAGAGTTGATACAGCGTCCGCAACGCGCGCCCATCCGGCAGCACATTGATCGCCCCGTTGACCACGCGCGAGCCGCTGCCCCACGCCGACGAGGCCGCCGCCGAATCCGTCACCAGCGAATTCAGCGACCGGGTCTCCATCAGTCCGTTCGTCGCGTCCGGGCGGCGCGTCAACTCCAGCCACGCCAGGCCGCGCTGCCGCGTGTAATGCGACAACTGCTCCGCGCAGGTGAGTGTGGCGAGGGTCATGCCGTCCGCGACCAGATGAATGATGCGCCGGGGCCGGTCGCCGGGCTTGAACGTCACGTCGGCGTTGGCGCGAACGATGGCGGGCGCGCCGAGCACCCCGGCGGCAGCCAGACTGGAACGGCGGAAGAACGAACGGCGGCTCAGGCGGTTTTGCATGAATCAAATGTAGGCCGCGTGGACACAGGTTCAATCCTCTTTCCCAATTGACACCAAAAATTAACCGGCGCGCAAAGCTTGCGCAGCCCGGCGCGCAAGCTCTGCGCGAAACCTTCCCCGGCACTGCTCAAAAAACCCCAAAACCCGGCTTGGCACGCTCCTTGCCAGAGTGACCACAAGCAGGGAGGGCGCATTGCCCTCACCTGCGCAATCAAACCAAACACAAACGGAGAACACAGTCATGAAACACCTCACAAAACTGCTGGCCCTCACCGGCATCACCGCCCTTTGCCTCGCCACTCCCGCCGCGTTCGCGCAAGGCGGTCCGGGCGGCGATCGTGGCGATCGCGGCAACCGCGGCGACCGTGGCAACTGGGATCCCGCCCAGATGCAGCAGCGGATGATGGAAGGCGTCCGCGAGCGCCTCGAAGTCAAGGACGACACCGAGTGGAAGGCCATCGAACCGCTCGTTCAGAAGGTCATGGACCTGCGCCGCGAACAGATGGGCGCGGGCATGCGCGGCGCCTTTGGCGGCCGCGGCGGCGGTCCCGGTGGCGGCCGTTGGGGCGGCGAACCGGCGGCGGAAGAGACGGCTCTGCGCACGGCCATTGAGAGCAACGCCTCGAACAACGAACTCAAGGCCAAGATGGACGCCTATCGCAAAGCCCGCGCCGCGAAGGAAGCCGAACTCAAGGCGGCCCAGGACAACCTGAAGAAGGTTCTCACCACCAAGCAAGAAGCCGTCGCCCTCCAGATGGGCCTCGTCAATTAACCGGCTTCCCTGATTGACAGCGGACTGAAACAATCCCGCGGGAGGCCGTCCGTTTTCCAGCGGGCGGCCTCCTGTTCGACAGCCAAAACCGCAAGCCTCATGCCCACCCAGACCGCCAACTCCTCCGCCCTGCCCGAACTCTTGCAACGGCTCGTGGCAGGCCGGCAATTGGCGGTCACGGATGCCCAGACGCTGGCCCGGGCGCTGGCCGCCAACCCTGCGCTGGCCCGCACCGAGGAGGACGTGCTCCGCTGGGTCGCGCACGAATACGGCGTGCCCTTCTCGAATCTCGAGGGCGTCGAACCCGACAAACAAGTCCTCTCGCTTTTTCCCGCGCGCATCCTGCTCAAGGACGAGTTGCTGCCCCTGCGCCGCACCAACGGCAGCATCGAGGTGGCCACCAGCCGGCTGTTCGCGACACAGGGCTTCGACACGCTCAAGGCCATGACCGGCCTCCGGCTCACGCCGGTGCTGGCGCCCACCGAGGCCATCCAGCGCGAAATGAAGCGCCACCTCGGCGTCGGCGCGGACACGATTGACACCCTCGACGAAGCCGCGCCCTTCGAGGTGGTGGACGAGGACGAGAAAAGCGACACCGACCTCGACAGCGCCGCCGAGGACGCCTCGATCATTCGTTTCGTCAACCAGGTGCTCCGCGACGCCATCGAGCTGCGCGCCTCCGACATCCACCTGGAACCTTTCGAGGACGAATTCCGCATCCGCTACCGCATTGACGGCGAACTGCAGGATGTGCCGGTGCCCGCACAGTTGAAACGCTTCCAGCCCGCCATCGTCTCGCGCGTCAAGATTCTCAGCCACCTCAACATCGCCGAGAAACGCCTGCCCCAGGATGGCCGCATCAAGATTCGCATTGATGACGCCGAGGTGGACATCCGCGTGTCCGTGATCCCCATGCTGCATGGCGAGGCGGTGGTCATGCGCCTGCTCCGGCAGAACGCCACGCTGCTCGGTCTCGACGAACTCGGCATGGACGCGCGGGAACGGAATTGCTTCCAGCGCGTGCTTGGGTTGCCGCACGGCATCATCCTCGTCACCGGCCCGACCGGCAGCGGCAAAACCTCCACGCTCTACACCGCCCTCGCCGCCATCAACGATTCCGTCCGGAAAATCATCACCATCGAGGACCCCGTCGAATACCAGCTCAAGGGCGTCAACCAGATTCAGGTCAATGAGAAGTCCGGCCTCACCTTCGCGCGCGGGCTGCGCTCGATTCTGCGCCACGACCCGGACGTCGTGCTCATCGGTGAAATCCGCGACCAGGAAACCGCGCAGATTGCCGTGCAGGCGTCGCTCACCGGCCACCTCGTCTTCTCCACCCTGCACACGAACGACGCCCCCGGCGCATTGACCCGACTGGTGGACATGGGCGTGGAACCGTATCTGGTGGCCTCCTCGCTGGAGGCCGTGCTCGCGCAACGCCTCGTCCGCGTCCTTTGCCAACATTGCAAACAGCCCGACACCTCGGCTGCCGCCACCGCGTTCAAGACCCAGGTGGGCATCCCCGCCGACACCGTGATTTACCGGTCCGTCGGCTGCCGCGAGTGCCGCAACACCGGTTTCTTTGGCCGCCACGCGATTTTCGAGTGGATGGACACCGACGAGGAGATTCGGAAGCTGATTTTGAACCACGCCTCCAGCGACCTCATTCGCGAGGCCGCCCGCCGCGCCGGTATGAAAACGCTGGCGGAAGACGGCTGGCGGCTTGTCCGCCAGGGCATCACCACGGTCGAGGAGGTCCTCAGCGTCACCACGGCGAAAGAAGTCGCGCGGACGCAAACCGCCGAAAGCCCCGCTCGTTGAAACCATGAAACATCCAACAACCAACATCCAACGCCCAACTTCCAGGGGCGGCGCGGTTGACCTCGTTGAAGGTTCGAGGTTGGACGTTGAAAGTTGGAGGTTTGCCTGACGACATGCCCACCTTCCAATACAAAGCCCTGGGCGCGAATGGCGCGCTGGCTGAAGGCGTCATCGAGGCCGCCGGCCGGGCCGAGGCGTTTCGTCAGATGGAAGCGCAGGGCCTGCGCCCGGTGAACCTGGTCGAGTCGCGCAACGGCAATGGCAAGGCCGCTGTCCCCGCCGTGCCCGCGATGTCGCTTGGCAGCGGCAAGGTGCCTGGCAAGGCGCTCGAAAATTTCACCCGGCTCCTCTCCAGCCTGCTGGCGGCGGGCGTCCCCCTCAGTCGCGCCCTCGTCATCCTGCACAAACAAACCAAGTCCCCCGCCGCCGCGGCCAAATGGAAGGAAATCCACGACCGCGTCGTGGACGGCATGACGCTGGCCAACGCGATGGCGCAGTCGCCCGACGTGTTTCCGCGCGTCTATGTCGCGATGGTGGAGGCGGGCGAAACGGGCGGTTTCCTG
Source organism: Limisphaerales bacterium (assembly GCA_046290825.1). GTDB lineage: Bacteria > Verrucomicrobiota > Verrucomicrobiia > Limisphaerales > DSYF01 > JBKBTZ01. Next base: position 13,116 of record JBKBTZ010000084.1, read on the forward strand.
GACGTGGTGCTGGCGCAGATCGCCGACTTCCAGGCGCGGGAGAAGGAACTCAAGGGCAAGGTGTTTGCGGCGATGTTCTATCCGGCCATCCTCGCGTTCCTCGCCATCGGTGTGCTGGTGTTCCTGCTGGTGTTTTTCATCCCCAAGTTCATGCCCGTGTTTCAGGGCCTCGGCGGCAACCTGCCGCTCATCACGCAAATCATCATCGCCGTCAGCGAGGTCATGCGGAATTACGGCCTCGCCCTGCTCGTCGGACTGGTCGTCATGGTGCTGATCGCGCGGACCTGGATCCTGTCCCCCACCGGGCGGCGGCAATGGGAATCAGCCATCCTCAAGCTGCCGACCATCGGTCCGCTGGTTTCGCAATTCGCCATGGCGCGCTTCTGCCGGATGCTCGGCACGCTGCTCGGGGCCGGCGTTCCGCTGGTCAACGCCCTCAACGTCGCCCGCCGCTCCCTGGGCAACCAGATTCTTGTGGACGCGGTCAGCAACTCGATTGACCGCGTGAAGGAAGGCAAGGCGCTCGGGCCGAGCCTCGCCGACTGCCCCACCCTCTTCTCGGGCGCGGCACTCGAAATGATTTCCGTCGCCGAGGAAAGCGGCCGCCTGGACCAGGAACTCGTCCGCATCGCCGTGGATGTCGAGTCCGACCTCGACCGCAACCTCAAGACCGCCGTCGCCCTGCTCGAGCCGCTCATGCTGTTCCTCATCGCCGGCTTCGTGGGGACCATTTTCATCGGCATGCTCCTGCCGGTGTTCGAACTCCAGCAACAAATCAAATAACACCAACACACCATGAAACTGAACCGTCACCCCCGCCCGGACCGTGCCCGCCAGCACGCCTTCACGCTCGTCGAGATGCTGCTCGTGCTGGTCATCATCGGCACGCTCGCCGCCATCGTCGTGCCCAAGCTTGCGGGCCGTTCCGAACAGGCGCGCATCACCGCCGCGCAGTCGCAGATCGCCGCCTTCGGCACCGCGCTCGACGCCTTCGAGGTGGACAACGGCTATTACCCGCGCGGCAAGGACGGGTTGAATGACCTCATCGTGCAGCCGCGCGACGCCACGAGTTGGAAAGGCCCCTACCTCAAGAGCGACATTCCGCTCGACCCGTGGGGCAACGCCTACATCTACGAATGTCCCGGCAAGAACAACCCCAACGGCTACGACCTCTACTCCGCCGGCCCCGATGGCCGGCCCGGCAACGAGGACGACATCACCAGTTGGGCGACCAAACGTTGAACCTCCGTGACTTTGCGAACGCAAAACACTCTGCCGGGTGGCGGCCGGTCCTCCGCAAGGGGGGCTGACCGTGCCCGGTGGTTGGTGGTTGGTGGGCCGGGGCGCGTCTGGCTGGCGCGCCCCGGCTTTGCCCGCCGCGCGTTCACACTCATCGAACTCGTTCTCGTCCTCGCGCTCCTCGCGATGGCGGTCGCCGTGGCCGCCCCCGCGCTGTCCCGCTTTTTCAGCGGGCGCACGCTGGACAATGAAGCGCGCCGCCTGCTTGCGCTGACCCGTTACGCGCAGAGCCGCGCCGTCTCCGAGGGCATGCCCATGTTGCTCTGGCTCCAGCCCGAGACCCGCGCCTACGGTCTCCGCGCCGAAACCGCCTTCACCGAGGAGGACGCGCGCGCCGTGGAATACGAACTCGACAGCAGCCTCCGCTTTGAAGTGGCGCCGCCCGGTCTCGAAGGTGAAACGCCCTGGAAACTTGCCGCCCTCACCACCGGCAGCCGCCATGTCATCCGGTTCACGCCCGACGGGTTCGTGGACCAGAACAGCCCGCAATGGGTTTGGCTGCAAACCGCCGATGGCCGCGACGCCACCTGGCTGGTGCTC